>JBFLVQ010000023.1:0-33271 GCA_040758525.1 Acidobacteriota bacterium
AAGCAGGTCCGTTGGGGAGCATTCAAAGCCAGTGGTGGTAAAGAGACACTTACTGTTTACGAAAGGATCTATGATCAAAATGGCAACGGTTGGACCGATGTGTCGGCCTGGTATTGGGCTGCGATACTGGGCAAAACAGAATCACCTTGGTGGGCAATAACCATTGCTACACATTCAGAAACACCTCCTCGCTAATCACCTCTTCAGGAAATTCCTTAGGCGATCAATCATTTGCGGATCGAGTTGGGAAGACACTTTACACGATCTAACAAAATTGCTATATATATGCCAAGTGTGAATAAGTTGGTACTAGACATTGTGGTCATGGAAACGCTCAATTATTACAACTATTTCACGGAAGTAGAAGAGGCTTTTGTCAGTCGGCGAGGTGCGCCAATGTGGATATCGCCGCTTGATTGGGCATTAGTGCAGAGTTGGAAAGATATGGGTATTCCGCTTCACATTGTCCTACGCGGTATCAATAAATCGTTTGAAGGTGCAGATGAACTTTCGCGGCGTGGCAAGCGTGTCAACACACTATTTTATTGTCAGCAGGAAGTGATCTCAAATTTTAAGGATTATGTAGAATCACAGGTTGGTGCCAGTAACAACGGTACTGCTAAGAATACTTCTGAAGCAGCACTGTTTCCCAAACAAGAGGTAGTCAATTTTATCTCTATGCGTCGTGAAGAACTCACGCAGGCACGGGTGCATGCATTTGAAGTGGGTTATGGCAATCTTACTGAAGCACTTTGGCGTGCAATATCAAGACTTGCTGATATTATAAGCGAACTTAATCGTACCAATGGCATTAATGCAGAAGCGCTCGAACGTGACCTCACGCTATTAGAGAATATGATCTATGAAAGTCTGCGTAGTGATATCTCAACAGAAGAGTTGGAAGAGATTAGCGCAGAAGCCGATCAGCAACTGCGCCCACATAAAAAACGTATGGAGCCAGAAATCTACCAGCAGACACGTGAAAATTATATTGCTAAGCGACTAAGAGAAATGCATTTCATTCCCCGCCTGAGCCTCTTCTATATGCTTTAACACCCTCATAACAGACAAAATTCTTACTCCACAGTAACCGATTTAGCGAGATTACGTGGTTGATCAACATCACAGCCACGTCGCACTGCAATATGATAGGCAAGTAGTTGCAGTGGCAATACCGAAAGCACTGGTGAAAGCAGATCGGTAGTAGGAGGAATTTCAATTATATAATCGGCCATTTCCTTTACTTCCTGATCGCCTTCTGTTACTACGGCAACGACACGGCCATCACGTGCCTTCACTTCTACTATATTTGAGAGAGTCTTTTCATAACGTAGTTCTGAGGCTGGATTGCCGATTTCGCGAGGCGCAACAAAGACTACAGGAAGCTGGCCATCGATAAGTGCATTCGGTCCATGTTTCATTTCTCCGGCTGGGTAGCCTTCCGCATGAATGTAACTGATCTCTTTAAGTTTTAGTGCTCCTTCCAGCGCTACAGGGAAGTTGATACCACGACCTAGATAGAGAAAATCGCTGGAACGGAAAAACTCTTTGGAAAGATCTGAGATTAGATCATCTTTACCAAGTAATGCCTCGATCTTAACAGGAATCTCATTAAGGTCAGCAATATATTTACGGCAGGCTTCTGGCGAGAGTGTACCGCGTTGCTGGGCAAGATAGAGAGCAAATAGATATAGGGCGACCATCTGTGATGTAAAGGCTTTGGTTGATGCGACACCAATTTCCGGACCAGCATGAGTAAGGATTGTACCGTGCGACTCGCGTGTCACCATAGAACCTTTTACATTACACACGGCAAGGATACGACAATCATGCTCTTTTGCCTTACGTAGTGCAGCAATGGTATCAGCAGTCTCACCCGATTGTGTGATCACCATCAACATTGTGCGATCGTCAAGTATCGGATTTCGGTAACGAAACTCACTTGCGTAATCGACTTCGACAGGGATACGTGCCAATTCTTCGATCATATATTTGCCAACTAATGCAGCATGCCAACTGGTGCCACAGGCAGCGATCTTGATATTGGTCATACGTTGGAAATCTTCTATGCTAATATCCATCTCATCAAGGTAGATCTTGCCTGATTCCACCGACTCTCGATCCTGGATCGTCTCTCGCACAGCACGTGGTTGCTCGTAAATCTCTTTGAGCATAAAGTGCTTGAAACCACCCTTCTCAGCCATTATGGGATCCCAAGTTATCCGCTGACGTAAAGGGGTAACAGAATTGCCATCGAAATCGGTAGTGATCACACCGCTTTGAGTGAGTACAGCCATCTCGCCATCGCCTAGGAAGAAAACATCGCGAGTATGATATAGGACCGCAGGGATATCTGAAGCAATAAAATATTCATTATTACCAAGACCAATAACTACTGGAGGGCCTTGGCGTAGAGCAATAATTTTATCTTGGTCATCGGCTGATAAAACCGCTAGCGCAAAGATCCCTTTCAACTCGCGAGCCGCGCGACGTACCGCATTCTCAAGATTATGTTCTTCATCCAAATATTTTTCGATCAGATGCGCAACCGCTTCTGTGTCGGTTTCTGTAACAAAGAGATGATCTTCTTGTTGTAGCGCTCGTTTGATCGAGAGATAATTTTCGATAATACCATTATGTACTACGACGATCCGGCCACTACAATCACGATGAGGATGAGCATTCTCTTCAGTAGGCCGACCATGTGTAGCCCAGCGAGTATGACCTAATCCATATGTGCCATCGAGTGGATGTAAGCGAATTGATTCTTCAAGATTTCTTAACTTACCAGAAGCGCGTCGGACTTCTAGATTATTGTTGTTAGCAACGGCAATTCCCGCCGAGTCGTAACCACGATATTCTAGACGGCGTAGACCATCGAGAATCACATCGACAACTTGTTTGTTACCTACGTATCCAACAATGCCACACATAAGTTCACCAGGTCCTTTCATCAAACAGATTTATTAGAGTGAATGTAGCAGAAAAAGCCGGTAAAGGACAACCTTAGATAGATCAAGCAAGTTTTCTTGTCTAGAGGGTTATGTAGAATTATATCTGAAATAGAGTTAGCGAAATCGTATCAGTTTGCCTTGATCAACAATCTTACCAGTTTCACTAATAGCTGAATAACTGATCTGACGGGCATCGATTTCTATAAACATGAAATGATTATCTGTATCAAAATAGGCAGCCGTCAGTTCACTTTCTCTATCAGTATCACCTTGACGTGTCATACCTGCTGCGCCAGTAACAAAATAGATAATCCCTTGCTGTGGATGTGTGCGTTCATAAATATGATCATGACCAGAAAAGACCATATGTACGCCATACTGAATAAAAAGCGGTTCAAGCTGCTGTCGTAAAGAGAGGTCTGAACCATGATAACGACCTGAAGAGTAGAGCGGGTGATGAAAGAGCGCAAGTTTCCATCTTGCTTTGGAGGCACGCAATGCACCCTCTAACCAACCTAACTGTGTCCGATCTAAATCTGTTGAATCAAGGATAAAAATTTCCACTAACCCATTACCTTGGGAAAGCGAATAGTAGCATCGCTGGTTCATATTAAAGAGTGGATATTGGCACTGATCTTGGCGGCCATGTATAACATCATGATTGCCAAGCGCAGCATAGAACTTTACACCAGCACGCAATAATGGAGCATAAGGCTGTTCAAAATAGCTTTGCAGTAGATGACCACTGCCATCTGGATAGATGTTATCACCTACAGTAAGGACAAAATCGAAGGGGTTAGCTTGAAAAGTTGTATACATTTGCTGAGCGGTGGCAAATTGATCATTATTACCATTGCCCCAGTCACCGATAATTGCAAAGCGTAGCGAACTCTGAACCGGTGCGGCGCTTACAAATGCAACAGGGTTGACTAACACTCCCGCAGTTAGCGTAGCAATTGAGAGGATTGCTTTTCGCCGGCTGATATTATTACTCTCACCATTTGACATACCACCCATCCTTATTTTCGAGAGGAGTATACAGAAGCCCGCAGGCTTTTACAAGAAATTGATTAATACGATGTAAAGAAAGGCTTAAGCAAGTAATCAGCTAATCTGGGGCTATAGTAGTGTAAGCGAGATAGGCATGAATCAGGCATTCCGCCTTAGAATGTATAAGTTTTGTGCTAAAATGTAGCGTTCTGCTTTGGAACGTAAATTTAACTAAATATATATGTGGGTGGATGCCTATGCCGCACAATCTCTTTAATACCCTGCAGTCTTTCGCGGTAAGTCCCGGGCGCACTGGTAAATTCTATTCCTTACCTCAACTGGAAAAAGAAGCAATCGGTCCTATCTCTCGATTGCCAGTTAGTATACGTATTGTACTGGAGTCAGTCTTACGTAACTGTGATGGCAAGAAGATTGTCGAGAATGATGTACATACACTCGCCAATTGGCAACCAAAGGCGGAACGGACCGAGGAGATCCCCTTTATTGTAGCGCGAATTGTATTACAAGATTTCACCGGCGTGCCATTACTGGTTGATCTTGCGGCAATGCGCTCGGCGGTCGCTCGCCTAGGCAAAAACTCCAAGATTATCGAACCACTTGTGCCTGTTGATCTGGTTGTCGATCACTCTGTACAAGTTGACTATTCTAATGGACCCAATGCGCTAAGACTCAATATGGAGATGGAGTTTAAGCGTAACCGGCTGCGTTACCAGTTTCTTAAATGGGGAATGCAGGCATTTCAGAGCTTCAAGGTTGTGCCGCCCGGTATTGGTATTGTACATCAGGTGAATCTAGAGTACTTGGCCAAAGGGGTATTGGAGAAGGATGGTGTCTACTATCCAGATACACTAGTTGGTACTGATTCCCATACCACTATGGTCAATGGTTTAGGTATTGTAGGCTGGGGTGTAGGTGGTATTGAGGCAGAGGCTGGTATGCTTGGTCAGCCGGTCTATTTCCTTACTCCAGATGTTGTGGGTGTGCATATGAGCGGCACACTAAGCGAGGGAGCAACCGCTACCGATCTAGTTCTACATGTCACTGAGATGTTACGCAAGGCCAAGGTTGTCGGCAAATTTGTCGAATTTCATGGTGAAGGCGCAGCCAGTCTATCATTACCAGATCGCGCTACGGTTGCCAATATGGCGCCTGAGTATGGTGCAACCATGGGTTTCTTCCCGATTGATGAAGAGACCTGTAATTATCTCAAGGCTACTGGCCGTTCTGCCGAACAGGTTGAAGCCTTCCGCAGTTACTTCCAGGCTCAAGGTCTGTTTGGAATGCCAGCTAAAGGTGAGATCGAATATAGTACTTTACTAGAGTTGGATCTATCACAAGTTCATTCAAGTGTTTCTGGTCCCAAACGCCCACAGGATCGTATTGATTTACCAAAGCTGAAAGAGAAATTCACTGAACTTCTCCATAAACCTATCACTGAGAATGGCTATAACAAGACCGACGATGATCTCAATAAGCGCTATCTGATCGATATTGGCGTCAATGGTACTAATGGTAAGCCATTAGTAGGTGGTGGTAAGCAAGAGACTGATGCGATCTTTTATGGTGAGTTGCAGAACACTAGTACGTTAACTGAGCAAGAGATGGTAGAGAATCGGCCAGCTCCGGATCGTATTGCCGAAGTGCCGCCAGAAGAGTTCCCTAATGCCCAAATTGATCTAGGCCATGGTGATGTATTGATTGCTGCCATTACCTCTTGTACCAATACCTCAAATCCGAGTGTAATGTTGGCAGCCGGAATTCTTGCTAAGAAAGCGGTTGAGAAAGGGCTAACAGTACGTCCTACAGTAAAAACTTCACTTGCGCCAGGCTCACGTGTAGTTACTGACTATTTAGCCAAGACCGGCTTGCAGCCATATCTTGATCAATTAGGCTTCTATCATGTTGGCTATGGTTGCACAACCTGTATAGGTAATTCCGGTCCACTGGATCCACGTATTGAAGAGGTAGTGACAAAGAATGATCTAATTGCAGCAAGTGTATTGAGTGGTAACCGCAATTTCGAAGCCCGTGTACATCAGAGTATTAAGGCCAATTTCCTGATGAGTCCACCGCTGGTGGTCGCTTTTGCGCTGGCTGGGCATGTAGATATAGACTTCTCTAGTGAACCGATTGGCAAAGGCAACAATGATCAGGATGTTTATCTACGTGACATCTGGCCTAGCTTAGAGGAAGTACGTAGCTATCTACAGGCGGCGATGGATCCCCAAACCTTTCGACAGCTCTATCAGAATTTTGCTGATCAGAACCCGCTCTGGAATGAGATCCCTAGTAGTGTAGGAGATGTCTACCAATGGGATACAGAATCGACTTATATTCAAGAGCCGCCCTTCTTCGATAAGTTCAGCATGGATGTAGATAAGGTAACTGATATCAAAAGTGCGCGGCCATTGGCGATATTTGGCGATTCAGTTACTACTGATCACATAAGTCCAGCCGGCTCGATCAAAAAAGATTCACCGGCGGGTCGTTATTTGCTTGAGCATGGTGTCGTGTATGAAGACTTCAATAGTTATGGTTCACGACGTGGTAACGATCGTGTGATGACACGAGGCACTTTTGCCAATGTACGTATCAAGAATTTGATGGTGCCTGGTGTAGAAGGTGGTGTGACAAACTATCAACCGCATGGCGAACGTATGAGCATCTATGATGCTGCTGTCAAGTATCAGGTGGCAAGTGTACCGTTGATCGTGTTGGCTGGCCAAGAGTATGGTACAGGTAGTTCGCGCGACTGGGCTGCCAAAGGAACCCGCTTGTTAGGTGTGCGTGCAGTTATTGCACAGAGTTTTGAACGTATTCATCGCAGTAATCTTGTTGGTATGGGAGTACTGCCCTGTCAGTTTAAGGAGGGTGTAAGCGCACAATCACTTAAACTGGATGGTAGTGAGGTATTCGATATTCTAGGATTAGAGGCAGGAATTAAACCGCGCCAAGAGGTCACGCTGAGGATTCATCGCAGTAGTGGCGCTACTGAAGATGTACAGCTCATCTTGCGTATCGATACCCCTATAGAAATTGAATACTACCAACATGGCGGTATTCTCCCTTATGTGCTACGAGAACTACTCAAGTAGACTTCTTAACCAATAAGATCGGCGACAGCGGGGAATTTGACAACCCGGCTGTCACTGATTAATAATTGGCAACGGATTTTTACAACACGGGCGGTTTCCACGTCATCATCTACAAAAGGCTCTCATTGCTGGAACTACCTCAGCCTAGCGGTGTCTAAGTATATAAAAATTTGTGCTAGACGGGATATAGGCAGAGTGTAAACTTATAGAAAGATTTTTATCGATAAGGAGATCAGTTTGCGCAAGACAAACTTTTTGCTTATTGCACTTTTACTATTAATTAGCACAACTATATTAGGCTCGGCACAAGCATATGATGAGGGTAGTGTAATAGATCCTGTGCAAGAGTCGACTGTCAAGTTGCTCTCTGGTACGCTGGCTGGGCTTGCTCCTGTAGGGGCGGCACGTAGTTATTCGCTAACTGCTCTTGAGACTTTACCAGATCGTGATATCTATTTGGAATATGGAATAAAAAGTCTTATTGAGCAGCAGTATGGCCGTTACCAGGTGCAGATATTTTTGGCTCAATACCCAGCACAGGCTTACGGGTTATATTCTTTCTATAGAGATCCTTTTGCTCCCGCAACCGATTTTGGGGTAGAAGGCGATCTAGATGTAGTAGAAGGACAGGTATGTTTCTGGCAGGGTCAACGTGTTATTCAAGTACGTGTTAATACTCAAGCAAAAGCTGATGGTAGTGATGCAGTACCGCAAATGCTTAAACTTGCTCAAACCCTGGCGGAACAGTTCAATGCCCTTGATATAAAGACCTATAGTGCTGAAGATGTCGCGGCTGCCAATCAGCCTCCGGCGGTTATACGTCATCTGCCAACTGGCAGTCTTAATCTCCGTGCTGCCCGTTATGTTTTAGGACCGCGTGCACTTGCCCGCTTGTTGCAACGAGATGTCAGTTCCTACACTTTTTATCCCAATTTTGGTACCGAGGTAGCCATTGCCAGTTATGATCAGGGTAGTGAGTCTATGCGGTTGCTAATTATTGAATACCATACACCGCAACAAGCAGGAGATGCTTTTAACCGTCTGAACCAATACCGTAATAGTCTCTCGACTGGCGAACAAGCAAAGATGGTTCTTAACAGACAAGGCAATTATGTCGTTGAGGCAACCGGCTTCCAGGACACTGCTGCGGCGCAACGCACTGTTGATGCTGTGAAATATGATTATACGGTGAAATGGCTAACCGATCCGCCACTTTATGGAGGACGCACTTTTGAATCGGAAGCGGCCAAAACTGCCCAAATACTAGTGAGTGTCTTTGGTATTATCGGTATTACCGCCTTATCTGCATTAATAATAGGTGTTCCATTTGGTATTGTAAGGTTCTATCTGCGTCGGCGTAATGCTCGTAACCAACCAGATCCTTTTACAGATGCGGGCGGGATGGTGCGCCTTAATCTGGATGAAATCGCTCTTCCCGGCTCTCATCAAGATCGTAAGATGTTAGGCAGCGGCTCTTAACCGCTGCCATCCCTTCCTGAAAAACCTGGGTTTTCACGTTACAGATAGCTAAACGAAATACAAGATAGTAAAATTCTTCGTTAATTATCAGATCAAATGAAGACCTATCGCACTACCTGGACGACCAGCCTAGCCAAGCGAGGTGATGAATGACTGAGCGGAACCGGGAAGATCACATATTACAACGCGCACTTGAGAAAGGATTGATTACTGAAGCACAGTTGCATAACAGTGAAACTGTCGCTTACCGAGCGGAGACACTATCACAACAAGCGACACGTTGGGGGCATCGCATCGCCAGTCTGCTCGATCAAGGTTATTTAAATGAAGAGACTCTAGAAGCGCTTGCTAAAGAGATCGAAAATGAGCCTGCAGATCTCAACCGCACTGATAGCATTGAGGCTACCACAATAAGATTTGGTGCTTCGGAATTTTCTCTTACCCTGCCTTTGTCACGATCTTTGCGTTCTGCACAAGCCAAAGCTTTTCCTGTCGAGAAATGGGATCGTTATGAATTCATTGAATTGATCGGCGAAGGCGGGATAGGCCGTGTCTACAAGGCTAAGGATCTACGTTTACGGCGTAATGTTGCGCTGAAATTCTTGCGCCGTGATGATCCTGTGCAGGTAGAGCGACTCTTCCATGAAGCACAAGCACAGGCGCGTATACAGCATGATCATATTTGCAAGGTATATGAGGTGAGTGAAGTAGAGGGCCACCCCTATATCGCCATGCAGTATATCGATGGCCAATCGCTCGATCGGGCGCGCGAGCATATGACTCTGGAAGAGAAGGTTAAAGCTATCAAAGAGATTGCTGAAGCGCTGCATGCTGCACATCGTATAGGACTAATTCATCGTGATATCAAGCCTGCCAACATAATGGTAGAACATGGTGAAGATGGGCGTTGGCGACCTTATGTAATGGACTTTGGGTTAGTGCGTGAGATTGAATCAAAAGGGCAGACTGTTACGGGAATGGTTATGGGGACACCTTCCTATATGTCACCCGAACAAGCGCGTGGCGAAGTCCATCAGTTGGATTGCCATACCGATATCTACAGCCTGGGTGCTACGCTCTATGCATTGCTAAGTGGACGACCACCATTCGAAGGTACAGCGATCGTAAAATTTATTATGAAGGCAGGCGAAGATGATCTAGAACCGCAATCGCTACGCACATTCAATTATAGTATTTCTGCAGATCTAGAAACGATCGTAATGAAGTGCCTGGAGAAGGATCCGCAGCGGCGCTATGATAGCGCGAAAGCACTTGCCGAAGATCTACAACGTTATTTGGATGGTGAGCCGATCCAGGCACGGCCAGTGACTTGGACTTACCGAATAACTAAGAAGGCGAAGAAGAATCGTACCTTGGTAATTGTGTTGGCATTAACTATCGTGCTGACGATAGTGTTAGCCGCAATGGGTCTACAAGCGCGTAGAACTGCTGCTGAACAGGCTCGTCTAGCACAGCAGTTTGGTCAAGAGTTCGGCCAACGTGTTCAAGAGATCGAAGGTATTATGCGTTTTGCTTCACTATTGCCTCTACATGACACTCGTCGTGAGCGAGCAATGATAAAGCTACGTATACAGGGTATTGAAAATCAGTTGTCACAGATAGGACCAGTTGGACAAGGGCCAGCCCATTACGCAATTGGGCGAGGATACCTGACACTGCAAGAATATCAATTAGCCCGTGAACATTTACAGAAAGCTCGGCAATTAGGTTACCAATCGCGGGAGGTAAATTATGCGCTTGGACAGACAATGGGCGCACTCTACCTTAAGGCGCTTGAAGAGACACAGCGAATTGCTGCTAGAGAAGTGCGCGAGCGACGTATAAGGGAGATTGAAGGGGAATATAAAGAGCCAGCACTTACTTATCTAAAAGCCAGTAATGGTGTACGTACCGATTCGCCTGCTTATGTAGAAGGATTAATCGCTTTTTACGAAAAACGTTACGATGAAGCATTGAGCAAGGCAATACAGGCTTTTCAAGAGGTGCCTTGGCTTTATGAGGCACGCAAACTGGAAGGCGATATTTATCTAATGTTAGGAAATGAGAAGCAGTCGCGCGGTGATTACCCTGGGGCGCTTGCCAACTATCAGCGTGCTGGTGATGCTTATCGTGAAGCAATGGCAATTGGTGAAAGCGATGCTACTGTCTATGAGGGCGAGTGTACTCGTTACATTAATATCATTGAAACAAAACAACAGCAAGGCGGTGATTTGAAAGAGTTGTTTGAGCAGGCCTTGATTGCTTGTGATCGTGCCCTTGAGGCTAATTCAGAGAGCAGTCAGGCTTATAATAAAAAATCGCTTGCCTATCTATATCAGGCTGAGTACCAATTATTACATGGTGAAGATATCAAGTTATCACTAGTGAAAGCAATTGAGATGGGTGAGCAGTCGATACGTTTCTCACCACGCTTCTCCAACGCTTATAACAATGTTGGCGTTGCTTATCAAACCCAGGGTGACTATGAATTGGATAGAGGAATGGATCCGCGTTCATCCTTTGACCGTGCTACAGAGTATTATCGTAAGGCGCTGCAGTTTGATCCAAACTTCTCTTACACTTATAACAATCTTGGCAACCTATATGAAAGCAGAGGCGAATATGAGTTTGGACAAGGTATAGATCCACGTGCTTCACTTGATCTTGCCATTGAGAACTATCAACAGACCATTCGCCTCAGTCCTGACAGTTCCTATAGTTATAGTAATTTGGGAGTTGCTTACAAGACTCGTGCGATCTATGAGATGGAACAGGGATTAGATCCTCGTGATGCACTTAAGCGCGCGATTGAGAGTCATGAGAAATCGCTCCAGCTCAACCCAAACAATGCTTATGCCTATAGCAATCTTGGCCTGGCTTGTGAAAACATGGGTGAATATGAGATGCTTAATGAAAGAGATCCACAACCTTTCTTACAACGTGCCATTGATGCCTTTGGCAAAGCAATAGAACTCAATCCCAATATTGCTCCCCCTTACAACAATCTAGGCATTGCTTTTACTGCCATAGGGCAGTATCAACTGGAGCATGGTGCAGATCCTACTAAGGCACTCGATAGTGCCCGTACTGCTTTACAGAAGGCGATTCGTATACAGCCTAATCATAATGAAATGTACTTGCGTATGGGGCAATTGGAGTTAGTAGCAGCACGGGCAGCGCAGCGTCGAGGACAAGATCCCAAACCCTATTTTGAAAAGTCGGCAGCACAGCTACAACAATCTTTGCGCTTCAATCCAGGGAATCTAGATGTTTATCAAGAACTCGCGGATCTTTATCATGAGCGGGCACAGTGGTTGATGCAACAACCAGCAAAGGCTGCTAGTGAGATAGGGCAGGGGCGAGAAAATATTGATAAAGTACTCTCAATCAATGATCAACTTCCTAGTGCAATGGTGATTAAAGGCGCGCTGTTACTAGATGAAGCGCGCATCACTACAGAAGTGGGGCGTCGACGAGCATTGGTGTCAGGGGCAAAGTCACTAATTAACCAAGCATTGCAGCGAAATGCGCTCTTACAACATAAATATGGCGCGTTATTGCAACAGGCCGAACAACTCAGCCAAGCAGAATAAATTTTTACGTAATAATAGCTGCGCACTGTTGCTAGATGTGATATAAATTCCCTATGCCCTGAGTCTAACAAAATACTAAATCGAAGATAGGTAGCCAAGAGGGAAGCCACATAGGCAGATACTCTGCAGTGGACGGAGATAATCGTCCATTGATGAAAATCTAGGAGGCGCTTATCTATGGATAAAGTTCAGGAGATTTTGGGAAGGATTGCCCTTCCGTTGACATTACCGGAAGAGGCATACAGTTTTGCACAAGGGCAGCCCAATCTCGATCTTATCATTAGCCAGTTACCATTAGAACTCTACCCTTATCTAGATCTTGAGGTGACCGGCTCACACCGTTCACAGGATGGACAGATCGTCTATAGACTGCAATTAATGGATGGTGGCTATATCAAAGTTCGTGTGCAGAATTGCGCCATTGTTGAATTGACCAAGAAGTCTATTATGGTTGAAGGCGCAGGTTGATTTTTTTGTAACAACTAGTTATTTACGATCTAGGCGCGTACCCCGCGCCATTCTGCTCACCTAGGATTATACAAGTATCTTCATGCTCATCTTGACCCTCAAAGCTGATTGTGAAAGAGTAGTATGAGTTGATCATACTCGCAGGCGAAGTTTATGGAGATAGACATTCAACAATTAGGCAATCAGGTGCGTGAGCAGGCAGCAATGGTAGCACGACTGACTGGTGAGGTGCGCAAACGTGTAATCGGTCAGAGTTACTTGCTTGAACGGCTTTTGATCGGACTGCTTACAGGCGGCCATATCCTGCTAGAAGGTGTTCCAGGACTAGCCAAGACACTGACAGTGCGAACACTTTCAGAATGTCTTGATCTAGCGTTTCACCGCATACAGTTTACCCCGGATCTGCTTCCTGCCGATCTGATTGGCACGCTTATTTACAATCAAAAGACAGGAGAGTTTGTTGCGCGGCGTGGTCCAGTCTTTGCCAATCTAATCCTCGCCGATGAGATCAATCGTGCTCCTGCCAAGGTGCAGAGTGCATTACTTGAAGCTATGCAGGAACGGCAAGTTACCATTGGTGATAGTACCTATATATTGCCTGAGCCATTTCTAGTGCTTGCTACTCAGAATCCTATCGAACAGGAAGGCACTTATCCACTGCCAGAAGCACAAGTCGATCGCTTTATGCTCAAGGTATTGGTCGATTATCCATCACGTAAAGAAGAGCGTGAAATGCTGGAGCGGCTTGCTACCCAGAAAAATGCGGTTGGAGAAGCCGCTTCTGCAACCAATATTGTCGTAAGCAAGGTTCTTACCGGACCACAATTACAACAGTTGCGCGCTACTGTAAGTCAGATCTATATAGATGAGCGGGTAAAGGACTATTGTCTGGACATAGTACAGGCTACTCGCACACCAGCTACTTTCAAACTTGAGGATTTGAAATCACTAGTAAGATTTGGCGCCTCACCACGTGCTACGCTCTATCTTACCATTGCTGCTAAAGCCTATGCTTATCTTAAGGGGCGGGCTTATGTCACGCCTGAAGATGTCAAAGCGATCTGCTATGATGTCTTGCGCCATCGCTTGATACTAACTTATGAGGCTGAAGCAGAAGAGGTCACATCTGACGAATTGATCAAACGTATACTTGATCATGTGTCAGTGCCATAAGCAATGACAGATAATACCAACCCTCGCGAATCCTTGGTGCTGCCCAAGGAGCTCGCGCGCAAGATAAAACAGTTCGAAATACATAGCCGTAAGTTGATCTATGCCGGTCTAGCAGGCGAGTACCGTAGTGTCTTCCGTGGTCGTGGTATGGAGTTTGAAGAAGTGCGGCCTTATACTCCTGGCGATGATATTCGTTTTATTGATTGGAATGTTTCGGCGCGTACGGCTAGTCTATATATCAAAAAACATATTGAAGAGC
Organism: Acidobacteriota bacterium; assembly: GCA_040758525.1. Lineage (GTDB taxonomy): Bacteria > Acidobacteriota > Blastocatellia > Chloracidobacteriales > JADJPF01 > JBFLVQ01. The sequence goes on from JBFLVQ010000023.1 coordinate 14,033, forward strand.
GTGAGCAGACCGTGCTATTGGTTGTTGATCTCTCTCGTTCTGGCGATTTTACTACAGCAACACGTACTAAGCGTGAGATTGCTGCTGAGATCTGCTGTATTCTCGGGTTTGCTGCTGCTGCTAATAATGATCGTGTGGGTTTGCTACTATTCACAGATCAAGTCGAGAAGTATGTACCGCCCGAGCGCGGTACACGACACGCTTTACGTATTGTGCGAGATCTACTGCTGGTCCAACCTAAGGGCCGACGTACTGACATTGCTACTGCGCTCGATTACTTAAACCGGGTGATGCGACGTCCTGCGGTGGTCTTTCTTGTCTCTGATCTTTTAAGTTCCAACTTTGAGCGAGCCTTACGAGTTGCTAGTCGCCGCCACGATATAGTAGTGATACAGCTTACTGATGCACGCGAAAATCTCTTACCACCAGTTGGACTGCTTGAGTTTGAAGATGCCGAGACCGGCGAACGACTCTTTGTAGATACAACCAATGCTGCTTTTCAGGATAGCTTTGCACAGTTGGCTAGTCGTGAAGAGGAGCGTTGGCAAAAGCTCTTTTACCGTCTTTCTATCGATTATTTACGCTTAAAGACACATGAGCCTTATGAAGCCGCGCTACGTCGGCTCTTTATGCTCCGTTCCCGGCGTCTAGTACATCAGATATCAGCCTGAAGGTATCACTCATCACTTGATATACGAGGATAATTCGCAAGAGACTTTTCAGCGTGGCACAATTGCTAGATAATCAATAATGATGCAGTGTATTGGTCTTAGACGATTCAGCAGTAAGGTGATTCGAATACTTGTAGTAATCTGCCTGTTCGCGCTTACCAGCCTGGCAAGTAGCGACGAGATTATTAGTGTCCGCTTGGTACAGGATAAAGAGAAACATTTTATTGGCGATCCGGTGCGTATAGAGATTGGTATACGCCACCAAGCCAGTAATAAGTATGAGGTAGAAATAGATAAAGAGGGTTTGGGACCGCTTGAATTGCACGATCCACCAGTGGCGCAGACACACGCTATTGATGGGCAACTGGCTGAGACACAAATAGAGATAACATTGCTTCCTTTTGCTACTGGAAAGTTGCCTATCCCTCCTTTCTTAATAGTTGGCAGCAATGGTGAACAGCTTCAGACACCGCCCTTGGAGATGAATGTAGAGACGATTACTGCGCCACAAGAACAGCAGATCAAGGATGTCAGACCACTTCCCAAGGCGCCATTGAATGGTTGGTTACAACCGGTTGTCCTAACCGTATTGCTTGCTAGCGCTGGCCTATATTGGTTACTAAGGGTTGCAGATGCGCACGCCACGCGTTGGTTATCGGCAGCTATAGGGTTGTTGACAGCGCGTGCTACTCCGCGGCCAGTTGCGCCAGTTGTACCCCGTGTCACACTAGAAGAAGAGGCGATTGCTAAGTTGCGCCTGTTGATTGCCTCTGGTCTAGTCAGTACAGATTTAAAACGATTTTATATACAGCTCGCCGATATAATGGTTAATTATGCCGTGGCGCGTTACGGTGTTAAAGGTTGCGAGTATACAACTGCAGAACTGCTTACACTTTTTGCTGAGAAAGGTGTGCCGGTGCTGGTGACATCGGCTTTCGAGCAGATCTTAACGGCTTGCGATCTGGTGAAATTCGCACGTGGGCAGCCTCCTGTAGAGGCGGCCCAGGGCGCCGTACGTCAGGCTATCGATCTATTCAAAGCGCTTAATTTCAAGTGAGCGAAAGTTTCGCTCAGGCCGAGGTTAAAGGCGATGATACGTTTCGCCAATGGCTGGCTGCTCTGGCTGCTCTGGCTTAATCTGTTAATCTTATATTTTTGGTATCGCCGCTGGCATAAACCTTCCACAGTGGTTTTGCCAAGTCTAACACGTTTGCGTCCGGCGGCGGTTTCCCTTAGCTTACGCGGTCGGCTGAGTAAGTGGCTAGTGTTATTACGTGTATTAGCCTTCTCCTGTCTTGTCATAGCATTGGCACGTCCACAGGCAATCGCGCATGTTGAACAGATCAAAACAGAAGTGATCGATATCATTATTACACTCGATGTCTCATTAAGCATGGGTGCGCAAGATTTCCAGGCTAGTAGTCGCCTTAGCGTAGCCAAAAGTATGATTGAGAAGTTTATTAATGGCCGTCAAGCGGATCGTTTGGGCCTTATTACTTTTGCTGCTTATAGTCAGTTACGTTGTCCGCTTACACTCGATTACGATATCTTGAAGATGCAATTGCAGCAGGTTGATCTAGTTGATCGTAATGATCAGGAAGCCAATGGCACAGCCATTGGGCTATCACTGGCGAGCAGTGTAAATCATCTGCGCGACTCCAATGCTAAGAGTCGTGTTGTGGTACTACTCACAGATGGAGATAACAATATTACTACAGTTGAGCCACAGACCGCTGCCGAAATTGCACGTGTGATTGGGGTAAAGGTTTATGCTGTAGGAGTAGGCACAACCGGTATGGTGCCAATGCCTAGTCGTAATCCTGCCGACCCGGCAGGCACCTATACACTACAACAGTCTGGCTTCAATGAAGATGTGCTGCGCCAGATTGCTACAACTACAGGGGGGCGTTACTTTCGTGCTACGGATCGCCAATCACTAGAAACAATCTTTCGTGAGATTGATAGCCTAGAACGCACTGAGGTACAGGTACAACGTTATAACCGCTATCAAGAGCTTTTCTGGTCTTGGGTTATTGTAGCCATTGTTATGCTGTTAACTGAAGTGACACTACAGCATACCTATTTGCGCATATTGCCATAAGAAGTGATGTGGGAAGAATTCCAATTTCGTCATCCTTATTATCTATACTTGATCAGCCTGGCGCTACCATTGGCAATGCTCTTCTATTGGTTGATTGAGCGGCGGCGGCGACAGTTTCTGCATTTTCTTGGTGAACCAGCAACTATACGCGCGGCACAGGCCGTTAAACATTATCGATTGCGAGTAGGGTTATTATTAGCAGCAGCCATCTGTGGAGTTATTGCACTGGCACGTCCACAGTGGGGGCAGTATCAAGATCTAGTACAGGCTAAAGGTATAGATGTGATAATCGCAGTCGATGTCTCGTTAAGTATGTTGGCCAATGATGAGTCGCCATCACGTCTAGCGCGTGCACGCCGGCTCTGTGCAGATTTGATCGAGCGATTACATAGCCATAGGGTTGGACTGATCGCTTTTGCCGGTAATAGTGCAGCATTAATGCCATTAACATTAGATACTGTGGCGCTGAAAACTTTTGTTGATGCGCTTGATAGTCGAGCTGTGGATGAGCCAGGCACTTCCGTTGTACAGGCAATACGGCGTGCCACACAGAGCTTTAAGTCGATTGGCAAACAGTCAAGAGTATTGGTGATCATATCTGATGGTGAGGATCAGGCTGATGAGCCGCTCGATAGTGTACGCGCCGCCGCTTATGAAGCCGCCGATAATGGCGTTATTATATTAACAGTAGGAGTGGGTACAAGTGTAGGAAGTAATATTCCTCTTGATGAGATTGGCGCTTCAGGCTTCAAATATGATTATGATGGTAATCTGGTGGTGACCAGACTTGATGAGACTTTATTACAAGTCGCTGCTGAAGTAACCCAAGGTCTTTATCTACCAGTACAGCCTGATGGCAAAGAGACTGATCTAGTTGTTGCTTTTGTTGACCGCTTGAACAAAGGCGAATTCCGCGATCGTCTTACCCGTGACCGTGAGGAGCGTTATCAGTATCCGCTGGCAGCGGCATTATTGCTATTAATGTTGGATACTTTGGTTGCGCTACGCCGCCTCTGATGCTTCCATTTTGGCCCCGCTTATGACAGAATCGGCATTCGCCAAAATAAACTATCGGAGGAGCAAGCATGTCTTCACAAAATGAGAATGAGATCGCCTACCATGCGGTGGAGAAGGATGGTCAAATTACCGCTATCTGGGAAATGAGGGGGCGTAAACACGTACGTACAATCGATCCACGCAGCGAAGAGGGGCGCCGCTTGCTGGCCGCCTATAAACCTGCTGAAGCGGCCAGCGATAAGGCTCAAACGGAAACAGCCCATTAATCTGTTACGGCTCTGGCTCGCTGCTCTTAATTGAGGCAGAAGCAGCTTTGGGCCGTGCAGCTAGCGCGGTACTGCCTTCCGATTCGGCTTCCAGTCCGAAATGTTCGGCATATTCACCGCCAGCCGCATGTATTAATGCGCCTCCTACTTCTTTACTGAAGATCAGCTTACGCGATTCTATATCGAATTCAATAAGGACCAGATCGCCCATGCTGACCTGTTCAGTTGCGACCAGGTTCGAGAGCGGATAGACAAGAAAGCGTTCAATAGCACGCTTTAAATGGCGAGCGCCATACTTGTAATCTATACCCTCGTCAAGGAGGAATTTTTTCGTTTCGGGGGTACACTGGAAGATAAATTTCTGTGCCGTCCCTTTCATTATACGGTCTTGTACTGCCTTCAGCTCCAGATCGAGAATCAGTTGCAGGTGATGCTCTTTAAGAGAGCGGAAGACAACCACCTTATCAATACGATTCATAAATTCAGGAGAGAACTTTCGTTTCGCTGCTTCCGAGGCGGTACGATAGATCTTTTGATCGACTTCACTATCCTGTTCAGTACCACGCAAGCGTGCCGGGGCAAAGCCGATTGAGCCTGAGATCAGCTCAGACATCTCCTTCGCACCCAGGTTTGAAGTCATAAAGATCATCGCCTTGGAGAAATCGACACGACGGTTATCGCCTAGAGTAAGGGTGGCTTTGTCTAGAATACCAAGTAATAATTGCCAGAGCGCGTCAGATGCCTTTTCGATCTCATCAAAGAGCACGAAACTGATCTGATCACGTTCATTATGATAGCGGTCTAGATTCTCTTGGGTGAGCATCGGCGAAGTTTCGCGATGGCCCAAGTAACCAGGTGGTGAACCAATTAGTTTAGCAATCTCATGACTATGTTGAAATTCTGCGCAGTCGATCTTGATGACAGCATTGGGATCACTATAGAGCACCTCTGCTGCTGCCTCGACAACACGAGTCTTGCCCGAACCAGTAGGACCTAAAAAGAGCATCGTACCAACGGGCCGTCCTGGATTGGCTAAACCTGCTAAATGTATCTGATAGAGATTAGCGATACGCCGCACGGCACGCTCTTGTCCTACGATACGTGCCATCAGTTTATCTTCGAACTCCTGCGCGCGCGGGCTCTTGAGATCAGGATTAAGTCGTATACGCGGTGATACGCCCGACTTACTCTCTTTCAGCTCTTTTGTCTCCTTGTGTTCTTTCGCTTCTTTATGCTCTTTTTGCATACTTATAACCTCGTAACTTCAAGCGCTGCCTCCCAGCTAGAACTACCAACTGAACCCACAGCATTAAGAACCGCGGGCCTTGTTCTGATCTTACTTGTAAAGCGCACAGTTGGCTCACTAATTATAGTGCTTTTCACGGTTGCCAGCAAAAACTAATCTCTCGGTAGGAATCATTTGATAACGGATATTTATACTATAATAATCAAGCGATGGCGAAAAGAGGTTTTAACTGTTGGTGTAGCGCGTTCTTGCTACTGGTAACAATGATGGGCAATTGTGGCCATCAACAGGTAGCTGCGCCAGCACCTTCAACAGACACTTTGCCGCTACCGGTCGCTAGCTGTGAAGAGTTGCATAGAGATGCCCTTGTTATTGATGGGCATGCTGATACTATTCAACTTGTGCTGGCTGGACGGGACCTTGCAATGCGAGGCAAGGATGGCCATTTAGACATTCCTCGTATGCGTGAGGGCGGCCTAGATGCACAATTTTTTGCTATCTTCGTTGATTCAATCTATCAAGGTGAAGCAGCCGCCCAACGTACTCGCCAGATTATTGATAGGATCGAGCATATCTGCAAACAGCATTCTGAGCAGCTTACCTTAGTGCGTTCTGCAGGAGAAACTGAGGAGGCCGTTGAGAATGGCGATATTGCCATTCTAATGGGGATAGAAGGTGGCCATGCCATCAATAATAGCTTGACGGTACTGGAGGAGTTTTATCAACGTGGCGTATGTTATTTAGGTCTTACTTGGTCCAATACTAATGATTGGGCCGATGCTGCTGGTGATGTTGTTCGTCATCATGGATTGAGTGATTTTGGCGAGCGAGTTGTACGAGAGATGAATCGCTTAGGTATGCTTATAGATATCTCACATGCCTCTGATGAGACTTTCTATGATGTACTGGCAACTAGTAAGCAACCTGTGATCGCTTCACATTCTGCTTGTCGCGCACTCACCAATCATCCGCGAAATCTCACAGACGAGATGCTACGTGCCTTGGCACGTAATGGTGGGGTCTGCTGTATTAATTTTTACTCTGAATTTGTTGATGAATCCTATCGCCGTCGCCAACCTCGCTACCATAAGCCTAGTGCTGGCGCCTTATCTGCTAAGCAGTTTGGCGGTAATCTGGATGCTTGGGCAGTTGCACGATTTCAGCGATTTCTTGCTGATAATGGTAACCCACCTCCTGACCTAACTGCACTAATTGATCATATTGATCATGCTGTGAAAGTGGCAGGGATAGATCATGTTGGATTAGGTTCAGATTTTGATGGTATCAGTTCATTGCCACGTGGATTAGAAGATGTCTCAAAGCTTCCTGCCATTACTTGTGCATTAGCTGCGCGGGGCTATTCGCAAAATGATATCAAGAAGATACTAGGAGGTAATCTATTGCGTGTACTGCGTACTGTCAAAGGCAATTAAATTAAATCTCACTTTCAAAATCGACAGAAGCAATATGTTCACTAATATTGCGTCCAAAATCGACTACCAATACATGCTCTGGATGCACTGTATAGGCATCTAGAGCAGCACGATTACGGAAGAACGCAACCAGCCCAGTATCATAGGAGCGAGGTAGATGCAATATATCTGAGCCAACAGAAAAACTCTCTATATCGGTGATTATGGTAGGAAGTCGGCGTAGGCGTGCGATATGTTCATTACGTAGCGACTGCTCAACGTCGCGGCGGTATTTCCAAATAACAATATGAGTGATCATATATTATCTCTCTTCTTGGTAAAATGGCGTGCCATCTCGGGGGTAATTCGCAACCATTTAGTCTTCCAGAGCCATAGTAGCGCAATTAGCAGCACCAGTGTTGCACTTGCCCCTGCTTCTGGGCCATAGCTACTGCCGGTTAGCCAGTTAGGGCCATGATCAACACTGCTAAAAAGTGAGGTTTTAGCTAATTGAGTGTAGCCACTGACCGGCAGGCCGTAGAGCGCACCTAAAGAGAAATTCCAAGCTGTATGTAGGCCGGTAGCAAACCAGAGGCTACGTGTTTTGAAGTAAGCCATAGCAAGCCAGAGTCCGGCTAAAATAGTATTGATGGTGGCAAAGAGGGTATGGTTAGGATTATCTATATGTACCAACCCAAAAGGTACCGACATCAGCAGTGCAGCAAGTCCTGGATGTAGATTTTTAGCCAGTGCTTGCATAGGAAAGCCGCGAAATAGCAACTCTTCTACAGCCGCAGAAATAAAGAGCAGCATAACGGTTTGTGATAACCCTCGTAATGTCTCTGCTAATGAAGGAGGTTGCCAAACAAATTCTGTTCCTCTACTGAGCCATTGTAATAACACAACTAGTGAGACCATCAATAGCGCGACAATGGCACCAATACCTAAGTCTCGTGCCCAACCCTGATGTGTATCATAACCGATCGAGGCAAAGCTACGTTTGGCTAGATAACGAGCGCACACGGCGGAAGTTAGTAGTGCGGTGATGAGACCTTGCGAAGCAATAATAAGGAAATTGAGCTGGCCTTTGGATTCGATCAACTTGTTAATATCAGGCTCTCCACTCACGGCTGCAATCAGACCATAAGTGATGCTAAGTAGTAGGAAATTGGTAGTCAACCAGAGCAAGAAGAAGCATAGCACCTGCCAACCGCTACGCAACTGATGATGTTCTGGATTTAGCAATAGCTTCTCAATTAACGTCGGCATGCTCGCATTGTCTTTCTGTTGATTGTGAGATACAAATATTTCAGTCTACCTGCTTTCCTGAGCGCGTCAAGTTTCCTGTACGGGCGCGGGGAGAGCGGCGCGTAGGCAGGATTTTATGATACAATCTCACTACGCGAAAGTTCTTTTGATAACATCGTTACAATGGCTACAATTTTGTAGATGTCCACGGGGTTGAACTCAGATATGTTAATTGGCACACAACAACCAGAACAACGCTTGACGGCAATGGAAGCTTATGCACTTATCAAGCCTGAGTTAGAGTGTGTCGAAGAGATGTTTACACGTCAGATCAGCTCAGAAGTGCAGGTAATGAGATGTATCGGCCAATACCTGCAGCAGGCTGGAGGTAAGCGCGTACGTCCGGCATTGCTCATCTTAGCAGCACGTGCACTGGGCGCTGAGATGGGTGAGAGTCTGTTACGTATGGCCACAGTAATGGAGTTTCTACATACCGCCACCCTTGTCCATGATGACATTATCGATACTGCAGATATACGGCGTGGCCGTCCCTCTGTTAATGCACAATGGGGTAGTGATATCGCTGTGTTGGCGGGTGATTGGCTCTATATGTCCGCCTTTGAAGCGACACTTAAAGAGCGCTGTTTTGAGATCTTAGATATTCTTACACGAGTTACTCGACTGATGACAGAGGGCGAGTTAATTCAACTTACTCAACGCGGCCGCTTAGAGATCACAGAGGAAGAGTATTTAGATATAGTACGTCGCAAAACCGCTTTCCTAATTAGTGCCTGTTGCGAGATTGGAGCAATCCTTGCTTCGGCGACACGAGCTGAACAAGAGATACTACGCGATTTTGGATTAAAGATCGGTATTGCTTTCCAACTTGCTGATGACCTACTCGATTTTACTTCAACAACAGAGAAACTTGGCAAACCAGTGGCCAACGACTTGCGTGAAGGTAAACTAACCTTGCCGCTCATCTACTTGCGCGAGCGGACTAGCACCGAAATGATTGCTAAGATCCGATCAGTGATAGCAGAAGGTGATCTCCTCTCTGTTCACCAGGATGAGATCCTTACTGCTGTCGAGACCAGCGGTGCGCTGGCGCGTGCACGTGCAGAGTTACTACGTTATGCCCGCGAGGCGCAGGCATTACTGAGCGGACTACCGGAAAATGATTATCGGCGTGCGCTCTTTAGCATCGCTAGTTTTATTATTGATCGAGAGAATTGATACTATTTGTGACAAAGATGTAATTAGTGTCACAGATCACTTGTCACTCGACACTTAACACTTAACACTTAACGATAGGGATTTTATGGGCAGACCGAAACGGGCAACGCGCCGTAATATCGAGATAGAAATTAAGATTCCCTGTGAAAACATCGACCAATTACAGCAGTTATCGGCAAACATAGTCTTAGAAACTCCACGCCATTTCGAAGACAACTGGATGCTGGATACAGTTGATGGCCGCCTTAAGAATGAGCATAGCGCATTACGCATACGCTTTATTGATGGGCGCGGCTTGATCACCTTTAAAGGGTTATCTAGTACTGGCTCACGCTTCAAGGCACGTGAAGAGCTAGAGACCCATACAGATGAACCAGAGCAGATGTTAGCGATCTTCGAGCGGCTCGGTTACCAACCATTCTTCCGCTATCAGAAGTACCGCACGGTTTATAAGATTACCTTTGATAATGAGAAAACGCTGAAAGCAATGTTCGATGAGACGCCAATCGGCAATTTCCTCGAACTAGAAGGCACGGAAGAGGCAGTAATTCAAGCCGTGAGTGCGCTTGGGCTATTGCCCAAAGACTATATAACCTCGACCTATATAGGTATGCAGGCCGAGCGTTGCCGTGTTGCTGGTCGTCCACTTGAAGATCTAGTCTTCCAGGATCTAGTTGCAGGTGATTAATAGTTATGCGGGCAATGGTGCTAGCCGCTGGCTTTGGTACACGGCTCTGGCCGCTTACTGTCGATCGCACTAAGCCGGCTGTCCCCTTTCTTAATAAACCTCTGATCGCTTACTCAGTAGAATACCTGCGTCAATTTAGTATTACCGAGTTGATTATTAATCTACATCACCAGGGTGAATCGATTCGACGTCTGCTTAGTAATGGCGAAAGTTATCATGTACAGATCCACTATAGCGAAGAGGAAGAGATCTTAGGCACTTCTGGTGCGCTTGATCACGCTCGTCATTGGTTAGAAGGGGAAATATTTGTGGTGATGAATGGCAAGGTGATCACAGATATTGATCTAACTGCCGCGCTTGCCACCCATCGTGCGCGTGGCGCACTTGCCACACTAATACTCAAAGAGAATCACCAACGGGAACGCTTCTCTATCGTAAGACTCGATAATGCTGGCAATATCGAAGGATTTGGTGGTTTCCCAGATGCGACTACTCCTCAGTCTACACCGCTAATGTTCACAGGAATTCAGATATTAGAACCAGAGATCTTCGACTATATCCCACGTGGCCGCTTCTCTCATTCCACTACTGATGTTTACCCCCGTGCAATTGCAGAGGGCCGTATTGTTGCAGCACATATCAGCAATGGTGAATGGTATGAATTGAGCACACTAGCACGTTACCTAGATATTAGTATTCAATTTATGCGTACAGGTCGTTACCAAGATGGTGACCATAGAGTAGTTTGTGGTGCAGGCAGTGTGATTGCCGCAGGGGCGCAAGTTAGCGAATCGGTACTTTGGGAGCGTGTACAGGTGCAAACCGGTGCAAAACTATCTCAAGTTATTGTTGGTGATGATGTGATCATTCCTGCTAATACACAGTTCGAGCGTGTGGCGATTATACGTCGCGATCGCTGTGACCAGATCGAGCAAGGCGAGATTATTGGTGAGAATCTTGTTGTACCAATCTAACTAGTCTTTTCTAATTCTGCCAAATAGTATGCTAAAGATAAGAAAGATTCCCAGGCCAGCAGCAGCAAGAAAACCTAGTAGAGCAAAAAGCGGATAACCACCTATTTGTGGGCCTGCATCGATACTAACAAGATTAGATGAACCAATGATAAGCGCAGCAACAATAAGCGAAAGCGCAATACGATTAGCGATTGTGCGTATTGCCGTAATCATCTGTTCAGCACTCTCCATATGCACATCGATACGTACTCGATCGGTAGAGAGTCGATCTAGGATCTGCCGTATTTGATGTGGTAGATCGCTCAGTAGCCGCTTTACATCAAGTGTAGAAGAGTAGATTGTCGCTACATTGAGATCGCTTCGCAGTTGGTTGCGCATAATCTTTTCTGCATAGTCTTGAATAACTTCAAAGGGATTGAATTCAGGATCAAGAATACGCCCAACTCCATCTAGGTTAACAAGGGTTTTACCAAGCAGCGCTACTTCACCAGGCACCTTAAGGCCATAAGTTGTACAAGTCTCAACTAACTGGAAGATTGTACGACCAGGCTGCAACTCATCAAGAGGCACATTATGATAGCGTGCTACCAATGCTGAGACTTCGCGGCGCAGTCGCGCCTCCTGCATATGTTCCTGCTTTAGGCCAATCTCTAAACAGATATCGGCAACACGATCGCCGCGATTCTGTGCTATGTAGAGCAGGAAGAGCAGCAGATTATCCTTAAGACGAGAGTCTAGTGTGGCCATCTGGCCAAAATCGAGTAGGCCAAGCCGACCATCGGCAAGCAGCAAGACATTACCTGGATGTGGATCACAATGGAAGAAACCTTCCATACAGACCTGTTTGAGATAGCCACGCAGCATCTCGATAGCAAGGGCATGATGATTCTCTGGTTTGCTCTCATCACGTAGTCGGTTGAGCTGCCGACCGACAAGAAATTCTGATACCAGCACACGTTTAGTTACCAATTCATCGTATATTGTAGGGATCTTTAGAAGAGTAAACTCTGCTATCGTATTACGTATCATATTGGCGTGACGTGCCTCTTGACGAAAGTTCAGCTCGCGCGAGATTGTCTGTTCCAATTCTGCTGCCAGGGTAGGGAAATCGAATTTAGCTCCTAATCCAGAATGTGTATCTAGAAATCGGGCAATGTCATGGAGAATTTCTAGATCAATTTCGATTGTACGTTCGATCTCTGGTCGTTGTACTTTTACTGCCACTTCGCTGCCATCTTTAAGTTTAGCTTGATGAACTTGTGCAATCGAGCCGGCTGCGAGCGGTTCAACATTAAAGTCATAAAATATCTCTGACAGTTCCATTCCCAACTCTAGTCGTACAATCTCACGTACACGCTCGAACTCAAAAGGCTGTACTTGATCTTGTAGCTTTTGCATCTCTTCAACATAGTGCAATGGTAGCAGACCAGGATGAGTACTCAGTGTTTGACCAAGCTTAATAAAGGTGGGGCCGAGTCGTTCTAACGCAGCACGTAGCCTTGCTGGTGTAGGCGCAGTAGCTGGCACTAATACATTAGCAGCACGCTGGCTAATACGTGCGACATGCCGGTAAACACCGCTACGTTCGACCAGATCTTCCAAGCCATAGTCAACGAAGATTGTAGCAATCTCCTTGAGCCGTGAAAGCACCTTGGGCCGAATCAGCATGTCTCACCATTACAGTACGCTGGTACATAGATGACCAGCGTACTGTTGCTGTGCTACTTCACTGGTTTAAAGCTACGCGCAATCTGATCGGTCTCGTGGCGTAGTGGCGAAAAGACATCACGATTGCCAGTAAAGCGCAGCACCCATACGGTTACATTGTTGCCCTTGAGGTAGTAATGGCGAGCCTTTTTCGGTGTGCCAGCCTGTGAGAAGTCGAACTGTAACAGTTGTCCACGTGCATGTTCACCAACAAAGCGCTCATTGCTATTGTAGACATAGCCAGGCCGGAAGCGTAGATTCTGCTGGATCTCGTTATTTATCAGGCTATCCAGATCAGAATTATCGCTAAGACTCTCTTGTGTGATCTTGAGCAAGCCATAGGCTCGGTCACGATAGATAATATCGACTCTAGCATTGCCGGCGCCATCCTGATAGTTAACTGCTTGCCAGTTAGGCGGCAAGCGTAGTTCATATTTTCCTGAAGGATCTTGAAAGACAGATTCATTCTGTCCACTAACAGTATGTGCGCTTATCAGCATAAGAGCCAATCCAAAACAGACGAGCAGAGATTTAAAGCAATTAATTTTGACTCTCATAGCAATAACGAAGTTTTTCTTGACAAGCGAAAGAAGAAAAAGTCTTCATCGCCTGTCACTATTAATTAACGCAGATTGCCAAGGACTTGGCGTTGCGCAGTAATCAACTGCTCAATGCCGCGAGCGGCGACGCTCAACATCTCGGTCATCTGCTCTTGCGTAAAAGGAGCGCTCTCGGCCGTACCCTGAATCTCTATAAAACGTCCTGCGCCCGTGCGCACGATATTCATATCGACCTCAGCGTTCTTGTCTTCTAAATAATCTAGATCAAGCAGAACTTGACCGCCCATAATGCCGACGCTGATAGCTGCAACATAATCACGCACCGGCACATCAATGCGTTGTTTCTCACGTAGACGACGTAGTGCTAACACTAGTGAGACAAATGCACCCGTAATAGCGGCAGTACGTGTACCACCATCGGCTTGCAAGACATCACAATCTAGATAGACCGTACGCTCACCTAAACGTTTCATCTCTACTACGGTGCGCAAGCTACGACCAATAAGACGCTGAATTTCGTGAGTGCGTCCAGAAGGTCCACCACGTCCAACCTCGCGCGGTGTACGCGTTTCGGTAGCACGCGGCAGCATCCCATATTCAGCGGTTATCCAACCAGTACCACTATTCTTCAAATGGGGTGGTACACGCTCTTCAATACTTGCCGTGCAAAGCACACGGGTTTCACCAAATTCTATTAGTGTAGAACCCTCTGCATGTCTAGTATAACTTGGGGTGATTCTTACTTCTCTAAGCGCATTGTTAGCGCGTCCAACACGTATATAATGGGCTGTATTAAACGTCACAGGATCACCATCGCCTTCTACTGGAAATTTGCTTCATTATCTATTAACTGGCGTTCAAAGCATTGGCCAGCAGGTCTAGATCACCTACCGAATCGGCTTGTGTACGGCTGTCCCAGATGTCTACCGCAATCAAGTTCTCGATCGGCGTACCTAAGAAGAGAGTTGCAATGCGGCGGAAACGCCGCCCCGAATCGGTTACGCAGAAGATATCGGTGTGGCCGTTATCTTGTGTAGCAGCACGCACCTGATCATGCGTCAAAAGTGATTCTACTTCATCTGCCGCACACTCACCAGAGTCAAGTAGTATAACATCTTCGCCGATCACCGATTGGATCGTTTGCCGGAGTAATGGGTAATGAGTACAGCCAAGCACTAGCGTATCAATACCGGCTTGCTTAAGCGGCGCCAAATATTCTGTCGCGATCAAACGGGTAGCAGCATGCTCACTCCAGCCTTCTTCGGCAAGCGCAACAAAGAGTGGACAGGCTTGTGAGAAGACTTCGATATTGGTATCGATCGCGTGGATTGCCTTGCGGTAAGCATCGCTTTCAACGGTTGCTTCTGTGGCGATCACACCCACCCGCCCATTGCGAGTAGTGCGTACTGCCCGTCGTGCGCCCGGTTCAATAACACCTAGAATCGGAATAGGAAATATTTCCTGTAGTGATTCTAGTGCTACTGAAGAGATAGTGTTGCAGGCCACCACAAGCATCTTGACATTATGTTTATAGAGGAAGGCGGCATCTTGGTGTGCATAACGACGTACCGTTGCAGGTGAACGGGTGCCATAAGGGATACGTGCAGTGTCACCCAAATAGATAACCTTTTCCTTAGGTAGACGTGCACGTATCGCACGATAAACGGTTAATCCACCTACCCCAGAATCGAATATACCAATAAGCTGTTCATTCATTAACTAACCATATCCCAAGTAAAAGTTCCGCTGCTAAGATGTCGCGACCACAGCAAAAGTTTGATAAAGAAAAATCAAAGATAACTTGTCTAGCGTGCTCTTCGCAACAAGATCCGGTTGGCCGCGTGGCTGCTTAATTGACGCAATTTATACCTGATGCTAGTATTGATTGTTAGCTTTATTTATTATTTTTTTGGGGGTGACACGGCTTCGACGGGGATTCATGAGGTGCGTAGATGCATGCCGGGAACCATGTAACCCGTAACCTGCATGGAAAAACTAACTGCAAATACGCAGGAATTCGCTCTGGCTGCTTAATTAATCAGTCAGCGTTCTTGGGCAGTTGAGCCTGCCGATTGTTTAAGGACGTCACTTTTGCAGGCTGGCAGTCGAGTTGAGTGCCAGGGCTCGACAGCGAGATAAAACTGGGCTAGTTGCACACGGTGCTTGTTACTTCCGCTGCTGTGTGTGATGAAAATTTAAGGAAGTGAATAAGCATGTAGATTCTGCCGCTGAAGGTCTTCGGACAAGGGTTCGATTCCCTTCACCTCCATAGTAACCGATAGCCTATAGAGATATGCCCAACCGATAATCCGGTTGGGTTTTTCATTACCTGTGGAGAAGAGATGCTGCTGACAATCAAGACTACGCATCAACCTGCTACTGAACTAGGCTACCTGCTACATAAGAATCCTGCCCGGTTACAATCATTCAATCTCTCTTTTGGACAAGCACATGTCTTTTATACAGTAGCTGACGAGGTATGCTGCACAGTAGCGCTGCTGCTTGATATCGATCCTGTAGGGCTGGTGCGTGGCCGTCATGCTGGTGCTGTAGAAGGTCAGGCACTTGCTCAGTATGTTAATGATCGTCCTTATGTTGCCTCTTCATTTCTGAGTGTAGCGCTGGCACAAGTATTTGGTAGCGCCTTGTTAGGCAAATGCAAAGAACGACCAGAACTGGTTGAGACAGTCTTACCTTTGCAGGCAAAGCTAGCAGTATTACCCTGCCGTGGCGGGGAAGCCTTTTTACGGCGACTCTTCGAGCCACTCGGTTATATGGTGCAGGCATATCGTCACACTCTCGATGAGAAGTTTCCCGATTGGGGTGAGAGTAGTTATTTCACTATTGAATTGAATTGCCAATCTCGCTTACGAGAGCTTTTGTCCCATCTCTATGTGCTTGTGCCGGTTTTGGATGATGACAAGCACTACTGGGTAGGTGATGCAGAGGTAGAGAAATTACTGCGTCATGGCGCAGGTTGGCTGGCTACACATCCAGAAAGAGAGATTATTGTTAGTCGCTACCTAAAGCACCGGCGTAGTCTAGTAAAAGAAGCACTGGCCCGTTTAACTGATGATGACGCAGCTAATCTAGACGCTGCTGCCGAGCAGCATTCAGCAGAAGAGGCAGCCATAGAGGCACACATCAGCTTGAATGAAGCACGCTTGAATGCTGTATTGGCTGTGCTTAAGGAGTATGAGGCGCGACGTGTAATTGATCTAGGTTGTGGAGAAGGACGCCTATTAAAAGTACTACTGCGCGAGAAGGGATTTAAAGAGATTGTTGGTATGGATATCTCTTATCGTGCGCTTGAGATTGCCCGTGAGCGGTTACGACTAGATCAACTACCAGGTCAACACAAG
The DNA here is from genome assembly GCA_040758525.1 of Acidobacteriota bacterium. GTDB lineage: Bacteria > Acidobacteriota > Blastocatellia > Chloracidobacteriales > JADJPF01 > JBFLVQ01. The sequence goes on from JBFLVQ010000023.1 coordinate 30,521, forward strand.
GAGCGTATTAAACTTTTTCAAGGCGCACTTACATATCGAGACGAGCGTTTAAGTGGATTTGATGCTGCTACAGTAATTGAGGTGATAGAGCATTTAGATACTGCACGCTTAGCTGCCTTTGAACGAGTACTGTTTGAGTTTGCCAGACCTAAAACAGTGGTGCTCACTACCCCTAATAGAGAATACAATGCTAAATGGGAGGAACTACCGGCAGGCCATTTGCGTCATAAAGATCATCGGTTTGAATGGACACGCGCAGAATTTGTTAACTGGGCAGACAGAGTCGCACATCGTTTCGCATATACAGTTCATTTTCTTCCTGTCGGCCCAGAAGATGCTCAGTTAGGTGCGCCTACACAGATGGGAGTATTTACTCGTGAGTGACAAACACCATTTTAATCCCAATCTGATCTTGCCGATCGGTACTCAAGTGGTAACACGTGTTGAAGTGAAGAATCCTGATAGCGGCCCATTACGTCCTAGCGGCGCCGTAGGTGTAATAGTGAAGGCACCAGCAGATAACTTCCACTCTTATCGTGTACGTTTTCCTGATGGTGTAGAGGTCTCGTTATTGCGTCATGAGTTAGCGATCCGCAAGCATTTTCAAGGAGACGCACTGTTACATTCTGGTGCAGTGTTAGCCGATTATAATCTCTATAATCATGTCATTTATCGTTGCATTGTTGGCTCGCGAGCTTATGGTCTAGATCATGCTGGTTCAGATACAGATCGTCGAGGTATCTATCTACCGCCTGCAGATATGCAATGGTCTCTCTATGGAGTGCCAGAACAATTAGAAAACCAGCAGACAGAAGAGTGCTATTGGGAGGTGCAGAAATTTCTTGTGCTAGCACTCAAGGCAAATCCTAATGTACTAGAATGTCTTTATACACCACTAGTAGAATCGATCACACCGCTTGCTGAGGAGCTTCTCAATATGCGCGAGATCTTCCTCTCACAGCTTGTCTATCAGACTTATAATGGCTATGTGATGTCGCAGTTTAAGAAGCTGGAGCAAGATCTACGCAACAGTGGCGAGATTAAATTAAAACATGCCATGCACCTGATAAGATTGTTGCTATCAGGGATTAGTGTGTTACGGGATGGCTTTGTCCCCGTACGTGTAGAAGATTATCGGGATCGATTGCTGGCGATACGCGTTGGTGAAATGCCTTGGGAAGAGGTCAATAGCTGGCGACTCTCGCTGCATCAAGAGTTCGATGCAGTATTTGCTATCACGCATCTGCCAAAATTTCCTGATTATGAGAAGGCCAATGACTTTCTTGTTAAGGCGCGTCGTAGCATGATTTGAAAAAAGCGGTGTAAACAATGGAAATAGATGCACGAATAGAGACAGAAGTGGCTGGCCAACCCTATCCATTGATCTTTGTCACGATCAGTGGAGCACATCTTTATGGATTTCCTTCGCCAGACTCCGACTATGATCTACGTGGTATACATCTTCTTCCAGCGCGCGAGATTGTTGGCCTCTATTCTGCTCACGAGACAATAGAAGTTTCTGAGATACGTGATGGATTGCAGATTGATCTAGTAACACACGATGTAAAGAAATTCTTTTCATTAATGTTAAAAAAGAATGGTTATGTATTAGAGCAACTCTATTCACCGCTAATTGTACGCACTAGTGCGACACACGAAGAGTTGAAAGAGATCGGGAAAAATTGTATTACACGTCATCATAGCCATCACTATTTTGGCTTTGCCGAGACACAATGGAAACTTTTTAACAAGCAGTCTCCCCGCCGTGTTAAGCCCCTGCTTTATGTCTATCGTGTGTTATTAACCGGTATACATCTAATGCGTAGCGGTGAGATAGAAGCAAACCTGGTACGACTCAATGTAGAGTATCAATTGCCTTATATTCCTGATCTCATTGATCGTAAATTATCTGGGCCGGAAAAATCGGTGTTACAAGATGATGATCTAGCTTTTTATCAACAAGAATATCAGCGGTTGCGTGGCCAGTTAACAGAGGCATTTCAATCCAGCTCTCTGCCTGAGAGCGCTACCGCCAAACCAGCATTGCATGATCTATTAGTGCGATTGCGTATGTCAAACTTGGGTAGCTAACGTGGTTGCAGTAATATAATGGAATAGAAAGGATATAATTTTGTATGCCACGGTTTTTCGTTATTCTATGTCTTGTCGTAGTTTTGTTAGGCTGTAATACAAAAACTACTTCTGAAAATAGTAATGTAGCAAAGCCAGAAAGCGCTAAGCCGGAAACCAACTCTCCTCAACAACAACCTAAGGCTACTAATGATAATCAGATCAGTAGTCAAGATGTTAACTTAAAAACTAAGCTGACAAGAAAATGGTTACGTGAAGATGCTGAGGACTGCTTTTGTAATGAATGTTTAGATATACAATTTGATAAGGTCAATGAGAGTTTTTGTGTTGAGTCAAATCAGATCTTTGTCAGTGCTTATTACAAATTAGATGAAGCAAATAAGAAGGTTAATATCTATTTCAAAGACCCCACCGATCTTGGTCGCGGAGGTGCATCACTACCTTGGGATAAATTTGATCGAGACAAACCCATTGCAATAATTGATGCTGCTAATGTAGATAAGAAGACTATTAAAGTGGAATGGATTGGCTTTACAGAAAAAGGTAAAGAGAAAGAGAAGCAGCCATTTGGTGAAGGGTATCAGGGTGTTTACCATATATTGGAAGATCAAGATAAATAGAAAGGTAGCTCGCTAGCTCTTAACGATGAACATTACTATT
>JBFLVQ010000024.1:0-33218 GCA_040758525.1 Acidobacteriota bacterium
ATGCTTAATGCAAGCCAATGCGGTTTTGCTCTTAGCAGCTAACTCTGTTGCAAGTAGTATGGCGCGTTGTTCCAATGATTCTGGTGCAGAGATTTCATCAATCAAACCAACACGCAAGGCTTCCTGAGGGGGAAAGAGCAAGCCACGATAGAGAACGTCAAAATAGCTGGCACGCGGTAACCGTTCCTTAAGAATTTCCAGAATTTGGCGAGGAAAAGGTATACCAAGATCTATTTCGTTCACTCCTATACGTAAATCTCCATCTACCATAATTCGGTAATCAGCCAACTGAGCTAAGATTGCTCCACCAGCAATCGCGTGTCCATTAATTGCGGCAATGACGATTTGCGGCAGACGCAGTATACGAACAAAGACAGCTTCAAATTGTTGTACAAACTCAAGCAGTTGTATACGGTTGTATTCCCATAACTCCAACAGATTCAGTCCAGCTGAGAAATACTTATCGTATCCAGTAAGAATAATACAGTTCACGGATTGTTCTTCTAATTCATCTAATGCCTTTAAAGCAGCCGCGAGAAAACTAGGACTGATTGCATTAGCTTTTCCCATTTGCATATGTAGAATTGCAAACCCGTCACGGTACTCTATTCTCATTGTACCTTCCTGCATCGTATCTTTCTCCGATTTGGGGTCTTTGTTTTGACGCGCCCATCTTAGCATTGAAAGGCGGGTGCGCCAAGGTAGTATTACGTTTCCCTACATAGTCAGTCTTGAATAGAAAGGTAGTTTCGTTGGTAGGGAAGAATGGCGGAATAGTCTCCTAAAGATTGTAAATCTGACCATTGTGCGTCCGTTCTAGGACCATTACTAGTTGTGAACTCATGATAAGTGAAAGCTGCGCCACGACAAAGATAGCGCTCACCACGATAGGATACAATAATAAAGAAAGGAACCAATTGGCCTACGGCAGCTATTAGCTCTTTTTCTGCTCGATCGCTTTTTATCAATGAAATAAACCCTTGTTTACCATTTATATCGAAGAAACTGCCTTCAGATTGGAGTTGAATAAGCTGTTCACCATAGTTTTCTAGCAATTCTATCTCATCCTCAGAGAAATCGATCGCGGCTAGCTCTTTTTCAGCCATTTTCTGAAGCAAGCCAACTGTACGTATATATTCATCCAACTCTGGCAAGTATATATGAGCGATAGCAATGGTATCGCGTACCCCTATGGCTAATGTGGCAAGGGCAGCAAAAAAACTGCTATTAGGTTCAACGTAGCCATGCATTCTATCACTGTAAGTTATTGAGCTAAGGATAATGCTATTTTTAGGTTGGCGTGTTGGTAGGTGATGATATCCTGCCCAACCTGCCATTACAGTAGTAAGTATTCTATCTTGCCAGATAGGTGTAGTAGAAAATTCCGGTAGCCTACCATCAGGCTTTACATTCAATAGCGCTTTAAGGCAATCAAGTAGCCTATTGTAATGTGACACAGGGGAGCGCAATTGCCAGATAGTGAATTCCTGACGCGCCTTGGTCAACTGGGCATAGTATCTTATTCTGTTTTTGCCAGTTGGTGCTGCCAATTCCCACGCACGTTGCGAGCCAAGCAGTGCAGCAACATCAAGTCCGCTTGGTCGGGGACGTTCTACCACGGCAGGTTCGATCAATTGCTGCAAGATTTCCGACTCAATAATGGATTTTCGGCCAAGCAGTTTGAAAGGGTTTCTAGGTGCTTCCAAACGGTTTACCAATCGCTGAAATGTCGCCACTTGGGTGTCCGTTATTTCTGCATCACTAATCAATGCACGCCCAAAGATGTATTTAACTATCGGTATCAGCCGAAATATGTTAAGTGCATCCATAGGACCATAAAAATAGTTAAATGTACTGTCGATCTCCTGCCAGAGTATTGGCAGGCGTTCATCAAGGGCAAATTCAATGGTCAATAGCAGTACTTGTCTGGCTTCTATATCATCTGTAATAGACAGATTCCACTGATTAAGCCAGTGTAGCGTACGTAATAGTCGGGCGCGTGTGTTAGTACTATGTAATTCTGGTGGTAGTTGAAAGACACGATAGTCGATCACACAACCTAGTAATGGAGAGGTAGCCGAACCAGCAGCGCGAGAAATAAGTGTTAGTTCTTCTGTGATAGCAGGTGCTAGGAAGGTAGCTTCTGCTGACTTTGGATCAAGTAGTGCACGGGTAAGTTGCAATAGGTTTAAATTTCGCTCAAGTGCGCTGTGTGTACGTGGTGGCGGCAATGTAGCAAGCCCAGCATTAGTCTTTTCTACTAGCAACTGTATAAGCGTGAGAAGTTTGACCGCATTTGCTTCTTCTAAGCGAATTAGTGCCTCTTCATAAATAGTCTGGAATGCCCGTAAAGTCATATCAGCAGTAATAAAAGGTGGCAAATAGGTGGGCTTGCCCTGTTTGAGATTTAGATAGGGTTCAAGATAAGGAAAGGCCGCGTTCTTTCTGTTTTCAATTAATACTACAAAACCCTGCTGAGCAAGACGCTCAAGCACTTCTTTGTTTAAGTTGAGTTGCTCTAAGCCGGTTACTTGAAATGGTTCTTGTAACTGGGCAGATGTTGCTGGTGGTATTAACGTCAGACTGATCAGAACAATAGTGATTATTAATGTAAAAAATCTCATCGCCGCTGCTTTTAAATCTAACGTTCGGCGTTCTACTGTTTTGTTGCCGCTGTTGAGATTATAATGCCACATGTGTTTGAGGGTTTCAAAATACCTCGGCAGCTATACGATATCGCTGAGTATTAGAGTGCCAAATACATATGTTGAGTGTGATAGGTATTTCTGTTTTGGAGGCTAGGTGTGGAATACGAGGTAATAACCGTTGCGGGTGGGAAAGGAGCTGGATTTGTCGATGCAGTTGGTGGGAAGGCTAAATTTAATCGGCCTAACGGCATTATTGTTGGGCGACAAGGCAATATTTTAGTGGCTGATTTCGCCAATAACGCTATTAGGCGTGTCACTCCAAATGGCGAAGTAAGCACGGTGGCTGGTGGTCGAGCAGGTGCCCGACAAGATGGAGTAGCTGGATTTGCTACCTTCTCAAATCCACGTGGCCTCACTTTTGATAATGATGGTAACCTTTATGTAGCCGATTTTGGCAATAATGTGCTACGTAAAATAGATACCACCCTTGTGGTAAGTACCCTGGCTGGCTCAGGTGTAAAGGGCAGTTCTGAAGGACAAGGCATGACGGCCATGTTCGAAGAGTTACGTGATGTCACATATCATGCAGGCTATATATTTGCTGCTGATCGCTATCGAGTTCGCCGTGTAAGTCGGCAGGGTAGTGTAACTAGTTGGGCTGGGGGTACAGAGTTGGGGCTTTGGGATGGGACAGCTGCACAAGCTCGCTTCGGCACCCTAAGCGCTATTGCAGCAGATTCACGTGGCAATATTTTCGTTGTTGATACTGATAATATTGCAATTCGTTACATAACCCAATTACAGAAGGTCGGCACATTGGCTGGTGCCGATGTAATACCATTAGAAGGTAGTAATACCTTGCTACAATCTCCTGTTGGGTTAGCGATCGATCAGGAAGATAACTGTTGGGTTACTGATGTAGGTGATTATACAGTTAAGAAGATTACCCCTCAAGGTGTCATTATTCAGGTGGCAGGTAGTCTTACGTCAGGCTATAAGGATGGTCCAGCTCAGTTGGCACAGTTTGAATATCCTGCAGGTATTGCAGTAGCACCTGATGGCCGTATTTATATTGCAGATCTGGCTGCCAATGCTCTACGTTGCCTGGTGCCGGTCTAATTAAGGATAAGAAGTAGTATTTAGTTATAAATAACTTCGTAAATATCGGGGATATTCACCAATCCCTTGAGATTAATGCCTTGAATTAGGCGAGTTTGGAAATTATCGCCAATAACCATGCGTACCTGATCGGTAATAAGAATCTGTTGTCCACCAGCTTGCTTAGTCAAACGTGCGGCTAGATTTACCGTGTTGCCAATAGCGGTATAGTCCATGCGCATTTCTGAACCTATATAGCCAACTGTAACGTCGCCACAATTGATACCTATGCCAATCTCTATGGATTGGAAACCGTAGCGTCGCAGATCATTATTGAGTGTGACTAGCCGACGTTGCATGGCAATGGCTGCGGTTACTGCGTTTTTCGGATCTTCGAAGCTTTGATATGGTGCACCGAAAAGTGCCATAAGCCCATCACCGAGAAATTTATCCAATGTACCTCCATGGGCAAAAATAATATCAATCATTGCAGAAAAGAAACGATTCAACATATAAATTACTACTTCAGGTTCACTTGCCCCTACCATTGCCATGAAGTCGCGTATGTCAGCAAAAAGAATTGTAACTGGTTGTGTTACTCCACCAAGTTTCAATTGCTGCGGTGAATTGAGGATAAGATCGACTACATTGTTAGGAAGAAAGCGTTGATAGGATGCTCGCTGTACAGCATCTCGAGCCAACTGATCATAGGCAAAGGCGTTGTCAACGGCTATTGCAGCTTGTGCCGCGACTGCGTTAAGTAGATCTAAGTCATCTCTATTGAAAGGATCTGTGATACCCAACTTATCTACATAGATTACTCCTAGCACACGTTGCTTACCTATCATTGGTACACACATCACTGAGTGAATGCTTTGGCAGACTATTGAGTCAGCGGTGTTAAAGCGATAGTCCCCTTGCAAGTCCTCGGAAAGTAAGGCAATACGCTGAGAAATCACCGTATTTGTAATCGTCCTGCTGATATTAAGAGTATATGAGGCAAGTAGGTGGCCGCTTTCTGGACGAAAACTGATTAGACGTGGTTCGAGCAGATCTTTAGCCTCATCCCAGAGCAGTATAGCGCAACGTTCGGCAGGAGTAACTTTGAATAGTAGATCAACGATCTGGCTAAAAATTTTATCTATATCAAATACCGAACTGAGCGTTTTACCAAAGGCGTAAAGCATCTCTAAAGCCTTGATCTTTTCTTCCAATTTTGCTTCTAACTCAGCACGTTTATTTATTTGCTCCTGTTGATCACCAAATGCGTCTAGTAAGTTAGTAAAAACAGAGGTGGAACGAACCACAGCGCGGTCGCTGAGCGGCGTTTCATAATAGGTAACTCCAGGCTCATTGGATATAGTGAGTAGTTGTAATGTGAAATTGGCGATCGCGAAGTATTCCCCATCTCTCAGCCAATGTTCCGCGATACGCTCATTATTTACATAGGTACCATTCGTGCTCTTTAGGTCCGTAAGCAAAAAGCGGTCGTTAATCCGTTTGATACTAGCATGTGCTATGGATACTTGTTTAGAAGGCAGTACTAGATCGTTCTTACTGGGACTGCGGCCAATTTTCACCTCGTCTTTCGTGATGGGAAATTCAAAAGACTGACCATCGCTATTGATTATCTTAAGTTTAGCCATAGGAATAGGGCACAAATGCCAGTTGCATGCACCCGTTCTGCTCCTCTGCTAAATTTGAAACATAGATAGCCAAGACTGTCAAGATAAGTCTTAGAGTTTTACCTAATCTAGCTAATTGACGCTAAAATGGCTATAACTTTTAGGCTTTAGCATGCTGAGAGTAAAGTTTTGAGCATCTATAGCTGAAGCGGCCAGTTTATTCAAGTATTATGCACCTAATAGGTAAAATTTTTGGAACGGCACTTTGCTTAAATACGTCTAAATACATGCATAAGGCAGGCCTTCAAGGCCAGTGTGAAAAGAAGTCACACACTTGCGCCAGTGCCCGCCCGCGGTGACTTACCATAGCTTTCTCGTTGTTGGTTAGTTCTGCGAAGGTCTTTGACAAGGGTGGATACTCAAATATAGGGTCATAACCAAACCCTCCCTGGCCACGTGGACTATGTAGGATACGACCTTCCACGCTAGATATAAACACCTGCTCTGTCTGCTTACCTACAATTGCTATTGCACAAGTGAAACGGGCTGTACGGTGTTCATCAGGAATTCCAGTGAGTGCTGTAAGAAGTTTCTCACAACGAATACGGTCGTCAGCTTGCTCCCCAGCATAGCGTGCTGAATAGATTCCTGGCGCGCCATTAAGTGCATCAACCTCTAGCCCAGAGTCGTCACTTAAAGTCAATAAGCCAGTTTTGGTATGATAGTAATGTCCTTTAATAAGGGCGTTCTCAGCAAAAGAAGATCCTACTTCAGCGGGTTCCTGTAAGGTAGGGAATTCTCCTAGGTTAATTATAGTCCAGGTTAAGCTGGTCAAAAGCTGGCAAATTTCCGCTACTTTTCCTTGATTTTTTGTTGCAACCAGAAGTATATGTGCTGCCATCTAATATCCTTAGAGAGTGGTTTAGGTTGACTCTATTAAATAATAGTTTTTCCAGCAAGCTGGAGTAGCTATTATTAAGGTCAGCACTAACTCTTATAAATGTTGGTTGAATATACTGCTTGCAGTTGATGAATCCTCGGCGGGTAAACGTTGCCGGCTTTAGCACTGCGCAGAAGCTCAGCTTTACCAGCCCTGGGCTCAGACCTGAGATTGTCAGGGAGAGTTTCAATAGGCCTGTAAGCTGTATAAGTTTATAAGGTTTTTCATGGTCGGGAATTTCTCGGCTGAACTTCACTTCGGCAGGCTTACAGCATCGAGCCTCTATCGCTTTGGTGACAAATTGTTGTCCCAAGTGCCCTATAATGATTGAGTGTTATCCTCTTATACCCTACTTTATTAGGAAGATTCTCCCCGCCGATAAAAGAATAGTCGATTGTGCATGGGTATTTTGGGCGGTAATAAGGATTTTTAGAATTTTTATCCTTTGTTTGGTTGGTTTAAGATGCTGTAAATTGTGGTTGCTAACGTTACAGACCAGCAGCTACTACCTTGGGGCACATTATATGCAATCTATCATTAAGGAGAGACATATATTTTGTATATAGGAACTGATAGGGACTTGTAGTTTAATCTTAAGTGTGTTATAATATAAGATGCGATATTTACTGTCAATAAAATTATTTGGGTAGTTTTTACAAAAATGCGCTAAAGCCACCTCTGAAGGTGGGAAGGATCGAAACTTATGCGAACCAATTTGGATGATAAATTGTTGGAGACAGATCTCGATTCGTCGGGGGGCGAATCGATGGTTTCTGGCATCGATCTGGAGAAATTTTTGGCTGAGATCGATTCAGCGACCGAAGAAGATGCCGATTACTCATGGGCTGAAGAACCAGAGACGGTTGAGCTCCCTGAAGATGAAGATTTAGAAGCTGCTGCTGCCGGTCGTGCAGAGTTAGGTGCTGAAGCAGACAAATCGCTCGACGCAATGACACTCTACTTGCGTGAGATGAGTAATGTTAATTTACTTACACGTGAAGATGAGGTGAATATTGCTAAACGCATTGAGCGTGGCCGGCGGCGATTAGAAAAAGTACAATCGCGCTCCATGGTAGTAGTTGAGGATCTTGAGCGGCTTATGATTGCCCTCAAAAAGGGTGAACGCTCAGTCCGCTATGTGATTGATACATCAGATTCGGAACTCGATGATATTACCGCGGAAAATGAGAGCCGATATTTGGAAGAAACGCTTGGCAAGCTACAAATCGCAGTTAAGATGTTTAGCCAGGTGCGACGTTGCTGCGAGAAATTAGCCGACGAGCCTAAGCGTTCGCCTAAATTGCCTCGTATGGTACGTAAATTACGACGACTACGTATAGAATTAAGCCGTCAGATTCGTACAATCTCCTTTTCTGCCGAGATACGACACTATTTCACTGAACTAATCCAGAAAGTGGTCAACGATTTAGAACGGGCTGATCGGGTAATTGGTGAGGTAGAAGCTCGCTTGCACAATGGTAAAGAGCCAATTCGCAAACCGACACGTGCCAAGAAAGTGGCTTTTTCTGAAGAGGAGTTACGTAAGCAGTTACGTGCTGCCCGTCGCCAGATCAGTGAACTGGAGAAGCGTTATTGTTGTTCAGCGGTAGAGATCAAACGCAGCTTGCGTCAGATACTACAGGCTGAATCTCAGGCCAATGAGGCACGGCGTGAAATGATTGAAGCAAACCTTCGCTTGGTTGTCTCAATTGCCAAGAATTATATCAACCGCAGTCGAGGGCTTCAGTTTGCCGATCTTATTCAGGAAGGTAACATCGGGTTAATGCGTGCAGTCGAAAAATTCGACTATCGCCGCGGTTACAAATTTTCTACTTATGCTACCTGGTGGATTCGACAGGCAGTTACCCGTGCTATTGCCGATCAAGGGCGCACAATTCGTGTACCAGTACATATGGTTGAAACCATTAACAAGATTGTACGCACAGCACGTCTAATGGTACAAGAATTAGGCCGTGAGCCTACTCATGAGGAGCTTGCCACACGCACTGATCTACCTGTCTCCAAGGTCCGCCAGGCTCTTAAGATTGCTCAGGAGCCGATTTCGCTAGAAACCCCTATTGGAGACGATGGAGAGTCTTCATTGGGAAGCTTCATAGAGGATCAGTCGAGCCTCAATCCAGCAGATATGGTTGTAGGCAAGAGTCTAAGGGAAGCTACCATGGAAGTGCTCAATACATTGACGCCGAGAGAAGCCCAGATCCTTAAAATGCGTTTTGGTCTTGATGCTGAAGGGCATGAACGTACTCTTGAGGAAGTAGGACGCCATTTCTCGGTTACTCGCGAGCGCATAAGGCAGATTGAAGCTAAGGCACTGCGGAAGTTACGTCATCCTAGTCGTAGCCGCAAGCTGAAGACCTTCTTTGATGACTCACATGCGTAATCGCTGCCATTCATTCAGGCAACAAGTTGGGTGTGGATCAGTTTGATCCACACTCTGCCTTGATATAACGCTGATCAGCAAATATTTCCCTCATCAGATAAATATTTTGCGTGCAATTTAGCTTCTCCCCGCCGTAAAATCATAGCTGATTACCGTTACATACATTGCAAGGTGTAGCACTCTTGGCGAATTATGGCCAAATTAGTTATCACTGATGTCAGTGGCAATTCTTTTGAGTTTAAAATCACTAAACCAGAGACCAGGATCGGGCGAAATCCGAAAAAGAACGATCTGGTATTGCCAGCTAAACAGGTTTCCAATACCCATGCGCTATTTAAGCGCATAGGTAACGAATATTTGTTATTGGATCTCAATAGTACCAACGGCACTTATGTCAAAGATGAGCGTGTTGTTGAGAAACGGATCAAGGATGGGGATCTCTTCTCTGTTGGTCCATTTGCCCTCAAGTTAGTTGATCATAAAACACGCAATTCGGTGAGCTATAGCGAGAGTCCAATCAGCTCGACAGTTTTGTTACGTTCAGCCTCATTCTTTACAGGTCTCTATGAAACTCGCAATCTAGATCAAGATCTTGAGCGAGTGGACTTAGAAGCAAGACTGCAAGAGAAGGTCAAGATTTTAGAGACTCTCTATGCACTTGGCAGGACACTTAGTTCAGTTTTCGATACGGATAAGATCTTCGAACAGATCGTTGAGTTGCTCTTCAAACTTACCCCAGCGGATCGGTGCGCGATCCTGTTTAATGAGCCAACTGTCAATTCGCTTGAACTCTATCTTATTAAGGTGCGTCCGGAAAGACAGAGTGCTAACCGTACCCGCAATCTTGCTATCAGCCGCACCATTACTGCCAAGGTGATGGAAGAGCGACTTTCGCTCCTCTCTGTTGATGCTCAAGACGATCGTCGGTTGACTTCTGATAGCATCACAATTCAACATATACATTCTGTAATGTGTGCTCCTATGCTAGGTAAGAATGGTGTGCTAGGAGTTATCTATGTTGATAAAGTTGATTTGCGTGACAGTTTTAGTTCCGATGATCTCGATCTACTCAATGCTGTAGCCTCACAAGCCGCTATTGCTGTCGATAATGCTCGTGCTTACGAACAACTCGCACGCGAGGCAGTAGCACGTGCTTCCTATCAGCGTTTTATGCCCAATCATGTGATCGATATTATATTACAGTCACCACAAGAACTTAAGCTAGGCGGGGTGACACAGCCAGTGACAATCCTTTTTGCTGATATACGTGGATTTACTGCAATGGCCGAGAATAGTCCACCGGAAGTTGTCGTGGACGTACTTAATCGGTTTTTTAGTGCGATGACCGAGATCATATTTGCTAACTATGGTACGCTCGATAAGTACTTAGGCGATGGTTTAATGGCTATCTTTGGTGCTCCCTATCGTAGTGATGACGATGCTATCAATGCTGTTAATGCTGCCATTGCTATGCAACGTCGTATGATTAAACTTAATGCTGAGATGCAAAAGCTCGGATTTAGGCCGATAGATGTCGGTATTGGTATAAATACAGGAGAAGTGACAGTAGGCTGTATAGGTTCTGAGCGACGTATGGATTACACGGCAATTGGTAACCCTGTTAATCTCGCTGCTAGACTGATGCAACGAGCTAAAGGCCAAGAAATACTTATTAGTGAGATGACGAAAGAGTTGTTAGGTGAAGTGTTTCGCACTAGTCCTATTGGTGATCTCAGTTTCAAAGGTATGAGCAGCGTTACCAGAGTTTATCAAGTCCTTTATAAATAATTGAGTCTTGGACAAAGTAGGTTGATATTTATTGTAACAAAACTTTAATCCGATTAATGACTTCGCGGGGCGCAAATGGTTTACAGATATATTCAGAGGCGCCTTCCCGTAGCCCTCGCTGGCGATCTTCCGGGCCAATTTTGGCTGTAACCATTACTACCGGAATCTGCGCAGTCTCTTCATTATTCTTTAGTGTCTTCAACACTTCCCATCCGTCCATTACTGGCATCATTACATCCAAGAGGATTAGATCAGGATGTTGATGCTGTACTTTTGTTAGTGCCTCACGACCATTAACTGCCTTGGTAACTGAAAAGCCTTCAGCTTCTAGAATAATCTCCATTAGATCTAATAAATCTTGCTCGTCGTCTACAACCAGAATATTACGGCCCATTGATCATTCACCAGCATCTTTTAGCAAAGGTGGTCAGCTTTTAGCTAGAGCAGGGTACCCACAGGGCATCTTATCCATGCAGTTACATGAAAAAATCAGTCTGGTTCTGCTCCTGAATTACATTCTTGATTTCAGTCAAGAGATTTTTAATCTCAACTGGCTTGATAAAATAGTCACGCGCACCCAACTCATAGCCACGCTTGATATCTTCTTCGCCTCCCTTGGCTGAGACTAATATGACTGGGATTGGTGCAGTTGTCGGATCTGCTTTGAGCGTAGTGAGCACATCCCATCCTGATAACTCAGGCATAATTATATCGAGCAAAATAAGAACAGGACGTGGTCCTTCTCGCTTGAGTAGGTTAAAAGCACCATGGCCATTAAATGCCGCTAGTGTGTTAAAGCCTTCACGAGAGAGACCGTCGCGCAGCAATTGCACAGCATCTGGCTCATCATCCACAATCATCACCGTTGGGCGATCATTTGTGGTATTGCCCTGTTGCAAGTATTGATGGATTTTCACTTTGAGCTGGTTGAAATCTACTGGCTTGGCCAGTTGATCAGCAGCATCTGGTAGTGCACTCTCTACATCGTTTTTGGCGGCAGATAAGATAATTACTGGAATGGTTTGAGTATGTGTATCTTGTTTCAAACGAGCTAACATCTTGTGACTATTTATGTCAGGCAGACGGTCTCCAAGTATAATCAGGTCGGGGCGATTTTTACAAGCGATGAGAAAGCCTTCTTCACCTGTAACTGCATCGATGACATTATAACCATCCTTAACTAGAAAGATTTTAACCACTTCATTGATATCCGGTTCACTATCGATCAACTCGATCAGATAAGATTTCTTATGTGCAATTACAGCGAGCTGAGCATCTGTTTCAATCAGTTCACTCTCTTCTGCCTGTTCAAGCATAAAAGAGAAGGCAGTACCAAAACGTTGTTGGCTTCTCACAGTTATTGAGGTTTTATGGGCATCTATGATCGACTTAACTAATGAGAGCCCTATGCCTATGCCGCCATATTTGCGTGTAGTAGAGCTATCGACTTGATAGAAGCGATCAAAGATTTTATCTAGATGTTGTTCCGCGATACCTATACCAGTATCTGTCACGGTAATCTCAACGAACTTCTTCCCTTTATCAGTGCATCGCGCTGAGATCATTATCTTACCATCTTCCGATGTGAACTTAATTGCATTAGAGATCAAGTTATCAAACACTTGTGCAATACGATCACAGTCACCCATCACAGCGGGAAGGTTATCTTCAAGTTCCCGTACCAGTTTCAGTCGCTTCTTCTCAATTTGTGACCGATAAGATGCTATTACCTGCTCAAGGATCAATGGCAGATGGAAAGGCCGTATATTGATCGGTATTGCATCAGCCTCCATACGTGAGAAATCGAGCAACGCATTAATATAAGTAGTAAGCCGATCAATATTACGCTGAATTGTGCGCAAGGCGCGCTCTTGGCTAGCATTGATCTGACCAACCGTCTGTTCAAGCAAATACTCATTATAACCTTTAATGGCTGATAGTGGAGTGCGTAACTCATGCGACATTGTTTGTAGGAACTCCGACTTGAGGCGGTCAATCTCCTTGAGCTCTTCGTTGGCTTGCGCAAGACGTGCATTTGACTGCTCTAGGCGTACGTTCGATTCACTTAGCCGTAGCTTCGAATCCTCGAGCTTAGTAATATTATCTTTTAACTTTTCCGCCATAAAGTTAAAGTTACGCGCCAAATCCTGTAGTTCATCATTAGTATGTATGTTGAGCTTATGGTCAAAATCGCCTGTAGCGATGGCAGAGGTACCGAGTGTTAGTTTGTGCAGCGGCTTAGTGATACGTCGGGCAAATAGTACTGCTACAGCAATAGAAAGTAGTAAGGAGATAAGCGTGAGACCGCCTGTCTGTAGCGCAGCGCTAAATGTCTGATTGCGTAGAGAGCGCAAGGATATGATATAGCGCAGTTCTAGCGGTACCGTACCAGAAGCGTCAATGTAAGGAGCAATAATCTCAAGTACAGGCTCATGCTTTTGATTTTTGGTTTTACGCTTAGGAAGATTATCAAGATTGGGTAGGTGCGCTACGTTATTGATCGCTTCCAATATCTCTATTGGCATTCTTACCCCTGTGCCTTGTGGCGACTTGAAAGCACTATCGAAACTTGGATCAGCAGAGTCAAAAAGCAGATGACCCTGCGGATCGAGCAATGTTATCTGTTCTATATGAGAGTTCCTATGTATGAGACTCTCTACATCGGCACGAAATTTATATACTTCGGTCGGCCCATATTTTTGATATGCTTGACCGAGAGTAGTGGGGGTAAGCTGCGCGAAGTTCATGCCACTCTGTTCAATCTGTATCTCAAGTTCATTAGCGCGGCTAAATGTTAATATTGCGGCATTGACTACTAGCAAAGTTGCTACCAAAAGTGTAATGGTGATGGCAAACTTGAATCGTAGTGTATGCTGAACAGGCAACCCTTGTGACTTATCGACTTTTACAATCGATGACATGCTAGTTTTCTCGCCGACAGCGGAGGTTGATTACTCAGGAAACTATTTCTAAGCTACTAAGTTCTCTTATATTAACATTATGGAGTTATGGGTCAAGCTTTGATTTCACCGTTTGAGGGAGGGGCATAATGAGAAATTGGCGACGCGACAGTTCGCAGCGTGTTTTTGAATGTCGTGTTTTTACTGTACGGTGCGATAGTAATTGTTCGCCCTCAACCAATACTACACACGAATTTTTTGTTATCGAGCCGGCTAATTGGGTAAATGTTATTGCCATTACCGATATTGGAGAAGTAGTGCTGATTAGGCAGTATCGACATGGTATGAGCACAGTTACGCTAGAAATCCCTGGTGGTATGATCGATCCTGAGGAGTCCGCAGAAATCGCTGCCCGTCGCGAACTACGTGAGGAGACTGGCTATGAGGCAGAGAGTTGGCGGTTACTAGGTATATGCGATCCTAATCCTGCCTTGCAAAATAACCGCTGTTACACTTTTCTAGCTGAGCAGGCTCGTCCAGTTGCCGAGCAAAAACTTGATCATACAGAAGAGATAGAAGTACTGTTATTGCCACTTAAAGATATTGCTAATCTCATTACAGATGGGCGCATCACTCATGCTCTAGTTATCACTGCTTTCTATTACTTAGAACTATTTCGACAAGATATCGCGGCTAGCTTGTAATAATTATTGTTTTCACTCACTACGCTTGACTATCAGCAGACACACTCCAATACATAATGAGAGCCCACCCAGACTGTGCAAAAATATTAGGTATTGCGGCATTAGAAAGATACGTTTAAGAATAATTCCTATGACTACCGCCAGAATACCAATAAGCATTAAAAGATAGCTGCTCCCGCGCCCTTTCAAACCTCTACTCCCGCTTCAGGTATTGAAGTGCTATACGTAAAAGGATCTCTGTTCCAATGGGTAGGGCTGCTTCATCGAAATCAAATTTTGGGCTGTGGTGTGGGTAGACAAGGCCACGGTCTGTATTTTGCGAGCCAACAAAGAAGAAACAACCAGGAACGCGCTCAAGGAAAAATGACATGTCCTCCCCTCCCATTGTGCGCGCAGTATTATCAGAGATTACATTATCGGCACCAACCACTTCAGCAGCGATATTACGTACCAACTCCGCCATATTTGCATCATTGATAGTTGGTAAACATTGACGTTCATATTTGATCTCACACTGCGCACCTAATGCTGTCGCTGTGCCTTGTACAATCCGCTTGAAGAGTTCAGGAATCTCTTGATAGAGTTCACGACTAAATGTACGTACTGTACCTCGCAACTCAGCAGTCTCTGCAATAATATTGAAAGCGCTGCCAGCATGGAAACTACCCACAGTTACGACTGCACAATCGAGTGGATTGACTTGGCGTGAGACAATTGTCTGCAATGCACAGACAATTTGGCTGGCAACCAAGATCGCATCAACAGTCTGATGAGGCATTGCGCCATGTCCACCACGGCCTTTAACTACCAGGTGAAACTCATCAACCGAGGCCATCAGTGGTCCAGTTACCACGCCAATCTTACCGACCGGCATATTATTCCAGACGTGCAGACCAAATGCGGCATCAACATGTGGTGACTCCAGTACCCCTTCTTCGATCATTTTGAGCGCACCGTTGCCACCCTCTTCGCCAGGTTGAAAGACTAATTTAACAGTGCCACGCAAACGATTGCTATTAGCGATCAATTGCTTTGCCGTTGCCAATAGGGCAGCGACGTGACCATCATGGCCACAAGCATGCATTACTCCAGCACACTGTGAGGCATATTCGACACTATTCTCTTCTGTGATTGGGAGTGCATCCATATCGGCACGTAGCATCACAGTCGGTCCCTCCCTACCTGTCTCAAGCAGTCCTACGACACCTGTGCCAGCTATTCCTGTGCGTACTTGGTAGCCTAACCCCTGCAATCGTTCTGCAACTAGTCTTGCACTCTCCACTTCTTGAAACTTAAGTTCAGGGTGTTTATGTAGTTGTCGCCTAGTTGAGATCAATTCTGCGACATCTTCTGGGAGTAGTGCTAGGCTTGCTGAAGACATAAGTGCTTACCTCACAATCTGATTATCTATTGTCCCAATCATTGAATCAGCATACTTTAACTGCTCAGCATACTGTGAAGCTACTC
This sequence comes from Acidobacteriota bacterium, assembly GCA_040758525.1. GTDB lineage: Bacteria > Acidobacteriota > Blastocatellia > Chloracidobacteriales > JADJPF01 > JBFLVQ01. Next base: position 15,572 of record JBFLVQ010000024.1, read on the forward strand.
TTTCTCCCGGCTCTTACTATTTGTATATAATGTGGTGTAAAGTTAACAGAACAGTTGGCCTTTGATATTGTTGGGTACGTTTAACAGACATTATAGTTGTAAAGAATAGCTCCCTGATCGGGGTATAAGCTCTTATATAAGAAAGTATTAACTTCCGATCCGGACTGTTACTTGACCGCTCTTGAGCTCAATGGTACAATATCAATGTATCCTATACGCATCTGAGCAAGTGACATGCTAATTCATCAAATAACGAAAACGGCCTAATGATCAACCTGAAGCCTGCTGACGGCGCTTTAGCCTAGTAACCTTATGTTCTTCTTCATGCCTACAAACCTTTTATCGAGACGACTGCGTCGGCCGCAGTTTTAATGGAGGTGTTCGGTGTCATTTAGAATTGGCGAAAAAGTGGTCTATCCCAACCATGGTGTTGGTATAATTGAACAGATTAGCAGCAAGCATATTGAGGGTAATGATAATCATTTCTACCACTTGCGTCTATCTGCCACTAACTCGGTTGTAATGGTACCTATTAACAATGCAAAACAGGTTGGGCTGCGCTCGCCGATAGAAATGAGTGATTGTGATCGACTCTTAAAACAGTTGAGCGACAATTTCTGCGAGCCACCTGCAGACTGGAAAGACCGGTTTAAAGAGTTCTCTGACAAAATGCGTACTGGCAACCTCTTCTCAGTAGCTGAAATATTGAAGAACCTGACCTATCTTAGCCAATTCAAACCGCTCTCTTTCCGTGAAAAACGTATGTTAGAGCGTGCCCGCTTCCTGGTGATCAGCGAATTAGCGATAGCTTACACATGTGATGAGACGAAGATCGCCGAAATGGTAGATTCAGCGTTGCGAAAGGCCTGTATCAAGCACGAACGCAAGCAAGCCCGCGCTCAGGTGGCAAATTGAACTTTCCCATGGCAATAAAGCTTCTCCTTCGCCGCGATTGCTCTATGGGCTCGCGAGCGCGGCGGTTAAGCAAATATGACATAGCAAGTTAGCTAGACCACTAAGGGTTTGAGTTCCATGGATGAACCTGCGTTACCTGTTGTACTCAAGATCCTAGCTGTCTTCTTTTTGGTGGGGGCTAACGGGTTTTTCGTGGCGGCGGAGTTTGCGCTGGTTACCATCAAACGTCAGCGGCTCAAGACGCTTGCGCAAGCCGGACAACGTTCTGCGCAGGCTGCCTTGCGGCTAACCGAAGCCCCGTCCATTTTCATCTCCGTAACCCAATTCGGTGTTACTATCTCAAGTCTAGGCCTTGGTTATATAGGGGAAGGCACCTTTGCCAAGCTCTTTGAAAGAGGGTTTAATATGCTTGGCATTGATCATATTGCCGCTTCTATCTCAGCACATATGCTTGCCTTGGTATTCGCCTTTCTTATTATCACCTTTATGCATATAGTTATTGGAGAAATCGTTCCTAAGACGGCTGCGCTTGAGCGTAGTGAAAGCGTGGCACTCTGGTCGGCGCGTATTGTAGAACTTATTTATCGAATCTTCCGCCCCCTTATCTGGCTGCTTAATAATTCTGGGCAATTGCTGATACGCTTGCTAGGTATGAAATCGACGCTTGAGCATGCGATGGCTTATACAGGGGAGGAGATACGCCAACTTGTCTCCGCTTCGCACAAAGAGGGTCATCTAATTGCGGAAGAGCAGGAGATGATACATAACATCTTCGATTTCACTGATACCGTAGTGCGAGAAGTGATGGTACCACGTCCAGAGATTATTGCTGTTGAAGCCACAGCTAGTGGCAGTGAACTGACTCGTACATTAGAAACTTCTGGTTGTTCTCGTCTACCTGTCTATAAAGAACATATGGATAATATGATAGGTATTATCCATACTAAGGATGTACTTCCCTATCTACTGCGAGGTGAGCCAATAGAACTAGCAAAGCTATTACGCAAACCGTTGTTTGTTCCAGATTCAGCTCAACTAGTAGAGGTTCTACATCAGATGCGGCGTGCGCAGAGTCAGCTTGCTATCGTTGTTGACGAACATGGAGGGGTACAGGGAATTGTAACTATGGAAGATCTACTGGAACAGATTGTTGGTGAGATACGAGATGAGCATGACACAGATGAACAGAGACTTTACTACCGCGAACCGGACGGTAGTGTGATAATTGACGGCGCCCTTTCAATACGTGAAGCCAATCGTAAACTTAGTCTCAACCTTCCTGAGTCGGATGACTATACCACAATAGCCGGGTTCTTGATGACTAAAGCAGGTAAACTCCTCTCTCAAGGAGATATTATTGAACATCAAGATATTATCTTCACAATTGATAAGGTCGAACGGCGGCGTGTCTCCTCAGTGCGTTTATTACATACTGCAGGGGTACAAACTCCGACCGTTGCACGACCTTCAGATTAGTGGAAGAAGTGCTTTGCATTCTTGATTAACGGCCAGAACTGATTTGACAACCAATCCCAGACAAGGTAGTATCGCTGCCTTGATAAGCCAAAGTCAGCTAACCTAGTCTATTGCCGGTAATGACCAGACACAAGGCTTGAATTAGCATTTGGTCTTTTGGTGGAGAGTACTTTTCATGAAGATCTACGACGTTTCAGTGCCAATTAGCCCTGAAATGCCAGTCTATCCGGGCGATCCGGCCATACATATGGAACTAAGCCTGAGCATTAGCAAAGGTGATCCCTGTAATGTTACTCACTATTCGTTTGGCTCGCATGTAGGAACGCATATCGATGCACCTTTCCATTTTATTGATGGTGGCCTTAAAGTAGAAGACATTCCTATTAATCTATTGATTGGCCGTACACGTGTCGTCGAGTTCACGGCTGCCCGTATCGATGCTGATTTACTCAAAGAGGTTGATCTAGGCGAGCATGTGCGAGTTATCTTTAAGACGCGAAATTCTTACCTATGGAGCAGCAATCGTTTTGTAGAGGACTATGTTTATGTAACTCCGGAGGCTGCAGAGATTCTTGTTGAGAGTGGTATAAAGCTGGTTGGTATTGACTACCTCTCGATTGAGCAATATCGCTCGACAGATTTTCCTACTCATCAAACCCTGCTTAGTAACGGAGTAATCATTATCGAAGGATTGAATCTGGCTGAAGTCGAGCCGGGCGATTATGAGTTGATCTGTTTACCGTTGAAGGTTAAGAACGGTGATGGCGCGCCCGCCCGTGTTATTTTGCGGAAATGATGCAGCGGTCGTGCTGGACTCTATTATGATAGATTTTTCTATCCTAAGCGCTATTGAGCAGTTGAAGATTTTCGCTATTGTCCGCACTGACTCAGCCGAGACCGCGCTTAAGTCTGCTGAGGCGGCGGTAGTGGGGGGAATAAAGCTTATAGAGATCTCTATGAGCACACCTGGCGCAGTACGAGTAATCTCCGATCTACGTCGCAAGTATGGTGATGAAATTTATGCCGGTGCCGGTGCCGTAATCTCTATAGATATGGCGGATCGTGCTATTAAAGGCGGCGCACAATTTATCTCTTCGCCTCACACCAATGCTGGTATTATAGAGTTCTCAGTAAGTAAGAAGATCTTTGCCATTGCCGGTGCCGCCACTCCTACAGAAATTATGTCAGCCTGGGATTTTGGTGTACCACTCATCAAAGTCTTTCCTGTCTCTGCATTTGGTGGTCCAACCTATATACGATCGCTCAAAGATTCCATGCCTGAGGTACGTATGATGCCGGTGAGCGGCATTACTATCAGCAATATACGTGAGTTCTTTCGTGCCGGCGCCTTCGCCGTGGGAGTGGGAGGCAGTCTTTTCAAATCTGGTTTTGTTGCCAATGATAACTATGCCAGTATTGCAGAACAGGCACGAGCACTGATAAAAACAATTAATGATAGTAGTGTGTGAGAGATGGGGCGCATTGCGCCCCATTGTTACTTACTAGAGTTCTATTACTCTTTGCTTGTACTACTCAGTACTGGTGTACCATTCTTCTGAATCATTGCCGAAATGATCTGGGCAAGCTTCTCATTTGAAAGATTGACACTTTCACCTAGAATTCCCGAGAGCGCATTGCGGATCGCATCCCCACTGCTAGTAACGATCTTAAGAGCTTCTTCAGTAGCAGCAGGATTGTACTGAGACATAAAACCATCCGTGGTAATTCCTATACCAGCAGCACGCATGAAGTTGGTCATCATTGCTTGAGCAGTGATTGGATCGCCAAACACAGTCATCTTGGTAGAAGAGAGCATCGTGCCCATAGAATTGGCCAACGCGATACGGAACTCGGTGGTCTTCTCAATCTCAAGCTTCTTCAGTTCAAAGTTAAGTGCTGCCTCACTAAACTGCTGCTTATTCTCTAAGGCTTTACGTTCGACCTCAACCTCGGCAGCGCGCACATCAACACGTTTACGCTCTACATCGACTTCTGCTGCCTTAACATTGACAGGTACACGAGCTTCAGCCTCGATACCTTGTGCGTTAAGAGTCTTAGCTTTCTGCTCACCTTCTGCACGTAGGATTGCAGCCTGTTGATCCGCCTGAGCCAATGTAATGGTAGCTTGTGCCTGTTTATCAGCAGATGCTTGTGAAGCTTCCGCCTCTTTAATACGACTATAGGCGAGCACATCCGCTTCCATCTGCTCTTCTAAACGTTTTTGTTCAATAAGATTCTGTTTAGAGATCAAAGTAGTTTTGGCATTACGCTCAGCCTCAGCCACCTTCTGTACAGTAACGACCTCTTGCGATGCCTTTTCCCGTTGCGCTTCAGCCAGTTGGCGTTTAGCTTCTGCTGTGGCTAGTTCTGCTTGTTTGGCTGCAATGGCAATCTCTTTCTCGCGTTGTGCCGTCTCAATGGCTTTCAGACGCTCGACCTCAGTAGTCTGTTTATGCTGCTCAATTTGCACAAGAGCACGTTCTTTCTCAATCTCAGCTTGTCGCACCGCTCGATCCTTGGCAATATTGCGCTGCGCGATTGCTTCCTCCTGAGTGATGCGAAATTCATTCTGTTCACGGTCTTTCTCGGCTGTGAATTTTGCCACTTCAGTAGCTTGCTCCACTTCAGCCTGCTTTTGTGCTTGTTCAAGGGCAAGCACCTGCTGGCGAGTCTTAACGTTCTTCTCAGTAACTGCTTGCTCTTTATTGCGCTCTGCATTGTTGCGCTCGATCTCAGCCTGTGTGACCATCAAGGTAATTGTCTTGAGGCCCTGCGCATCAAGGATATTGTTGGGATCGTACTGCTCCTTAGGCGCCTGATCTACACGCTTGAGTGGCATATCAATAAGACGTAAACCATCAGCATGTATGGTCTCTTCGGAGATACGGAACACAATGTCACGATAAGATTTTCGATCCCGCACCATCTGCTCAAGCTCAAAGTCAGCCGCTGCTGAACGTAGTGCTGAGTCAAAACGATCTCGCAGTTTAATGGCAATCTCGTCTGGTGAGTTGGCGGCCTCACCAAAAGCGCGTGCTGATGCAATTATATTTTCATCACTTGGATCTATGTGAAAAATAAAATCGGCTACCACTAGCGCACGCAGGTTATCCTTAGTACGCAAGGATTCACTATTTTCGTCACGGCCATCGCGTATGATGCTTACAATACCGTTCTCCAGCGATACAGGTAGTGTCTTGTGCAGTATAGGAATAATCCAACCACCATTATCCTTGATCACTTTGAGACCACCTCTACCGGTACGTACTAGTACTTGATTTGGCTCCGGTTTCACATAGAAATTGTTGTATGAACTCAGTATTCCACCAGCAATTGTTAATAGCAGTCCCAGCAGGGCAAAAGTAATTTGCAGACCTGGGTGCACATTGAGCTGGTAAGCCTGAATAGCGATAGGGCAGACCATGAAAACTAGACCAATTACAACAATAATAAAAGACATTTGAGTCATCTCCTTTCAAGCAGTTCAATCCTCGGCTTAGGTGGCTCTTCTGCCGTTATGGCGTGGGCATAAAACAGATTCTGGCTAGGTTCATAGGCGATTAGCTGTACGCTTTCACCTGCTTTGATAATCGACTCGCCTGCTTGTATACGACAACTGACACGAAATGAATCGTTACCACTACGCACTAGCACAATACCGCTTTCAGTGCTAATAGAACTTTGCACAATGCCAATCTCACCAAGCAGGCTGACCTCTTTACGCGCTCCATTCTCTTCTGGTGGTGAGAGGAAAAGAAAGATACGACTAATAAGGTAAGCTAGTGTCAATGTACTTACTAGTGCCACAGCAAGAGCAACAAGGAAGGCAGACAGTACAGGCAATACTCTTTGAAACAGAAGGTTGGCGATAAATCCAGATACTCCCCATACCAAGCCCATACTAAGAGTGAGAACAGAGAGTGGTACTTTGCCAATACCAAACAGTGAAAGTATGTTCCAGGTTTCGCCAGGTCCACCTGCCGTCTTCGTTAGATCATGATGAGCATCTTGATGCAGATCATGATTTATATCGCCATCTAGGCTATTTGCCAAACCAACTAATTGCGACAGTAGTATCATAATCAGCGAAAACAGCAGTGGAATAATAAATGGCAGATAGTGCCACTCAAAATATTGTGAAATAGCACTCATTACTGTACCTCATTTGAGAAAGGGAATAGACGGTTGTCAAAAATTCTTTGTCTACCAGGATGGTCTTGCCTCGTACTACTTGTGAAGGAGCTTTATGTAATTGGACTAGCACCTTAGACTCAATATAGCCTATCATACAGCAACCCTGCCTGACTATCGGCGAATTTTGTTAAGACCAATTTTTCGAGCTGTGACCGTAATTCCCCAACCTCCACTGTTTTTCTTTCTGCTGGGCAAGCTTATTAACTTGCAAGCCCATTCTATGCGATGCATTTCCTATATGTATTGGACGATTATATAGGGGTGTGGACGCATTGTTATTACTGAAGGGAAAGTTCACTAAGAAACTCTGAAACGATCTGTGGATAACCATTACGAGTTGCCACTGTAGTAAAGATAAGCTGGTCTTTTGCGCGCGTAATAGCTACATAGAGAAGACGGCGTTGTTCTGCGAGTTGTTCTGCATCTCGACTCTCGATCGCATAAAAGCTAGGAATCATGTTCTGTTCTAGACCTACTATGAAGACACGATCAAACTCTAATCCTTTCGAAGCATATATTGTCATTAGGTTGATTGCATTGCGACGTCGCAAACTATCCTGCTGTTGATACAGACCGACGAAATCGAGGAATGCTTCGATCGACTGTTCCAAGCTATTTTCACCTGATTCTGTGTTATCAAAACGCGAGACGATCTCATTGAAGTGGACAAATGCCGCAAAACGCTCGGCACTGCCATTTCCTGCACGGAACTGTTCTGCACGAGCCTCTTCGGCAAGTGTACGCAATAAACCCAATTCACCATTATGCTCAGCTAAACGTTCTAGCAATGTTGAACCTGGTGCTGCTAGGCGTATAAGACCCTCTTTGATTAAGATCGAATGGGCATCAGCGAGACGGCCTTGCTCAAGCACCATACCTGCTGCGGCTAGATCCAGGCACTGTTCACAAGCGGTACGGCGCAAATGCGAGGCATATTCTTTCTTCAGTCGCTCAAAGATCTCAATCAGCGTAATGGTATCATCATAAGCGCGATGGCGTTGTCCAGTATCGATATTGAAGGCGCTGGCAAGTGCATCTAGACTTGCCCCACGATCGGGGTATAGACGCGATGCCATTGGCAATGTATCAAAAGTGCGATTTTCCAGCTTACGCCGACCCACTTCGCGCAGCTTACGATTAATGCAAGGAAAATCAAAATTATAACCATTGTGTGCTAGTAGCACATCCTGACCAAGAAATTCTAGCAATCTATCAACAATCTCATTAAAGAGGGGCGCATCAGCAAGATCAGCTTCTGTGAAGCCATGCACTTTAGTGGCCTCTACTGAAATTGGACGAGTAGGTTTAACAAGCGTATGAAAATGCTCACCAGGTATACCATTGCGCACACGCACGGCAGCGACTTCAATGATATCGGTAGTCTCAACTTCACGATCTGTTGTTTCGATATCAAGTGCTACATAATCAGCAAGGAATTCAGCCGTTCCTAACCAACTGGTTGCTTGACAGAGCTTGAAAAGTGCAGCAACTGCAGAAGATTCAAAGCCACGCTCGCTCACAGAAAGCTCTTCAGGATTAAGCACAAGTGCGTCGAATGCAAGCAGCAGTTCACGTAATTTGGGAGTATAGTCTGTGCCCAGATATATTATTCCTTGACAATATCTCAACGTATCAGTAGCAAGATGTAGTTCTACACCATCTAATGCGATTAGTAATGGAGGCAGATCGGTCTGTTGTTTCTCGGGCGATTTTTCACTGGTAAGTTGCTGCACGACGAAATTGTGCATACTGTAGACAGTGATGCCAAGTGCACGTTTAAGCATCTCAATGGCAAGGAAGCGAAGATGCTGATCAGTAATTGATAATAACACAGGACGGTGTGTAGTACGCGCCTCGTAGAGTGCCTGCGCAGCTTTGCGCAAGTTACTGTAGAAGATTGGATCCGTGAGCTTATCAGCATAAGCTGATAAGGTGAGCACCTCTTGATCGGAGAGTGAGTTGAGTATCTCTGCAAATAGATCTGAGAGCCGTTTTCCCTGGGCATTTGCCTTAAATGACATCAGATTTGAGATTAGTCCGATTACTCGTTCAATTTGTCTACGCTCCTGTTCTGGCACCCAACTACGCTTACGAAAGCGGTCAAGTGCAGTGCGAAAGTCTGAGAGTGCCTCCTCGCGTTGCAATGCTTTGAGACGTAGATAGGTCATCTCATCAACTTCCTTAGCAACAAATTCCTCTAGGCTGATCTGGTCCTTAGGGTTGTAAAGCACGCGCAACAGATGCATCGTACGCACAATCTCAGGCTGATCGAAACAGGAACGACCACGCACAAGCTGACAAGGAAGGTTGGCTTTCATCATCTCACGCTCAAGAAACTCTCCTACTGAATGGCGGGCATAGAGCACAGCAAAGTCTGCATAACGCAACCGACTGTCGCGCTCCATTTGTCGCCGCACCTCTTTAATAATAAATGCTGCTTCCTCATAATCAGTGGCAAAATGTTCTACACGTATTGTCTCCAGGCTGGTCTGCAGTTGTTTACGGATCGCTTGTAGTCGCTTATCGGCTAAACGAGGATTCTGTTCAATTAGTAATTGTGCTTGTGTCAATATTTCTGGATAGGAGCGATAGTTCTCTGTAAGAACAATCAGATCACAAGCAAAATCGCGACGGAACAGATCAATATTACCTGGATTAGCGCCGCGCCAAGAAAAGATCGACTGATCATCATCAGCAACAACAAAGATATTGCTGTGTACATTGACAAGCTGCTTTATGATCTCGTATTGCACACGATCAGTATCTTGAAACTCATCAATAAGAATTGCATCAAAGGTACGACAATAGCGGTTCAACACACTTGGTTGCTGGAAGAAGAGTTGTTCGGTATGGAAGAGGATATCATCGAAATCAAGCAGACAATTTTTGCGTAGTTCCAATTTGTAGCGACGCTCAAGTTGTTGCTCCATAGCTGTGAGAGGGCGCATCTCAGCGGGATTAAGGCGTGTTCCGGAGAGTCGTCCGAGCAGATAACGTACCGAGCGTTCGCCTGCTAACATTGGCGCAACCCGTGACATTACACGCAACTGGCAATCCTCATCGGCAATCGTAAAATGTTTGGCTACCCCTGCCTTTTCATGCCATTCACGCAACACGCCGATACAGAAGGCATGAAAAGTACAAACTTGCAGACTGTGTGCTCGTTCACCTAATGAAATACGCAGCCGTTCGCGCATCTCTTCCGCAGCCTTGTTTGTATAAGTGACAGCAAGCACCCGATCAGGCCGTATATGGTAATGCTCAATTAGACTCTGTATACGAGCCACCAGCGTACGTGTTTTGCCTGTGCCGGGGCCGGCCAACACTAACAATGGTCCCGGTGGTGCTAACGCTGCACGCCGTTGCGTATGATTGAGATCGGCCAGAAATTCCACTGTCCGTGCTCCTGCTCGCAATAACTGAAAAAACCATTGCGTTGTTAGCCTAACCCAGCATATCTGGCTGGAATGGGGAGATACTTACCAAAATATTGTATGAAACTGCTTTTGGAAATGCAATATCTTGAACTCAATATATTGTAGTCATTAGCCTGCCTCAAACAGGAGCTATGAAAAAAGCAAATTTAGCAAAAACCCGTATGGCTGGTTGGAATATTCATACTGAGCAGATAATCTTAATGGCTAATATTGGTACAATTGCTATAAAACCGTCTTATCAGTGTCAAAAAACCGTCTTAGTACTGGATGGATTTGCCTGGCCATAGGGCTATCTTATTGAAGATAAATCGATAGTAATAAATTTTAAGTTTGGCCCAGGGCTTGCATCTTAGCCTGTTAGCTTCGATCAAAGAGGTTTACCCAGAAAGAAAGGAAATTTTATGGCTACAATACTAGTTGTTGATAGCGAGGAATCCCTACGCTCAGTCGTTTCGATGATCTTTAGTGACAAGCATATAGTGCTCGAAGCTAATGATATTCAAGAAGCATTGACAATATTTAATCAACATAAACTAGATCTAATAATTATTGATGTGAATACAACCGGTATAAGAAATATTGAACTTATCCGTAGAGGGCAAGAATTAACTGGTGAAGTAAAGATTATTGCCTATTCGGCCTCTATTAGCAGTTGGGATAAATACCTGGCAATATTGGAAGCAGGCGCAGATCTATGTCTGCCAAAGGCTGGAAATATCGATATTCTGGAGATAGCTGTTAGTAAATTACTCTGCCTTGAAGCTGATTTAGATAAAGTAGTAGAAGAAGTAACCGCACTAGCTAAAGAGAAGACAATAATGGCAGCATTAATAGCTGGGGAAGATAACATATGTAGATATAACTATATTTAATGGATCTTGCTATGCTGGTATATCATTAAGGAGTTTGTTGAGTTACTCTCTGTATCTAGTTATCTTTCCATCTTCTCAACTCGAAATTGACTTAGGTGTTATACCGCCCATTATGGCAGCGTGACAAGCGTAGCAAATTTGGCTATACTGGGCGGCGATGTGGAAAATCCTCTTTATCATTGCTGGAATCGTGACAGCACTATTGATGCGTCATGAGATACGCCGCTACACGGATGCGCGGCTGGCTGGAGCGCTAGCCGATTTTGATCGGCGGCGGCTGGCTCGGCGTATGTTGGGGATCGGTATCTTAAGCCTCCTACTGGCAATGACCTATTTCGGTTATAGCTACAAAGAAATCTTTTCCGGACGGCCACTATTTTTTGCCTTTTATTGGGGTGCATCATTATTGCTAGCATTCTTACTGATTGTGTTGGCGATGGTAGATGCGCGCGCGGTCTTTCGCCATACTATTAAGATGTATATGGACGAAGGTGGTGAAACAGAGCGCTTAGAGCGCTTCCTTGCTAAGGATCATGAGAAGGCTGGACGTAAAATCTCCTAAGCTAGGCGACATCATTACCGGGCAATCTGGCAGCCTGCCTCGATTTTTTCAAAGTGCTTACTCTACAATAGCCGGGATACTGATTTCAGAAGAGAGAGAAAATAAGCAGAATGGAAAAAGAACGCGAGCTAATAATTGTTGGCTCTGGTCCCGCAGGGCTTACTGCAGCGATCTATGCCGCCCGCGCCAACCTGCGGCCACTGGTAGCGGCTGGTGAGACTAAGCAGACAGAGATGCCTGGAGGGCAATTGATGCTTACTACTGAGGTAGAGAATTATCCGGGCTTTCCTGAAGGTATTGAGGGACCAGATTTAATGGATAAATTCTTCCAGCAGGCTAGTCGGTTTGGTACTGAGGTAATTAGAGAAGATGTTAAAGAGGTAGAGTTCAAGAACAAGGGACCTTTTCGCCTGCGTATTGGAACAGATTGGTATATTGCCAAAACCGTAATCCTAGCTATGGGAGCGACAGCAAAATGGTTACATGTGCCAGGTGAAGATCGTTTTCGCCAACTTGGTGGGGTATCAGCCTGTGCTACCTGCGATGGCCCTCTGCCTGTCTTCCGCAATGCGCATCTGATGGTGGTAGGTGGGGGCGATACGGCTGTGGAAGAGGCTGTCTTTCTTACCCGCTTTGCACGCCAAGTCACAATTGTACATCGCCGTGATAAGCTGCGTGCCAGTCAAGTGATGCAGCAACGTGCCCTCACTAATCCCAAGATCGATTTTCTCTGGAATTCTGCGTTAGGCGAATATGTGGGCAAGGATTCTCTGGAAGCCGTACGTGTCAAGAATGTGATCTCGGGTGAAGAACATCTACAGCCAATTGGTGGAGTCTTTGTTGCAATTGGCCACCAGCCAAGCACAGGTTTTGTCAAAGGCATTATTGACATGGATGAGCAGGGTTACCTGATCACACGCCATAATATTGAGACAAATATTGAAGGTGTATTTGCTGCTGGCGATGTACATGATAAACATTTTCGCCAAGCGATTACTGCGGCTGGGTTTGGTTGTATGGCCGCGATCGCTGCAGAGCGTTGGCTAGAAGCGCAGAAATTGGGATAAGTATTTAATATCTATCCCGGTACCAATGCACAAATTGCGCAATACCAGTTGATAGATCGGTGTTGGGCACAAAGCCTAGTTCGCTACGTGCCCGATTAATATCGGCATAAGTGATCGGTACATCACCAGGTTGATCGGGTAGATAGACACGTTGGGCACGCCGCTCGGTAGCCCCTTCAATTAGCTCAATCAATTGATTGAGTGTTACTGGTGCAGAGTTGCCTAGATTATAGATAGCAAAAGGCTGAGGGCGATCAAGAGCGGCTAACACACCGGCGATAATATCGTCTATATAGGTATAATCGCGTTGTGATTGGCCATCGCCATAGATCTCAATGGTTTCACCAGCGTAGATCTTACGGGTAAATTTATGTATACCCATCTCTGGTCGCTGACGAGGTCCGTAGACAGTAAAGAAACGTAGGCAAGTGATAGGAATTTGGTAAAGGTGAGAGTAATTATAGGCAAGCAGTTCACCAGCCCGTTTGGTAGTAGCATAAGGTGATATAGGCCGATCAATAGGATCGTCTTCCGAGAATGGCAACTTACTATTAATACCATAAACTGATGAAGAGGAGCCGAAGACAAAGTTGCCTACTGGGTAACGGCGGCACAATTCTAACAGGTGTATTGTGCCGATTACATTAACCTCTTCATAGAGCACTGGCGTGGCTAAGGAAGGACGTACGCCAGCACGTGCAGCAAGGTGAATTACCGCCTCAGGCCGCTCTTCGGCAAAGATCTTGGTCAGTTGGGCCGAGTCACGAATATCACAGTGATGGAAGCGGAAGGGACCACTGGTAGTAATATCAGATAGGTTATGCCGCTTGATCTCCGGGTCGTAGAAATCATTCAAGTCGTCGATAATTGCGACTTGGTCACCACGGGCAAGCAGTGCCTGGCTGGTATGTGAGCCGATAAAGCCTGCCCCTCCTGTTACTAACACCCGCATAAAGGTCTCCCTGTGGTATAATGATTTGTCAGTTTAGGCAAGCGCACTGAACCGTGCAACGTACTTATGCGGAATCTATTGTGCTACACTGCTGCCGAATTGGTTAACAACCGATTATGCGATAGAGTTATGCTGGAGGAACATTAATGACGCTCCGCTCAGGGCAGAGCTTAGTTGCCACCGAAGAGTTCAGTCCGCAGGTGGTGCAGCCTTATCTTTCCATTATTATCCCAGTCTATAATGAGGAAGAGAACCTCCCACCATTACAGAGACACCTTAACGAGATTCTTGCACAACTCAATTTCGACTATGAAATTATCTACGTTGATGACGGTAGCCGTGATGGTAGTTTTACAATCTTGCGACAACTGGCACTGACCGACGAGCGTGTAAAAGTAATCAAATTACGCAAGAATTATGGTCAAACGGCTGCGATGTCAGCAGCGATTGATGCTGCTCGTGGTGAAGTAATTATCCCTCTTGATGCCGATCTGCAGAACGATCCACAAGATATCCCACGCCTGTTGGAGAAGATCCAAGAAGGTTATGATGTTGTGAGCGGTTGGCGTAAACATCGCCAGGATACCTTTGTTACTCGCAAACTCCCTTCTATGCTTGCTAATCGCTTGATATCGAGTGTTACTGGTGTACATCTGCATGACTATGGCTGTAGTCTTAAAGCCTATCGTGCGGAGATCTTAAAAGATGTGCGACTCTATGGAGAGATGCATCGTTTCATTCCTGCTTTCTCTGCTTGGGAGGGGGCACGTGTAACGGAAGTCGCAGTTACTCATCATCCCAGAGTAGCTGGTAAGAGTAAATATGGACTTTCCCGTACCATCAAGGTCTTCCTAGATCTAATGGTAGTAAAATTCTTGGGCGACTATGCTAAACGGCCTATACATATCTTTGGCTCAGTAGGACTGATGCTCTGTTTGGGTGGTATGCTGAGTGCATTAGTGACACTCTACGAGAAGTATATGTATAGCCATTATGTACATCGCAATCCATTAATTTTGTTAGCCGTGTTTCTCTTCATTCTAGGAGTACAATCAATAATGATGGGGCTGTTGGCAGAATTGGGTATACGCACTTATCACGAGTCCCAAAACAAGAAGATCTATACCGTCGCCTGTACGGTAAATATCGCCTCAGATAAAGACTAAATGTGTGGCATTTGTGGATACATTACGGAAAAGGGTAGAGCGAGTCGAGAATTGGTGCGCGAGATGGCCAGCACAATCCGCTCACGTGGGCCAGATGATGAAGGCTATTATGTAGAGGGGCCCGTTGCGCTTGGCCATCGCCGCCTAAGCATCATTGATCTAGAGAGTGGTCACCAGCCTATCACCAACGAGACCGCCTCAATCTGGATCGTCTTCAATGGTGAGATCTATAACTTCCAGACACTACGTGAGCAATTACGTGCTTGCGGTCACAGCTTTGCTACCAATTCTGATACTGAAGTAATCGTGCATGCATATGAGGAGTATGGCGAGGATTGTGTTAAATACTTCAATGGTATGTTTGCTTTTGCGCTTTGGGATGAAGAGCGCAAGCGCCTGATGTTGGCACGTGATCGCTTTGGTGAGAAGCCACTCTATTATGCTCAGGCTAATGGTGACTTTATCTTTGCTTCTGAGCCAAAAGCATTACTTACTCACTCACGAGTTAGTCGTGAGATTGATCCACGCAGTCTCAGTCGCTATCTTGCTTTTGAATATGTTCCTTGGCCACATTCAATGTTCAAGCAGATACGCAAGCTACCGCCTGCACATATATTGATCTATGAGAATGGTGAAGCACGTTTAGCGCGTTATTGGGATCCACATTTCCGCCCCCTTGAGAGCATGGATGAGGAAGCGATCGAAGCAGAGTTGATTCGGCGACTGCATGAGGCGGTGCGCCTGCGACTCATTAGTGATGTGCCACTGGGAGTCTTTCTTTCTGGTGGTATCGACTCCTCTGCCGTGGTCGCAATGATGGCAGAAATGATGCCTACTAAGCAGATCAAAACTTTCTCGATCGCCTTCGAAGAGAAGTCATTCGATGAATCGCCCTATTCGCGTCTGGTTGCTAATCATTTTGACACTGATCATTCTGAACATGTCTTTAACTTAGATGCGCTCTCGGCTGTGCTCCCTGAGGTTACAGCTTATATGGATGAGCCATTGGGAGATGGGTCGTTAATGGCGACTTATCTGCTGGCACGATTTACCCGTGAAAAAGTCACGGTTGCTTTGGGTGGTGATGGTGGAGATGAACTTTTCGCCGGCTACCCGACTTTCCCAGCCTTTCGTATTGCCAACATCTATGATCATGTACCGGCGGCGGTGCGTGCCACTGTCGAACGTGTCGCTACACTGCTACCTGTTTCTGTTAACAACTTTAGCTTTGACTTTAAAGTAAAGCAGTTTCTTAAAGGGGCACGCTATGCCAATCCTATGCGTAATCAAGCTTGGATTGGATCATTTACACCCGAGGAGCAGCACGAACTTTTATCAACAGAGATACAACGTGAACTAGCTGGTTTCAATCCTTATGGTCGGTTGATTGAACTGGAGAGCGAGCATGCTCAAGATAGTCCACTTAACCGACTTACTTACCAGTACTTCAATTGCTATCTTACGGACAATATTCTCTTCAAAGTAGATCGCACCAGCATGGCCTGTTCACTAGAAGCTCGCTCGCCACTACTTGATCACAACTTTGCAGAATTTGTTTGTGCAATCCCGGAATGGTTAAGGCTACGCCACCTGAAATCAAAATACATATTCAAGCGTAGTCTGCGTGGACGGGTGCCTATAGAAATTCTCAAGCGTAGTAAGAAAGGGTTTGGTATTCCTGTTGCGAAATTGATTCTAGGTGGACTACGCGATCTCTTTGTCAGTGAATTCCGAATAGAGAAGATCAAACGGGAAGGCTTCTTCAATCCGGTCTATGTCACACGATTACTAGACGAGCATCTAGCAGGTAAGCGAGACAATCGCAAGCTGCTATGGACACTAATGATGTTCCAATTGTGGCGCAAATATTACCTCAACGATTCGGTATGAAACGACGCTTACTTGACTATCTCGTCTGTCTCTACTGCAAATATGAACTGGTTCTTATTGAACCAGTAATGGAAGGCGCCGAGATTATCGCTGGCAAACTGCTATGCAAGCAGTGCCGACGTAATTTCCCAATCCAAGCTGGTATCCCTCGTCTGCTACCTGATGAACTCTCTCAGGAAAAACAGGCTACCGCGGCTGGTTTTGGCTATTCTTGGAAAGCCTTTGCACATCTGGATGAGGCTTATGAGCAGCAGTTCCTTGATTGGATAGCTCCTATTACACGTGAGTTCTTTGATAATAAATTGGTGCTTGATGCTGGCTGTGGCAAAGGCCGACATGCCTGGTGTGCAGCACGTTTCGGAGCACGTGAAGTGATCGGCCTAGACCTTAGTGAGGCAGTGGAAGTTGCCTATCATAATACTCGTGATCTAGAGAATGTACATATTGTGCAAGGTGATATCTACAACCTGCCCTTTCGTGTACAGTTCGATTACATCTATTCCGTAGGTGTATTGCACCATCTACCGGATCCTGCTGCCGGCTTTCTTGCACTGACCAGGGTGCTACACAAAGGTGGGACAATCTCGGCATGGGTTTATGGGCGAGAAAACAATGGTTGGATAACCTATTTTGTGAATCCATTCCGTGAGCGGATTGCTGCTAAGATGCCACGTGCACTATTAAGACTACTCAGTTGGAGTGTCACGGCATTGTTGCTCTATCCTGCCCTTAAGCTTGTTTATCGGCCCATCAATTTAATGTTGCCAGGCCTGGCCAAGCTACTCTTTTATAATGACTATATGTTCTATATATCGAAATTCAGTTTTCGTGATATATACTCGATTGTGCTTGACCATTTGATTGCACCTACTGCATTTTATCTGCGGCGAGAAGAGTTTGCCAGTTGGTTTGAGACCGCGCAACTCGACAAAGTTCAGATCAATTGGCACAATCGCAACTCTTGGCGCGGAATGGGTATGGCAGATTGAGTTTATCCAAAAGGCAAAGAAGACCTCGGCCAAATGTTTTATCTTGGCCGAGGATGAATTTGCCATCATTGAGCAGCCTCAATAGCTGCGCAATGATAACTCTTGGCCGCAACTGAGAAAACCTGCA
>JBFLVQ010000025.1:0-33198 GCA_040758525.1 Acidobacteriota bacterium
GAGGAAGCTGTTCTTGGGATCGTAGTAGTTCTCGACATTGCCACGTAATGAGAGTTCATTGTATAGATAGTTATTGATCTGCTCGATAAGCAGCTCTGGCTGGCTAGATTGCTGAGCAGAGACACGTGTCGCAATTACTTGTGCGATCTGATCGAGCCGACGCAGATATGCCTCGACATCAAGAGATGGATATTCACATTTCGCGATCAGCAATGCGGCGCGGCCTAGATCAATCTCCGCTTCTGATTTGAGGACTTCTGCGGTGAACTGCTCTGGCCCGCTGCTGCTAGGGCTGCTGTGGGCTTTCATCATTTATAGACTTCAGTGAATTTCTCGCTTTACATCATATATGCTGGCGATGATTTTCACAAATCGATACTGCACTAACTAGCAACTAGCACTCGTTCGTAAACCTTGGAGGCAAGAAAGAGCCGAAACAGCTCCAGATCAAGCTGGCCAGCTTTTACCTCTGATTCAATAATACTAAGCGCCTTCTCTACAGGAACAGCCTTCTTGTAAGGACGATCAGAGGCAGTAAGCGCATCAAAAATGTCTGAGATCGACATCATACGCGATTGTATAGGGATCTCGGCTGCGCTTACCCCATAAGGATAGCCTCGGCCATTGAGCTTCTCATGATGATAGCCAGCAATGCGTGGGATGTTCTTCCATTCCTGTAGCCAAGGTATTTGTGAGAGAAAGACAAAAGTATGATAGGCATGCTGTTCAATCTCACGCCGTTCAGTATCGCTTAATGAGCCGCGCGGAATCGATAGAGTATGTATCTCTTCTGCACTTAGCAATGGTGCCTGACTACCATCAAAGAGTTCGAAAGTGTGTGCAGCAATCGTAAGTAAGCGCTCAAATGAGCCTTCTGCCAGCACCGTAGGCTCATTGCTCTTGAGCACAATCGACCACATCTCATCAATCTCAGACAGCTCTCTCTCCAGTTCACAATCAAGATCTGGCTGAGATGCTAAATAGGCATCCCGCCCTTGTGCTAGCAGATAGTCAAGCTTACGCTGTGAACTGCCAACCCGTCGTACTTGGCGATAGTAATCAAATCGCCAGCGTAGCAGTTCCAACTGTAATGGATAGAGCTTCTTTGCTTTCACAAGTACTTCCTCGCGTACACCTACTTTGCCAAAGTCATGTAGCAGCGAAGCGTAGCGTATCTCGGTAAGCTGATCACAATTGAAAGAGATTCCACTGAAAGGAGGCTCGTTAATACGATCCACTAACTCTGCTAGCGCTACCGTGAGATCTGCAACTCTCGCGGAATGTCCTGAAGTAGTAGGATCTCGTTGCTCAATGGCGGTAACAGCGGCGCTAACAAAACCCTCAAAAAGTTTCTTAATATTCTGATAGAGCATAGAGTTCTCTAACGCCACGGCTGCTTGCGAACCTAGCGAGGCCACCACATCAACGAGATCTTGAGGATAGGGTATGACTTGACTTTCGACTGCGGCAGCACTGACCAGCTTGGCAGCCGGGTCAAGCTTGTGATTGATGAGTTGTAACACGCCAATCACTTCGTTGAAAGCATTTGGCATTGGCACAACCAGCATCGATTTGGTACGGTAGCCCGTCTCCTCATCAAATGAACGATTAAAGATATAGGGCGCCTCGGCAGGAAGGTTATAGACATCCTCGATTGCCAATGGAATGCCTGTCTCAGCAACAAACCCAGCCATAGATTGATAAGAGATAGGGATGGTAAATTCGGTAAGCTTCTGCTTAATACTCTGGTTCTGGGCAAACTTAAAGCGCAGTCGTGAGCTACCATCACTAGCCGATTCTACCAAATAAAGGCTGGCAGCATCTGAGCGTGTTACCTCTCGGCTTTTGCTTACAATCATTTCCAGCAACTTCTCCATATCACGCTCAGAAGTAAGCGCCATGCCTACATGATTTAGCTCATACATAATCTGTGTCTGCCATTCCAGGCGTGTTTGAGCACTCTCGGCGGTCTCATGCAATTGTAGGAAACGCAGTGCATTCTCGATCTGTTGACAGACAAATGTGTATGGTGCTGAATTAGGTAAGAAGGCGTAGATGCTATTTATTAATTCCGCTGGTAACGCAGCGAATTTACGCTCATTGCCGACTAAGATCAAACAGCGCTGTGGCGATGGGCGCGCTAGTGGCGAGGTAATCGACAAACCTGCCACTGTAGCTAATACCACGCCGGTTATGTTGGCAGTCTCTGCTGGTCTAAGCGGCGTAGTCTCAAAATGCGGTTGTAGCTTTTCTATAAATACTGCTAGCTTCTGATCTGCGAGATAGTAGATCTTTTGACGTGACACTAAATCCTCCCACCCGAATGGTTTCTATATTCCTAACGCTTACGGGTAAAATGGATCAAGACTCGAAATAATTGAAGGCGCATACCTATGAATGAGGAACTTCGGCAGTTTTTCCCCATAATAAAAAATTATATCTACTTGAACCATGCTGCGATTACACCCTATTCGACACGTGTTAACGCATCGCTCGCCGCCATCATTAATGATATCACTGAAAATGGCGCGGTCAACTGGCATAATTGGCTTGCCTTGATCGATCAGACACGTGCGGCAGCAGCCCGCCTGATCGGCGCACAGACCGAGCAGATCGCTTTTGTGGGCAATACCTCGGATGGTCTCTCAGCAATTGCTAATGGTATAGATTGGCGTGCTGGTGACAATATTGTTAGCTGTGATATAGAGTTTCCTGCCAATGTCTATCCTTGGATGCGGCTGGCCAAATATGGTGTCGAATTACGACAGGCGCATGCTCTTGATGGGCGTGTGATACCTGATACACTCTTTGCCCTGGTGGATAGCCGTACACGCCTGATTGCGCTTAGCTGGGTACAGTATGCCAGTGGCTTACGCGCTGATTTAGGCACAATAGGCGCTTTCTGTCGTGAGCATAATCTGCTCTTTGTCCTTGATGCAATACAAGGATTGGGCGCTCTACAGCTTGATGTCGAAGCAGATTTAGTAGACGCCCTGACTGCCGATTCACATAAGTTTCTAATGGGTCCAGAAGGACTTGGTCTGCTCTTTCTCTCCTCGCGTGCACTTGCTCAGGTCCAGCCAAGCGTAGTGGGTTGGATGTCGGTTAAAGAATGGTGGCGCTGCTTCGATGAAAAATTTGACTACCAGTTAGACTATCTGCCAGGCACGCTACGTTTCGAATGTGGCACACCAAATACGATTGGGCTGCATGCACTACACGCCGCTCTTACCCTGATTCTGGAAGTAGGACCAGCCAGAATCGAATCCTATCTGCTAGATCTATGCGACTATCTGCGTGCTGGACTGGCACGGCTGGGTTTTGAGCAATTATTACCCAAAGGGCGTAGTGAGGCATCGGCAATTGTCTGTTGTCGCCACCCTAAGCACTCGCCCGAGGAATTCTATCAGGCACTGATTAAACGCAAGATTATCTGTGCGCCACGTTGTGGCTGGCTACGTATTTCACCGCATTTCTATAATAGCTATACAGAGATCGATACATTGCTCGCGGCGCTTGCTGAACTTACTAGTTAAATATCTCGAGCTCCTTATAACTGCTAACTAATTTTTGCCATTGGATGGCAAAGCAGGTTATAATCAAGCCGCTAGCAACCCATACAGAAACCACGCATGTCAATAGCGACAAATTAACGTATTAGCTTAACCATTTAACATTGGCGGATAATGACGGAGAGAAAAGATTCTCCACAACTTGATAATACTAAACTGGCCACGTCAAGATCGCTCACCAGTATGGTGCGGCGTAACGCGCGTCAACAGATCTTCTCAGCACTGCGTGCTAATCTGCGTGATCGCTCCTCGTTAACTACAATTCTCACCATCTTGATAGACACTTTTCAATGTGATCGCGCGCTTATCTGTGCGCTCGGCGAGGACGGTTATATAACTATTGATGCTGAAGCCTGCCGTCCAAATGTAGGTGCGCGGCTTACAGATATGGTGATCCCCTCGGTAATACTGCCGTCAATGTTGCTTGCACAATTACACAAGCAGCAGATTCCCCTCACGATCTCTGCAGTATCCGTGCCACGCCTCTCAAAAGAATTGGCTGAGTGGTTTACTGCTAGCCATACTGCTTCTGCGCTTGTCTACACAATTGCCGCCCGTGAAGATCAGCAATGGCTATTAGTACTATGTCAATCCTTCTATCCACGGCAGTGGAAAAGAGGCGAGAAGAGCTTCTTTAAGGAGACGGCAGAGTATTTGCTGATTGCCCTAGAAGCCACACGCTCCTACGCTGAGCTAATAGAATCGCAACGTCGCTACCGGGAGATGTTTGAGCATGCCCTTAACGGTATCTATCAGAGCACTCCAGATGGTCGCTTTTTAGCTGTCAATCCTGTGCTTGCCGAGACACTTGGCTACAAGGATGCAGCAGAATTGCTTTCCATCGATATTGCCGAGGATCTATATGTAGAAGGAGCCGATCGTGAGCCGCTGAAACGGTTGCTTGAGACACAAGGGTATGTTAAAGGGCATGAACAGCGACTACGCCGCAAAGATGGCCGTATCCTTATTATGATGGAATATGCCCGTGCTGTACGCGATTCCCAAGGCAATGTACTCTACTATGAGGGCACACTCGAAGATATTACGGAAAAGAAGCTGCTTGAACAACAATTACAGCAATCACAAAAGATGGACTCAATAGGCCGGCTAGCAGGCGGTATTGCCCATGACTTCAATAATCTGCTTGCTGGTATCCTTGGCTATACATCAATGCTTAAGCAGGGTTGTGAGCCTAGCGAACCTTGCTATAAACCGATTAGCATGGTTGAGGAATTATCCAAGCGTGCCGCTCAGCTTACAGCACATCTGCTTAGCTTTTCACGTAGCGGATTGTCACAGGTTGCCCCACTTAACATTAATCGTATTGTGCACGAGATTGTCAGTCTACTTGAGCATACTCTCGATAAGCGTATACAGATCGAAGTAGAGTGTAATGAAACGCTTGCGAATATAGAGGCAGATAGTGGCCAACTTCATCAAGCATTGCTGAATATCTGCCTCAATGCCCGTGACGCAATGCCGCAGGGTGGACAACTTTTATTAGTTACAGGAGAGGTGCTGCTTGATGAAGAGTTTGTACGTCTGCATATGGGCACGCAAATCGGACACTATGTCTACCTATCGATCAGTGACACCGGTATGGGTATGAGTGCGGAAACACTGGCACGTATCTTTGAACCCTTCTTCACTACAAAAGAGCCAGGCAAAGGCACAGGGCTTGGTCTTGCGATGGTTTATGGTATTGTCAAAAGGCACAATGGCACAATCACGGTTGAGAGCAGACCAGGACGTGGTAGTACCTTCACAATCTATTTCCCTATTTGTGACAAGCCAGAAATTTTACTGACTGACACTACTCCAATTGTTGCAGAGGGTGGCAAGGAGACTATATTGGTAATTGATGATGAGGAACATATAAGGGAGTTGTTCAACGACATCCTCTCAAGCCATGGTTATCGTGTACACATAGCCTGCGATGGTCCACAGGCAATTGAACTATTGCATACTAAGGTTCAACAAGTAGATCTGATTATTACTGATATGATTATGCCAAATATGAGTGTGCAGGAGATTGTTGCCCGGTTGAGACGACTTACCCCGCAGGCTCGTATACTGGTCTCTAGCGGTTTTGGCGACTATAGCGTAATTGAGCAGATGATTGCTGATGGTCAGGTAGGATTTCTTCAGAAGCCTTTCTCGGTTGAGGATCTGCTATTAGCAGTGCGTAAGATGCTCGACCGTCCGCCCACCCTTTGATATTTGATTGGCGGTACGGTCGAGGTTTGTAAAGGCTGCAGTGATCATCGGGTTATATGAATACTACAGATTGAAAGTTGGGAATGTCGAAACGAGTAGAACAGCGCTTATTCTTGCAGACCAACACGTCATCGACACGTACCAGGTGATTGCGGGCCTTGGCAAATTTGGCACGATCGATCTCGGAGGCGTGCGAGGGAAGCGAGCGCTTCTTGCTACGCTCGATCCATTGTATCTCATAGTCAGCGCGCTGCCGACACTTTGGGCAGGTGTAATTGGCGGTCTTCATCACACGGCGCTCGGTGTAAAACTCCCGTTCATCCATACTCACCTCCTGTAGTATTAAAGTAACAAATAACCTAGCGCAGATTCAACAAGCGGTTGAACAAAAAACCCCCTTTAGCAAGATTCTCCTGTTCCTGGCAATGGTTTTTTGACATCATGTGTGCTAAAGATCGAGCCAATAGGGGGTCAAGTATGACAAAGCAAGCAACACCGGGAAAGACAGCCACCAACCTGATTGCTAATACTGCTCTCTTTACCTGCTGTTCATATCAGCAGTTACATTTCTTTAAGTGTTCTTGCTGTGGTTGGCTGATGTGCTACTGCGTTGGCTGTCGGCAGGTTTTTACTTCATTGCGCAATTGTGCACAAACTGTTACGGTGGCAACTGGCCGTGCCTTCTTGTGCCCACGTTGCCAGAGCGAATTTACCGATCAGCGTTTCTGGTCACTGCCTCAGACACAGACAACGCGTCAGGATCTGATCAATGCTGGTTATGATCATCTACTCTGTGATGAGGAGAATGTTGCTGACAATCACTGTCCTATAGTTTATCAAGATTCGCAGAGCAGACCACGCGCCGAATCGCTTAGTCTGGGCGCCCGTTGGCGTGGATGGTTAGGCAGTCTGTTCGAGTCGTTCCTGGTTAGCAACAAGTTGAAGTTTGGTCTTGTCCTAGGCATTATTGTAGGCGTGTTGGCGCCCGCCGTTTTTCTTGTAGTACGCTCGTCACAATCCAATATTGCCTATTTCAATTCTTCCGGGCGTTACCAGGCAAATATAAATGTAGATGGCAAGGAGGCTGCTATAGAGATTATTCTATTACAGCATGAGACAACACTAAACGGACAGGTAACGGTTGCGCCCAAGTGGTTGGTAGGTGAGCGTCCTATTACAGAACAGTTGGAAACTGGCAATGTCACCCGTGACATGATAACCTTTCGCACACGTGAGGTGGCAATAGGTAATAAATATTTCCGTAAGATTGCTTTTCACGGCACAATCAATGATCGAGGAATAATGAACGGACAAATATCATTCAATTTTCCGGAACTAGACTTGCGTGTCCAAAATCTAGAGTTTGAAGCTTATCGCCAGCAACACTAAAACTCTGGGTAAGAAACCTATGAAAAAACCCTTACTATTCGTGCTACTTTTTGCCTGCTTATCAAGTATCCACCTATCTACTGCTGCACAAGAGGAAGTCAATCAAAATATGGTTGAGTGTGCGCGTAATGACCTGGCAAAGGAGAAGAAGGTCGCTAAAGATCGTGTAGAGGTACGTAGTGTAACGCGTAAGACATTTCCCAACGGCTGCTTGGACGCAGCGCAAGAGGGCGAGATGTGTACTCAAGCGCTTACCCCTGGTCATCAGATACTGCTTTTTGTCAATGGAGAGAAAGACTCGCCAAATTATGAATATCGTACCAATGGTCGGCAATTGCGGCGTGTTGAGGGTGAGTCGCGTGGTCGTAGAATTAGTTGCCAGTAAAGATATCACTCGCCATTTAGGTGGCGGCGTAAACGTGCACAGAACTCTTGCGCGGTTACATGATACTTAAAGGCTTTGCGCTCCCCTATAAAGATTACAGGTATCTCATAACGATAGCGCTCAAATAGCTCAGCATCTGTCTCGATGTTAACCTCTCGCAATTCGATCTGATGGCAACAAGGTGAAGCAAGTATGTTGGCCTTTGCCTCATCACATAAACAACAGCCGGGTTTGCTATAAATAGTCACTACTATCTTTTTGCTCATAACATATTCCTCCCCTGCAATCTCGATATTGCCAGGTACAGGGAAGTTCCGCTAGACTTATTGAAGGCCCAACAAGCTCAACAATTAGCGGGAAGGGCAAATTTTTGTAACTTTTCCCGAAGGATAGCGTTAAAAGCTATGGGCGACAAGTTTACCATTCACGCAATACTAATGCAGCAAGTCTCCTAGGGGAGACTGTAAAAGCACAGCAACAGAAGAAGGATCTGTTGACAATTTTTTTAAGAGGTTTTTAGTTTGTATCGACGCTTTTTTATTGAAACGTTGATTCTTTGCCTACTCTTCTCACTAGTCAGCCAGTCTGCATATGCTCAGCAGCCATCGGCGACTCTCAAGGAGAAGGAGGTTAGTACATTAATTGAGCGTGCAGAATTGCATTATAAGCAGGGTGCCACAGCACTTGCAGAGAACGATTTTGCCCGTATGCGTATACACTTTGACCGTGCTGTAGACGAGTTATTGATGGCCGGCATAGATATACACTCAGACACACGGTTACGCACCTATTACCGCGAACTAGTTGATAAGATTGTGCTACAGCAACTCTCCGCAAGTTCAGAAAACGTACTAGGTCTTGGTCAACAGCGCTATGAGGGTTCGCCCACAAAAGATATTTCCCGCTTAACCGATACCGAGTTGGAACAACTAGCTACAACTACAGCCAAACAGCCAGAGTTAAAAGTCTCAGATTTCTCCTTCAAGACCGATCTACCGCGCCCTGTTCACCAGTTTATACAATATTTCACTGCTGGTAAGGGTCGTCGTACAATCGAGACAGGCTTCTTACGTGCCGGTAAGTACCGTTCATATGCTGAGACGGTTTTTCAAGAAGAGGGCGTGCCAACTGATCTGATCTGGCTTGCCCAAGTAGAATCGGTCTGGCAACCAGTGGCAACTTCAGTCGCTTCGGCAAGAGGTATTTGGCAATTTATCCCAGCAACTGGCAGTCGCTACGGCCTGCGTCAGGATGGTTGGATTGATGAGCGCCTAGATCCAGAAAGATCGACACGTGCTGCCGCTCGTTATCTGCGTTTCCTTGCTGATCACTATGCAGGTGACTGGTTGCTTGCCATGGCAGCCTACAACTGTGGTGAGAATGGGCTTGATCGTGCGATTGCAAGGTGTGGTTATGCTGACTTCTGGATATTGCGAGAGCGCGGTTTTATCCCTCAAGAGACCCGCAACTATGTCCCTGCAATTCTTGCTGTGATCGCGATCGCAAAGAATCCTGAGGCCTATGGGTTTCAGCCACATGCTGAACAGAGCTGGGAGTTTGAACGTGTTGTAGTGAGTGGTGGTACGACACTACAGACTGCCGCTGCCACACTTAAGGTGCCAGTTGATACAATTACCAGCCTCAATCCTGAATTGGTTGCTGGTGTCACACCACCAATTGGCCACTCTTTAAGGATTCCCAAGGGTATTGCCCCTGAATTGCTTACAGAACTCACAAATCCTACACCTGTTCGTGGCTATAAGACTCGCAATGTTGTCAAGCGCAAGCGATAACAGGTTAATTAGCAATTCTTAACGAATAGGGTGGGCAACATTGCCTACCCTATTTTATTTGCTATAGGCAAGATGGCCTGCTTTAGTTGGCAGTAAGGTTATCCATACTTGTTTGAGTAGCCTGCCAGTCTGCTCTACCCAAAAGTTGTTCATAAAGATTTTCTGTTGCCTGCACCATACGATTGATATCGTAATGAGCAATAAAGCGGCGTGCAGCACTACTCAATTTTGCCCCTAGGTTTGGCTGCGAAACTATTCTTAGCATTGCTGCCGCCAGTTGTTCACTATCGCCAGGAGGAACCAGTAGACCAGTCTCCTCTGGCTTGATCAATTCCAATGTACCACCTACTGCTGTTGCCACTGCCGGCACACCACTGGCCATTGCCTCCATCAGCGCATTAGGCAAACCTTCAGAAAGTGATGGCAAGACAAAGAGCGAGATAACAGAAAGCAATGCGGGAATATCAGCACGATAACCGGTAAAGGTGATATGTGCGCCAATACCTAGTTGATCGCATTGTCGTCGCAACTCCTCCTCCCAACCAGGGAAACTTGTACCAACAATGAGCGCATGTGCATTAGGGAAATATCTAAGCAGCTCTCGAAAAGCGGGTAAGAAGAATTGTATACCTTTAATTGGTTTGAGATTGGCTACCACACCAATAAGAGGAGAATATCGGTACAGATCGAACTCGCAAAGAATTTTAGTAGTTTGACTAGGTGTAATAACAAAACGTGAGAGGTCTATACCGTTGGCAATCACATGAATCTTTTCTGGCGCTACATCCTCTTCATCAATAAGCTGAGTCTTAATGCGTACTGCATTGACTAATATACCACTCGACTTTTTTGCAATGATCCTTTGTACCAGCTTTAAGGCCGCAGGCGTCAGATCGCCTAGATCGCGTCGGCTAGTGATGATCACAGGAACAGAGGCAAGCATACCAGCAAGGGCAACGAAAGTATTGCCCATATTACCGGTCGTATGTAGAACCTGTATTCGATGTCTGTAGAGGAATTTTACTAGTCGGCTCAGTTGATAGAGCGCATGTGGCTCCCGAAAGCTACGTAGAGGAAATTCTATTAGTGGTATCTGTGCACTGGTAACCTCTTTGAGCAGTGGACCACTAGCGAGTTTACACCCCAGTACGATTTTGTAACGATTATTATCTAGGCGTTTAGCCAACTCCATCATCTGTTGCTCGGTACCGCCGATCGTGAGGGTCTCAGTAAAAAGCATTATTGGCAGTTGCCCCTTTGAGTTATCGATATTTCTATTCTTCATGATCACAACTTCCTCAAAAGTACCCAGTAACAAGTTCGATAACTTACTGCATTATGCAAGTAGGGCTCCCGCTCCCAAGAGTGCCTATTTGATAGTCAAGGGGGGTGTCAATAAGATAAGCGTGATACCAGATAGACTAGTAAGTTGCCACATTTAGGTAATCATTTGCCAAATATTTGTGTATCTAGAAGAAGATTATTTGTGGCGACTGCGTAGCCCTACGGGATGATGGGGATTGAGTTTAAGACACTGCTCAAACATACGTTCGGCGCGATCTATCAGGCTGAAGCGCTGGTAGAAAAGGCCAAATTCGGCGTAGTAGTCAGCATTATTAGGCGCTAATTCCAATGTACGATAGAACTGTGCTTCTGCAGCTAAGAAACTACCGACTAAGTGGGCAAGCGCACGGGCAAGCTGAAAGTGGTATTCGGCTACCTGAGGCGCCAATTCAGTGGCTCGCTCAAAAGCCAGCCGCGCCTGTTCATATTGACCCAACTGATAGTTCTCCTGACCGCGTCGCAGCCAATCAGCGGCATCATTAGATACTAGCGGCTTGGCAGCCAATGAAGCTGAGCGGCTTTCATTAGTTTGGGATTGAGCATCTTTGGCAGCCGCAACACGTGTTGTAGTAGTATCGATTCTGAATTTACCAGAACGTGAAAGTGTATTGTAGAGGTTACGTTTTTCACGTGTGTCAAGTAGCGAGAAGGCGCTAGCAAGGGCTTGAAAGATCTTCTCTAGGTCGGTGCGTAGACTGAGATTGTAGTTAAGTAACTGAGAATGGCGATCGGGATGGAATTTGCGTGCTAGCGTCTTGTAGGCATCGGCTACTTCCATATCACTAGCTTGACGACTGATCTCCAATATACCATAGGCATCCGTATTCTCTATGCTATGCAATTTACTCTCTACTTCATAGCAGAAGGCAGCAGCAGTAGAGAAATCAAAATCTTGTGGAAGTGGATCAGGGCTGGTCAATACATTTCCTACTGGCATACTCTGCGCTAATTCACCACTAACAATCTCACCTGTCTGTTCTAGCATGCCGATCGCAAGCAGGCCGCAGACTGTGCGTAGCGTCTCATCTTCGGGTAGACCACCATATGAGAGTAACTCTTCGATCGACATAGCTGAATCTATACGCGAAGCAACAAAGGCTTCGCGTGGGTAGAGCTTGACCGTCTGGTAAAGCACAAGCGGATCTGCAGTAGTACGAAATCGCTGTTTGAAATCGCCTAGCCAAAGCTTAATCAGTTCTAAATTCTCTAGCCGCCTTATACCTTCAAAGATAATATCAGCAGTCGAGAAGGGCATCTTGATCGCTTCTGGTGGAGGAGCACACTGGTTAAAGATATAATTGCCTTCAATCCATTCAAAGGTTGAGTAGACAAGGTTCGAGACATGCTCAATCACTAATGGAGTAAGCTCCTCAATCGAAATAATACCTAATTGTAAAAGCACTGTACCCATACGTTGACCAGTCTCGTCAACACACTGTGTTGCTCGTTCATACTCTGCCATAGTGAGACGCCCACGTTTTAGTAACTGCTCACTGAGGCGTTCTTCTTTAAGCGAGCTAGTAGCAAAAACAATTGCGCCTTGATCAAATTGGATTGTCTTAGTCACACCATTGTATGTACAGGAGAGCAGTCCTGAGACACGACTTTGGCTACAACGTGAAAGTAGCAAGGGTACTGGTACACGCTGGAATGTACCAGCATTGATATCTACATCTCCTTTTAACGCAGTAATGATGTCGATAACAGTCAGACGCGATATCTCGCGTCCACGTTTAAGTCCAGTGCTTGAGTCTGAATTGGCGATTGCTGTTATTGTGGCATCGTCGGCACTAACCGGCTGTACTGGTGTACTACCACCCGTTACGACTGGTGGCACTGCCGCTAACTCTCTTAACCAACGTGCTAGCTCTGCTGCACTTCCTAAGCGACGATTGGGATCCAACACCAGCAGTTCATTAATGAGGTCGCAGAAAGGACGACTCACGGCGGCGTGTGATGTCCATTCAATACGTTGTTTGGTCTTGTTGGTAAGCTGTGAAGGATGTCGCCCCGTGAGTAATCGCACTACCGTGGCGCCGGCAGCATATAGGTCGCTCTGTGGCACTGGTTGACCCATAATCTGTTCTGGTGGTGCATAACCTGGTGAGCCAATCAGGGTCTGACCATGACCTTCAGGATTGGCAGCACGGCAGACGGCGCCAAAATCTATTAGCAGCAGTCTGCCATCAGTATGTCGCATCAAATTTTGCGGCTTAATATCGCGATGTACAATAGGCGGTTGTTGCGAGTGCAAATAACGTAATATCTCGGCCAATTCAGCAAGTAGTTGACGCGCCTCTTTTTCGGCGTAGTTCTCCTTACGTTGCTCAACCATCTCGGCAAGTGTACGGCCAGGGATATATTCTTGCAGTAGATAGGAGTAGCCGTCCTGTATGAAATAGGCGTAGAGCTTGGGTATGCCAGGATGATTAAGGTTAAGCAGTGTCTGCGCCTCACGTTTGAAGAGTCGTTCTGCCGTCTCTTTGCGCGGACCGGTATCAGGTTCATCGTTTTCGATCGAGATAGGCCGCAGTTCCTTCAGTATACGGATCTCATCAAAACAGTCCTGGTCGTTCACCATATAGGTGGCGCCAAATCCGCCGCGGCTGACCATCTCCTTAACCAGGTAGCGATCACGCAACAGTCGTCCCACCAATAGCGAGTTACAAGTAATACAACGGCCTTCCGCACCAGCGTTCGGTTGCGCACAACGCCGATTGGAACAAACCGACATAGCGACTCTCCTCAATAAGCAGCCGACAAAATATAGGTCTATTTCCTCAAAATATCACTAAGATAACACAAATGCCTAATAAATTTTTCTTTGCTTACGAGCAAAGATGCTAGGGTAGCACGGTTTCGCGGCGGAGCGGTTTTAGGCTAGAATTTTTCTTGATAAGAATTATATTCTATCCGGTGGCGTAACATAGGGTGCTAATTATATGGGTTTTATTACCAGCACAATTGTAGGGATGACCGATAGAGGGCTTGTGCGCGAGCAGAACGAAGACTGCTTTATCATTGGTTATCCACGTACTGGGCAAGTATTAGCCAGTAAATGCCGTGTTACCTTGCCACTGGAAGCTAATAGTCTATTACTAGTAATATCAGACGGCATGGGGGGAGCATTGGCTGGCGAGGTAGCAAGCCATTTAACCGTCGATACGATTCGCCGTGAATTAACCCGCCTACCCAGTATTCTCTCCTCGTTTAGCCGTTTGGAGGCAGCGATCGAAGCCGCCAATCTGGCCGTTTGGCGCCAACAAAAAGAAGATCCACGTATGCGTGGTATGGGCGCTACTGTCACTGCCTTATTGGTTGAGCGCGACCTGGTCTATATCTCAGAAATTGGTGATAGCCGCGCCTACATTCTACGTGATCGGCGTATCAAGCAGATCACCAGCGATCAGACAATGTATCAAGCACTACTTGACTCCGGTTCGATCAGTCCTGCGGCAGCCCAGCGCGGTATACACCGCAATGTACTATTGCAGGCAATAGGCCAGGAGGAATACCTACAGGTCGCTTGCCGCTCAATGGAATTACATTCCGGCGATCTCTTCCTGCTCTGCTCTGATGGTCTTTATAGTAAGTTGAAAGAGGATGAGATACAGACAATTATTGCTAATGGTGTATCGCTTGAGGCAGCCGCGCAACAATTGATTGAGTTGGCCAAGGCACGTGGAGGAGAAGATAATATCACCGTGATATTGGCACAGTTTGATGGCGATTGTCTAAAACAGTATAACGCAGGCGAGACCCTGACACGTTCGATCAAGGTGATTACCCGCTTCAACCCCCAACAAGAGACTATCCCGCGCCCACTACGTCAGATACGATCAGCCAGCTACCAAGATTGGGTGGCGACTGCGGTAGTCGATTACTTTGCCGACACCGATGAGCAACGTATGGCGCTGGCAGGGTTGGGCCGATATGGCGATTATATTCTTTTTCGTAAAGGGGATCGGCTGGTCTTTCAGGGAGAGCGCCCTCCCGATACCCATTATCACTACTGGTTGGTATCAGGACGATATCGTGTTGAGGTGACCCCACCAGAAGGTCCTGCCAAGACGGTGGCACTTATTGTCTCTCCTACCGATACCCGCACCAATGAAACGATTGCAGATGGTAATGAGACAGTTCCTGTCAAGCGACAGTTCTTTACTGCCTCAGTAGCAATGCTCAATAACGCGCAACGCAATGCTACGATATGGTGTGAAGATGATGAGAATATCGCCATACGTGTACCACTAGCGATCTACCAGCAAGTGGCAGCCATTCTTGGCGAGCGTTTCCTTAATGCCGTACGCCATTCTTAACCTCGTTTACCATAACTGACAATGCTTTGAGAGTTGCTTGGTATCCAGTACTTGAGCAACCGTCTCTAGTAGTTTATCAGCCGTATAGGGTTTAGTTAAAAATGCTTGTATATTGGTATCTGGGACAGTTTTGGTACTTGCCATAAACCCACTGCCAGAGATTATTTTCACGGTTGGATCGATCTTGTGAAGTATCTTGGCAGTAGCCGGACCATCCAGATTAGGCATCATCATATCCATTAAGACAAGTTTTATTCTATCTTTGTTGGTAACATAGAGCGCTACTGCTTCTGTGCCATCTTTAGCCGTCACTACCTGATAACCATAGGCTTCTAGGGTAGCTTTAGTAATCTCGCAGATCGATGCCTCATCATCTACCACAAGAATCATCTCGCCATGGCCAGCAAGGGGCTGTAGTTGTTCGCTAGTTACTTTGGTCGATTCTATTGTGCTAGAGACAGGCAGATAGATAGTAAACTTTGTGCCTTTGCCACTCTCAGAATAGACATTGATAAAACCTCCATGACTTTTCACTATCGCTAGCGAGGTAGATAGTCCAAGCCCTGTACCCTTATCTATCTCTTTAGTGGTAAAGAATGGCTCGAAGATGCTATTGATAACTTCTGCAGGAATTCCTATTCCTGTATCCATTATTGTAATCAAGATAAATTTGCCGGGGATAGCCTCCCTATTCATACTGACATAATGCTCATCAATAAGAGTATTTTCTGCTTTGATCTGAATTTCGCCACCCTGTGGCATTGCATCACGGGCATTTACACAGATGTTCATCAATACTTGATAGATCTGTGTAGCATTGCCAGTTAATGTCCATAGATCTTTGGCAACCAGGGCTTTGATGTTGATCGATTTGGGGAAAGTTTCAGACATCATCCTCTGTATGTCCATTATCAGATGACCAACATTAAGTTCGACATAGTTACCATCCATACCTCTGGCAAAAGATAGTATTTGCCTGACCAAGTCAGCGCCTCGTTGCGCGCTCTCTTCAATGGTAGTAATCACACGTCGGCCGCGCTCATTAGTTAATTGCCCACGTAGCACCTGTGATCCCATCAAGATTGGTGCCAGCACATTGTTGAGATCGTGCGCGATACCACCTGCCAATATTCCTATACTCTCCATACGCTGAGCGCGCAGAAACTGGGCTTCTAATGCTTTCTTCTCTGTAATATCGGTACTGACAGAAAGTACCGATTGGGGAATGCCATTACGGTCACGCAATAGTATCAGATGACTATCTACAATTATTTTATGACCATTTTGTGACACTTCAGGCAGCTCGCCGGTCCACTCTCCTGCTTGCTTGACACTGTGCCAGGCTGCTATTGCAGGCTGGGTATCTTCTTGATAGAGAATCTCCATAATATTCTTACCGATCACCTCTGCCGCTGGCCAACCATATAAACGTTCAGCGCCCTTATTCCAAAACAGGATTCGATTCTCAAGATCTCGCACCAGAATCGCATTTGGAACAATATCTAATAAGGCTACCTGCTCATGTAATCGCTCTTCTGCTTGCTTACGTTTGATATGCTCTTCAGCTTCACGCAATGCTCGCTGTATTGCCGGCGCAAGCTTTGATAAGCGATGCTTAAGAACATAATCGGTCGCGCCCTGTTTGAGCAGCTCGATAGCTGCCTCTTCCCCTATGGTTCCAGAGATGTATATAAACGGTGTATCAGGCCATTTTTGTCGTGCAATCTGTAGTACTGATAGGTCGTCAAAAGATGGTAGCAAGTAATCAGAGAGTAGTAAGTCAAAGCTGCTCTGTTCTAGTGCGCTAATAAACGCTTCGCGTGTATCGGTATGCACTAGATCACAAATGATCCCTTCTGTCATTAACACTCCCTTAACAAGTTCTGCATCATTAGGGTCATCCTCAAGATAAAGAATACGTAAGGGTGACTTCATAGAACTCTCCTTGTTCACCATAGTAAACTTGCTTTGGCCTTACTGGTTTTACTTGCAGTAACCAGAGTGAGAGGCTAGACAGTAGAAAGGCGAAAGCGGTATGGGCTTTCATTGTCACTAGATCAGCTAAAACTCGTTTGAGTGTCTCTATATCTAACAGCCAGCCTAGTAATGCTAGTATGCTAACAAAGATAATAAAAATACTGGCAGGGTGTGAAAAAGATTTGGCAGGAGTTTCATTGACACCTCCCCCTTGACGCTCGCCCAAAGTCTGCAGACTAGGACTATCTACGCCAAATAGAACCACCCGGGCATCCTGGACAATCTCTTTAAGCCTGGCTTCGCTGTGCCCTACTGATTTTGTCTCTTCCTTGCTGGCGACATTGCTAATAGTCACCCCCCAACCAGCAAAGTCTATATTTGCGTGTGATCAGTAGCACGCTTGCTTAAAATCTTCTTCCTGCATTATATAAACAACGACAAATAAATCAAACCGTATTTTAGTCTTGATTAAAATTAAATTTATTGTCAGTTTTCGCGCAGCAAGACAATTGTATCGGCATAAGTGTGCTGGTAGCGGCTATGGTTGGCTCAGGCAACCTAGCTTGGCTAGCTAGCCTCTAATGGTTTCCAATATCAGCTCTAACCCTAAATACAGAGAGGCAAGATAGATATGCAGAGAATGGGCAATCAGCTACTCTTTCTCACCATGTTCTGCCTAGTGATATTTGTCTCGGCAGGCGCGCAGGAGCAACCCACCAATTCTTCTGAAGAGGTAATCAAACTTAGTACAGAATTGGTTGTGCTTGATGTACAAGTTCTCAATAAGGAGACTGGTCTAGCTATCAGCGGTCTAAGCGAGGAGGATTTTGAACTCTACGAGGATGGTACAAAACAGACAATTACCAATTTCAGCCAAGATAAACTGCCCCTTTCAATCATTCTGCTACTTGATGTCAGTGGTAGTGTGCGACCAATCTTAGAACAGATTCGTGATGGCGCATTGGATGCGCTACAACAGCTCAAACCTGAGGATGAGGTCGCATTAATGGCATTTGCTGGTAAGACAGAGCTAATTGCAAACTTTACTCGTGACCGACAGCTTATTGCCGATCGTATAAAAAATATTAACCAGTTCACCCAACATTTAGGTGCCGCTACCTTCCTTAATGAAGGTGTTTATCAGGCGGCCCTACAACTACGTAAATCCTCAAACCCAATCAGCCGCCGCGTTATCATCGTTGTTACAGACAATGTTTCTAACAGAAACCCCTTTGGCAAAGAACATTCGGAGAAGGAGGCATTAGCAGAGCTATTTGAATCAGGGGGGGCGGTATGTGGTCTGATTGTACGCGGCGTAATTGGTAAAGTGATGGCAAAAAACCCTACTACGATACTGTCTCGTGTGCTCTTATCGGCTGGCAGTGTTAATACTTATGCTAAAAAGACAGGTGGAGAGGTAATGCCCGCCGATAAGAATGAGGTTGATACCAAACTGGGTCAACTTATCACACATCTACGAACACGCTACAGTATTGGCTATGTCTCTTCCAACACAAAACAGGATGGACGTTTTCGCCGCATTAAGTTAAAGCTTGTCCCTCGTACGCGAAAATCGCGTGATGAATTGGTGATAAGGACTAAAGAGGGCTATTATGCATCACGCACGGAAAAGGTTGGTAACGACCTCACCAATAAACAGCTTATCCAGACAGTTCAAAAATAGTTCCCAGATCCTTCCCTGCCACACAAAGAGACTATAGAATTGCTGCGTGGCAGGGGCTCTTTTCTGCTGCCGCCGCCTCGACTATTATAAGATAGATTATTGGAGAAAGTTATGCAGAGATCTGTTTGGGTACTCTTTCTTGCCTTCACACTGGTTAATGTAGTCTTTGCTCATGGCGGCGAGGATCACAGCGCCCCGCCCACACCAAAGCCCGCCTCATCAACTACAGCACGCGCTAGTGCACGAACCGACACACGTAATGTTGAGACATCACAGGGTATCTTTAAGGCTACCCTAGCACAGCTACCTGGCAGTGCGCAGGTAGAGCAAGAGGTTCAATTTGAGGTTGAGCTAAAGGAAGTAATTGAGGGTGGATTTGCCGGCGGACTGCTGCCCCTGGAAGCAGCAAGTGTGACGGCAGATTTAAAGACCGCCAATGGTGAGACGCTAGCTTCTCGTTTAGAAACACATAGTGAGGGCAAACCGGGGGTCTACGGTGTACACTTGCATCCTACTGCAGCAGGTGAATATCGTATTGTGTTCAATGTCTCTACTTCTACAGGGGCAAACTTTGCCGTAGAGTTTCCCTTTTCAGTTACACGTGCGCCTCTTAACTACCGTCTATATGGGGTGGCAGGTTTCTGGTTAGTGCTTATGGTTGGCTTTGGCACATACCGGTTTCGACGTGTGCGGGTATTAGCGCATGGCGATAGTATGGCATTGCTACGACGCTTGGCAATGGAGTATGGCTGTCTCTCTGCTATTACAATCATTGGTATACTGATATTTAATCAGATAGACTGGCTAAAGGCGTTGCCTAGCGAAACAGCCCTAGCTGCCGCGGTTGCAGCAGTGCCAGCGAGTAATACAATCACACTAACAAAAGAATCCCAACTGCTCTTTGGTATCAAGACTGTACCAGTAACACTCAAGCCTATTGTCAGTGGCTTTCAGGTGAATGGCTTTGTACGTGTACCACCACAATCACAAGCTACTATGAGCACACCGATCACAGGATTGGTACGCTTCAAACGATCGCTTACGGTAGGCGATATTGTACGTCAAGGTGAGACGATTGCACAGATTGAACAGGTAATGGGTGTATCCGATCAGATTGGCTTGGAGTCTTACCGTTTGGAGCAACGTATACGTCGCACACAGGCACGTGATGAAGCCGAGCATAGCCGTCAACGATTGGTAGCAGCCAATGTTGAGTTAAGTCGTGTACGCAAGCTCTATGAAGCTGGGGCGGTGCCGCTCAAACAGCTACAAGAGGCAGAACAGCGTATGCAATTTGCTTCTGCTGAAGCGGCCCATGCACAACAGAACTTGATCGATGTAGGAGAAGATTTTAAAGATCCTGTCACCGTGCAATCACTGCGCGCTCCTATTACTGGCCTGGTTGCCACTGTAAGCGCAGTCAATGGTGAGCAGGTAGATGCTGGCAAGGCAATCATGACGATTGTCGATCTATCCAATATTTGGATTGAGGCGCAAGTCTTTGAAAACGATCTACGCAAAGTGCTGGCAGCAACGCAAGCTAGTTACCGTGTGCCAGGCTTGAGCGATGAAGTCTACACGGTAACCGTACACAACAAAGAGCGACTCTTTACGATCGCAACAGGAGTAAACTTAACCGCGCGTACTGTACCAGTCTACTTTAAGGTTGCTAATCCTGACAACCTGTTACGTGATGGTATGGCGGCTGAGATTTCAATCGACACCAGCAATGGTCGTGAACTGCTCAGTGTGCCGCGCGAGGCAGTTGTCGATGATCAGGGCGAGAAGATAGTTTTTGTCTACAAGGGTGGTGAGCAGTTTGAGCGCCGCCTTGTACGTGTCAACTCAATAGGACTGGCAGAAGCAGAGATTGCCACTGGATTGGAGACTGGCGAACGTGTAGTAGTGGAAGGATTATATCAATTGCGCGCTGGCATCATTCAGAAATAATTTAAGTGTAATAGAGAGGAGTTGGAGGCTTGGTGAGGAAAAGATCTTTAACTTGGCTGAATCTAATTTTGACATTAGTACTGCTTGGCACGCCATTGTGGGCACAAACATCCACGGATACTAATAATGGTAACACTCGACCACGCCGCGCCGTGGTTGGTGGTGTGAATCTAAGTATGGATGATGTTAAAAGTTATGAGCGGGCTATTGTCTACAATCAACGTCTAGCAGTGGGGGCGCCTTATGCTTTCGATAGCTATTACAATGTTGCCAGTCTTTATGCATTGCTTGGCCAAAAGCGAGATGCTCTTGAGTGGTTACGCCGTGCCGTTGATAAGGGACTAGTTGATGATGAAATGATCTCTGCCGATACCAGTCTTATCTCATTACGAGATGAGCCTGTCTTTAAGCAGATTCTTACCTCAATTCCTGAAAAGGCGGCTAAACTGCCTAAGATCGATAAGACAATAATTGAAATAGTAGGACCAAGTGGACCTACTGCCAAAGGGCCACTGCCTATGCTTATTGCTCTACATGGCGAAACCGAGAGCGCGTTTGGTATGATAGATATCATGCGTGTGATTGCGGAACGACATTCTTTAGTGTTGGTTGCGCCACAAGGTAAATATTTTATTGGCGATGGTCATTACCAATGGGGACGACGTAATGAAGCTGAAGCGCTTGTGATGCAAGCCATTGAGCAGGCCAAGGGAAAGTATTCTATTGATCCAAATCGCATCTATCTAATGGGCTTTTCACAGGGTGGCTATCTTAGCCTTACATTAGGGCTTTCGCATCCAGAGATCTTTGCTGGTGCAATCGCATTCTCTGGACGTTATCTGCATAGTCTAGTCACAGCTACGCTAGAGAAGGCGCGTAATCGCAAATTCCGTGTCTTTATTGGCAATGGTGAGCGAGAAAGCCCACATATACTAAACAACAATAATGAAGCAAAACAGTTGCTGGAGCAGGCTGGCTTGACAGTGAACTTAAAGATCTTTGCTGAGACTGGTCATGCCTACCCACCTAATGCAACACAAGAGATCGATGAAGCCGTACAATGGCTGATACGACAATAAGGAGCGCAACTAAACACTAACAGTAATCTGACCTGTTTCTACCAATTCATTAAGCAGATAGTAGGTCACATAATAGCAGCAGGGGAGATTGTCTAATAGTTCAATCAATGTCATGGTGCGCTCAGCAAGCAATTGGTATAGGTTGTCTAGGATAGGTAGATAACTCTTCTCTGGCAGCTTCAGCGCTGTAACATTGAGATGCAATACGGCTTTTGATTCAGGGAAGCGTTGTCGTAAGCGGTTCAGTTCATCCTGTAGTCGTGCTGCTTCAAGCACTAGACTCATCGAAGGGCAGTCGATCATCTCGCCCCAAGAATGTTCATCCATTTTGGCATTCTGCTCAAAAGAGAACGAACCATTCAGTTCTGCTTGAAAAAGCTGATAAAAAGCCTCTATACCGGTGAGTGTGCCAGCCCAAGCATAGCGCACCTCACCCTCCTCCAAGTAGACCTGACCAACTGGATAAGCACCCAATGAATTGCTCCAAGCCATTGAGCGGACCAAGCTCTGCCCTACTGAATAGATTGTTAGTAGCCCTGACTCTTTCGAAGTAATAAGTGTCTGTATAACAGTAGCTAGATCAAAATAGAAGAGGCTGCCCTGGAGTTTACTTTTAGTCTGTAAGGAGAGTCGTTGGTAACTATGGCTTAGGTAACGGGCAAAAGTAAGCACAAAATGTTCGGCCAGTTCTGGGTTGGTGCGGATCAATTCACGTAAGCGTTCCGTACTAAGGGAGAAGATCTCTGCTCCTTCTGGAATACCTGCTTCAGAAATATGTGCTTCGCCCAGTAGTGCAGTTGTTTCGCCCAGGGTTTGACCTGGTCCTAGATAGTTGATTAATGGTTTGGGATTGCCCTGCTGTGGTGAGCGCAGCTCAATAATGCCATTACGCAATACGTACAGGTTGTTGGAAGGCTCACCGGAACGGAAGAGTATACTGCCTGCCTCATAGCTTTCTAGCTGACCGCGTTGATAGATACGTTGTAGTAGATCATCAGAGAGATCTTTGAAGAGTGGTGTATTACGCAAGAATTCGATCTCTTCATCAGGAGTAACAATAAAGTTGACCTGAAAAGACATTCCATTGAGGCCAAAGCTCACTTGATCGCCATCAAAAAGCACTTGCCGTTCAATGGCTTTACCATTGACAAATGTGCCGTTGCGACTCTTCAAGTCATAGATAACAAATTCTTCACCTTCAAGCCGGAATTCTGCGTGCATACGCGAGGCAAGCCGGTGCAGTCCTGTATCGTCCTGTAGTAGTAGGTCGCTGGAAAGAGCACGCCCAACTCTTACGATCGGAAGCGATAACTCTTCTACTGTGCCACGTAGAGATCCCGTCAGATGCGTAAATCGCACTCTCATATTCTGATGATGTGACTAAACAGCATTTAATTTACCTCTAGGGATAATCAGGAAAAAGAGTGTAGATAATCGACGGTGGTAATCGTCGACAATCTTTATCATTGTCTTAATCCCTCTAGCCCTCTTACAATGTTATTAAATTTGAAGACAAAATAACCAGAAACTTTCTACTATTTTATACATATCTCTGCTATCTAACAATTGGCTTTGTCTCTCTGCTTTTGAGTAGCCTTGTGCGTTGCACAGATCGCGATACTCTCTTTTCGCTTCCCTTTTGTATCGCGTAAAAGTACTATTTGGCGATTAGTGTTACCATGACAAATTTTCTAAATGTTGAGGATGCGAGAAGATGGATTTCGTTCGTCATGAAGGTGGTTGGATAGAAGTAATCTGTGGGAGCATGTTTTCTGGTAAATCCGAAGAGCTAATACGACGGTTGCGTCGCGCTCAGATTGCCCGCCAAGCCGTG
Organism: Acidobacteriota bacterium; assembly: GCA_040758525.1. Taxonomy (GTDB): domain Bacteria; phylum Acidobacteriota; class Blastocatellia; order Chloracidobacteriales; family JADJPF01; genus JBFLVQ01. The sequence continues at coordinate 23,544 of JBFLVQ010000025.1, forward strand.
CAGATTTTTAAACCAGAAGTTGATATACGCTATTCACTCAATCATATTACCTCGCACAGCGAGATGCGTATCGAGGCTGAACCGGCTTCTTGTGCAGCAGATATTCTTAAGCGTGTACGTTCTGCTACTACAGTATTAGGTATCGACGAGGCTCAGTTCTTTGATCTAGACCTGATTGATGCTTGTAATCACTTGGCTAATGAAGGTAGACGTGTAATTGTTGCAGGACTGGATCAAGATTATTTGGGCAAGCCTTTTGATCCTATGCCACAACTATTAGCAATTGCCGAATACATAACTAAAACCCATGCCATCTGTATGAAGTGTGGAGGACTGGCCAACTATTCACAGCGCCTCTCGCATGACACAGCACGTGTGGTATTAGGTACCAGTGAAACTTATGAGGCACGCTGCCGTCGTTGTTTTGACCCCCGTAGTAGTCGGGAATAGAAAATATTTTATAGAAATCTAAAAGCACCGAGCCATTGACAATCACTACCTGTTTTGCCTATATTTCGTTACAGTATTTCTTCGCAACTAGATTACCAGATAATCCAAAATAGGAGTTTTTATATGCGTCTGACTGAATCGATTTTGGCAGAACTAAAACAGGAAGCGGCAACAACAAGAAAATTACTAGAACGCGTACCACAAGAAGCATTTGCTTGGAAACCACATGAGAAATCTATGTCCTTAGTCCAATTAGCAGGACATGTAGCGGAGCTGCCTAGCTTTATTGTGGGAATCCTTAATCAAGATGAATTGGATTTTTCCGCTTCAGAATATAAGCCAACAATACCAACTAGTACTGCCGAACTATTAGAAATATTCGATAAAAATATTTCTAATGCCACCAATCTACTACAAAACCAGAAGGAAGAGCGTCTATTTGATTTATGGCGACTACGAGACGGAGAAAAGATCTTCTTTGAGATGCCACGAATAGCTGTAATTAGATCGATGACTCTGAATCATCTTATTCATCATCGTGGTCAACTTTCAGTCTATCTGAGGTTACAGAATGTACCACTGCCATCAATTTATGGGCCTAGTGCGGATGAGCAAGTATTTTAAATAAATACCGATGATATTGTGATTCCAGCGGACCGCTTATTGTGGGCCGCTGAATCACCAATAATGGAAAGAAGTTCTTAATGCGACCTATTGATCTACCTACCCATGAAACCTGTCTGTTTATTCTACAACAGCTAGCATCCCAGCAGGCTCGTATATTGGAAGTTGGTTCTGGTAATGGAGAGCTTGCACTACAACTTCAGAGTTTAGGCCATGAAGTAGTTGCGATTGACTCATCCATTGAAGCGGTTCAACAAGCTAAGCAGCTTGGTGTTGATGCTAGAGTTGCTCAATGGCCTGATTTTGAGGAGAACAATTTTGACCTAATTCTGTTTACTCGCTCGCTACATCATATTCACCCTATTTCAAAAGCCGTAGAACAAGCTAATAGACTATTAAAACCTGACGGATTAGTGATAATGGAAGATTTTGCTTTTAATGAAGTGAGTCCAGCTACCGTCGAGTGGTTCTATGGTATTCTTTCCTTGCTAGATAGTTGTGATAGGCTACTGCTAGAAGAGGATAGTTTCGGCAAGCAATTATTATTAGGGGAAGGTAGTTTGGAAATATGGCATCATAATCATGATCACGATCTGCATCCTGCACCAGTAATGTTGACAGCATTGGAAGATCAGTTTGAGTCAATTTTGCAGACTACCGCACCATATCTCTATCGTTATCTTTACCCTTTACTAACAGAGAACGAGATGGGCTATAGGATAATAGCAAGAGTTTTAGATCTGGAGAAGAGAATGGCTAATGCTGGGCTAGTAAGTTTGATAGGACGTCGTTTTGTTGGTAGAAAGCGAGAAACTCAAAGCAATCAACATTAAATCTTCTCTTTATTCCAGCTTGGCGATAGTAGAATAAGGTAACCAATGATGAAGATCCTAGTCAGTGCTTGTTTGCTTGGTAACAGAGTCCGTTACAATGCTGCTGATGTTTCTTGTCAAAACCGCAGGCTAGCTGAGTGGTTATCGCAAGACCGTATAATTGCCTTCTGTCCTGAGGTAGCAGCAGGACTACCTGTACCCAGACCACCTGCCGAAATAATTGGTGGCAGTGGTGAGGCGGTGCTTGATGATGTTGCAAAGGTAGTCGATAATGTTGGGAAAGATGTGACTGCTGATTTTATTGATGGAGCAATGCAAGCTCTCGCGATTGCCCAGCAAAATGATGTTAAAATGGCAATTTTGAAAGAAGACAGTCCTTCTTGTGGAAGTAAGAGCATCTATGATGGGACATTTTCAGGAAAGCGACAAGCTGGACAAGGAGTAACCGCTGCGCTATTAGAGCGCAATGGTATACGCGTATTTAGCGAACAAGAGATTGAGGCAGCCGCCGAGTTTATAAAACTGATAGAGGATATAAAGTATTAGCAAGTGCAGTAACATGATTGTATTTAGTGAAGCAACCAAGGAAAGACCTCTTTCAAAAAGCGCGCAAGATGTACATCAACTGACCGAGCTAGCCAAATTAACTGGTTGTACTGTTTATTACATCCCTAAAGATTTTAGTATTTGTGAAACAGCAGAAAATGCATTGTGGCATATACCAACACAAGCAGAGCCAACAGACTGTTTCTGGATTGGCTATATTCCTTCAATGCAGAGATACTCGGCAATATATACTGAAGCGGCAAAGAAGCATATTAAACTATTAAACTCTCTTGATGAGCATCAGAAAGCACAAGAGTTCGATTATTGCTATCCATTATTAGCTGGGCTGACACCAGAAAGTATCAGTGTCTCTCAGCTAGATGAATGTGAAGAGGTCGTGGAAAAATTGGCATTACCATTATTCGTAAGAGGCGCAGTAAGATCCAAAAAGGCGCTAGGATGGAAAGCTTGTGTAGCAGAGACAGTAGCAGAGTTAAAAGATATTGTAAAAGATCTATTAGGTAATCAGTATTGCTCAAGAGGCCGCGTTATTATTAGGAAACTAATAGATCTACGTTATAGTAGAACTTCAGATGCAGGGTTTCCATTTGGAAGAGAGTATCGAGTATTTCTATATAAATCCGCTGTGGTAGGTTATGGCTATTATTGGGATGGTGATGACCCACTTATGGATGTTTCTCCCAGCGAAGAGAAATTGATCTTAACCTTAGCCAGAGAAGCTGCGCAAAGATTAGCAGTACCATTTATTGCCGTTGATATAGGTCAACTTGTTGATGGAGACTGGATAATTATTGAGGTAAATGATGGCCAATTTGCTGGCACTGGCCATATAGATCTACTACCGTTTTGGAATAAGTTATTAACCTCAGTTACTCAGTGCCGTTAAATATCTTTCTGGTAGTGTAAATTTGCCTGGAAAACGGCCTTAACCTTAGCGTCCATTTTCGCTAGCATGTTTCATACTGGTCGGGAAGAATTTCTTATTAAATGACGGTTTTTCACGCTATTTTACGCGTTATCTATTAGCAACGTGTGGATAATTTTCGGCCAATAGTTTTATCGTGTTACTGAGCCTGAAAACTGTTTTTTATCAATAGTGGGAATAATTAATAGATAAATGCGGCATCTCGATTAAGAAAAATAGCAACTAATCTTTACAGCGCCGCGTTTAATATTGCATAAGCTATATCAATTTAGATCTTTGACGTGGCGGTCTATCACTCTGCCAGTTCTCAGGTGTTAGCTATGAAAAAATGTATTATTTGCCACCGCGAATATAGTGATCAATTTCAATTCTGTTCACGTGATGGGACAAAATTGCAACTATCATCAGAGATTCGTTATTGTCCCGAGTGTCCATCAGTATATCCAGCAGATATCGTGCGGTGTCCGGTACATAATCGAGAATTAACTCCTTGTGCCGACCCAGAAACGCTAGATGCCAATCGCTGCATCCTTTGTGATGAATACTACCCACCAGAGGTTAAGAACTGTCCTGTACATGGAATCGCCCTCAAAGAGTTTGGCAATCTGGTTGACTTAAAAAGCCTGCTTTCACAGCCATTAACGGATCCATTTGATGATAGTCAAATAGCTGAGGTGGCAGAAATAGGCGCTAGCCACTATCAGCAAGTTAAAAATCTTACCCCTGCCGCTGATACAAGAAAGCTTGAGATCCCAGAGCTAAAATCAATGAGCAAAATGGGCAACCTGACAAGATCTCGATTGGCCCAATATGCTACTACCGATCGCCGGTTAATTGCTGGTGTAGCGTTGCTATCGATAATAATAGTGGTTGGAATAGCCGCTTATGGGTGGTCATCTGCTACTAAGCAATCTGATACGAATCCACTACCCTTCACTAGTCAGCCTGATGAGGTTTCTGGAGAAGGGTTTTCTGCTGATGTTATTGAGAATGAGGGTGAAGAGATCCAACGAATCGATCTAGGCTCTACCCAGAATATGCCTGAGCCATCTCTACCAGACGTAACTGCTAATCAGAATGATACCATTAATCCGGCGATAGAAACTGCGACAGAGCAGCCCAACGGCAATACGCAAAAGTTCGACCCTGAAAGGTCTGTCAATTATCCTACACGAGCGAGTTGGTCTGGGACGCAGCCGGTCCATCATAAAGACTCCCATACAATACAGCCAAACAAGGTTGTATCCGATCCCTTGCCTTCTTTACCGCCCACCTCTTTAGAAAATATTAATTCAGAGTCGGGTTCAATTGTTAATGTAGCTAAAGAAGATGAGCATAATACTAATACGGTTTTACCAGAGCCTCCCTCTATCAAGCCAACTGTTTTAGTAGATGATACTACTAAGATAGCGCAAACGGGTCGAGTGCGAGGCAGCAATATCTCTGTATCAGTAATGGACAAAGCCTGTGCTAAAGGTTCTAAGGAGTTTATCTATCAATTTGGCCTAGTCTTGCAGGAAAATAGTGGCTTGAAAATAAAATGGCAAACGATTAGAGGACAGAAAATAGCTCTTAGTGGCAAAAGTACAGCGATCAAAACAGTTATTAAAGAACAGAAAGCTAATTCTATTACCCGCTATGGTATGGCCGTACGTATGGACGGTGATACTAAATTTGATTGGCAGGGCCAATTGGCTCTAACAATATCGGGGATTGATGAGAGCGGTCAGCAGGTCGAGTTTGATTTTGTTGTACCACTGGATGACTCTTTTCCGCTGCATTCTAAATCCCCATTTGGTCTGCGTTCCTTCTTTGGGGAGCTATATACCCGTCTGTGGCCTTTTTGATTGTACTGAAATGGCGCTAGGGGGTATCTAAGCCGTTGCTGAAATAGCCTTCTTTGGTACGCACACTAAGCTTTAATAGACCTTTAGGAGGCTTAACTTTAACTTTTAATCTATGCCAGCGGCGCTCACCTGTGTTTGCTGTAGGAATAAAACCAATATTATACTGATGCCTTAGTTCCAATTGAATCCAGTCAATTGCAGCATCCATAGAAATGGTAGTATAAAAACTTCCTCCCGTTAAGTGGGCTAGTTCCCCTAACACCATAGAACCATAGTTACCTCCACCGATCGCATAGATCTGCACATCTGATTCACGCGCCAATTTCTTTACATCATTATAGGTATAACGGCTATTGTTATCTTGCCCATCGCTAAGGATCAACAAGGCACGACGCTTGTGGCGCGCCTGACGCAACTTCTCTAACCCTAAATAGACAGCATCATAAACAGCCGTGTTCTTATCTGCCTTTAAGATAATGGTGTCCGTAGACTGTCCTTTTATTGGCCTAAAGTCAACCATTAACTGAGGTTCATTATTGAATGTAATAAGAAAATATTCATCATCTTCATGAAAGATATTTAGGAATTTGTGCAGTGTATCTACTGCGCTTATCAACCCTTGACCATTCATACTGGCCGAAACATCTAAGATGATCCCAACAGAAATAGGCCCTTCTCCGGTACTGAAGAATTCGATATTTTGCAGAACATTGTCATCATAAACCTGGAAATGCTCTTTCTCTAGACCTGCTACGTAACGTCCTAACTCATCGGTAACAGTAACGGTCATAGTTACCAGATCAGTACGTGTGCGTATTATTGGAAGATCATTACTACTATTCTCCTGAATCTGGGGTTTTTCTTTATCTTGTTGGGTAAAAGTGTTGGCGGAACTCTGATTTATATAAATAGCAGTCAAAAAACATAGTAAGATTATTGATGTTAGAAATACGTATCGAAAATACCTCTGCATTTTCAGTCTCCTTTTATCTTCAATAACATATGGTGTACAAAGGTTCAGCCATGAACAAAAAAGGTGCCAAATGGAATTAACTCTCAACAGCAAATTTAACTGAAGAATAGATTGACTTTACAGTAATAAAAAGGAGTATTATCAGCTTGCGATCATGGTCTTTAATATACGAGATAGGGAGGAACATCACACTAAATGGTGTAGCTAGTCTCCATTTTGCTAATAATTTTTGAAAATATCCGAGAACAGTAAAGATATTTTGTGTTATAAAAATACAACATTGATAGAACCCGTTATTAACAATAGATTGTACCTTTATGTCTCTTTTCGAAAAAATTTTCCTTTGTTACGGTAACGACCAAATAGGGGGGGATGATGAAAATGAGAATGGGATTAGTTGTGAAAGTAGTAGTACTAGTTGTGTTGAGTTTATCTATTGTAGCTTCAGTTTGGGCACAGAGCGGATCAACAACAGGCTCAATCATTGGTACAGTAACAGATTCTCAAGGACTAGTGCTTCCTGAGACAGCAATTACCATACGGGAGCTAAAAACAAATTTAACGCGCACTTTAGTTACAGATGAAAAAGGCGCTTATCGTATTATCCAACTGACGCCTGGACGCTATCAGTTAACAGTTACAGCAACCGGATTCCAGCCTGAAAAGGCAAATATTGATGTACAGCTAGGCGTTACCACGCTTACTCAGTTCGTTTTGCGTGTAAGTGATGTTAATGATGTTGTCGAGGTAACGGCAGCCACACTAGTAGATCAACGCAAGACCGAGAACAGCACCAATATTGATCGTGGCCGAATCGACAATCTTCCTATTAATCGCCGCAATTTCTTAGACTTTACTCTTATTACCCCAGGTGTGGTAAGAGATCGTGTGCCAGCTCAAGGAGTAGGCCTCTCTTCTGGGCTCTCTTTTAATGGTCAGCCTGCACGTGGTAACAATATTACCATTGATGGTTTAGATAATAATGATATCGGTCTGGGAGCAGTACGCTCGACCTATAGTCAGGATGCTGTACAAGAGTTTCAGGTAGTAGGAGACAGCTACTCGGCAGAGTTTGGCCGTGCTATTGGTGGTGTCGTTAACATTGTCACCAGAGGTGGCGGCAATGAATATCATGGCAATCTCTTTTTCTTTAACCGTAATGATGAGACCAGTGCACGTGATGTCTTTTCCGCGTCTGAACCTAACTACAAGCAGTATCAGTTTGGCACTACTTTGCATGGTCCCATTAAGAAAGACAAGATCTTCTTTTTCAGCTCTTTTGAACGGCTTTCCATCAAACAGAGCAATATTGTTACGCTAAGCGATCAGACTGTGTCATCAGCACGGCGATTGGGATTTAATATTAACAATGGACCAGTGCCCTTTGCTCTTAACACTACTTCCCTGCTAGGACGCCTGGATACACGCTTCTCTCCTCAAGACACCCTCTATTTGCGCTATAACTTTGGCGGTACTTACAATGGTGCCTTAGAACCTTTTGGGGGACTAGTAGGAGAGACCAATGGTGGTATCCTTACACTTGAAGATAATACCTTTGCAGCTAGTAATCTTTATATTAATAGTGGACTCAATTTAATTAACGAGACCCGCTTTCTCTATGCTCGTCGCAATCAGGATATTGTCTCAATAGGCGATGAACCACAAGTAAACATAGTTGCGCCAGAAGGATTAGCAGTATTTGGACGTGAAGTAATCCTACCCCAGCCACGGCTTGGTTCTACTTATCAGTTTGTTGATAATGTCACACTTACACGAGGCCGCCATGAGATCAAATTTGGTGGCGATCTGCTCTACTTTAAATTGGGTGATCGAACCAGACAGCCGCTTTTTGCTGGTGGATTTGCGGTATTTTTACCGATCAATTTTAGTGCTCTTAGTGGCATCCCTGGGCTGCCTTCTTTTGGTGCGCCAGAGGCTTTTGATCCTGGCTTGCGTACACCTGAGCAACGAAGTTTTCTAGTGCTACTCTCATCGCTATTGCCTTCTATGTCACCAGGCTTCCCACGTAATCTGCCGCTTGTTGATCTCTCCTTACCAGTCGTTTATGTTCAGGGTTTTGGAGACCCCAGAGTATCATTTAATCAGAAACTCTTCTCACTGTTTCTACAAGATGATATTAAAGTGTCGCCCAACCTATTAGTGAAGGTAGGAGGACGTTATGACTTAACGCGCGCCAGTTTTATGCCTAAAAATAATGGTAATTTCAGTCCTCGTATTGCGGTTTCATATCGTCCGGCGCGCTTCTCTAATTTAAACTTGCGGGCTGCTTATGGCGTCTTCTTTAGCACACCGCTCTCGGCCCTTTCTGCCATTATCGATCTTACTTCTATCAGTAAAGCCGTACAGGTTGCTGTGTTGCCTTTCCCATTCTCGATATTGCCATTCTCAATGCCGGGTCATAGATTCCCACAAAGCAATGCGGTGCCCAGCGATATCCCACTAAGGCAGCAATTCAGCCAAGTATTTACTTACGAGCCCAATCTACGCAACAGTTATACTCAACAGGTACGTGCTGGTTTCGACTATCTTTTTAGCCGTAAAACCCAACTCTCTCTCTCTTATGGTTATGTGCGGGGCAATAAGCTAGTCTCTGTACGAAACATTAATCCTGTAGTTCGGCCAATACCAGGTAATCCATTGGATAGTCAACTTACTGGACGGCGTCTGCCAGATCAAGGTGAGATCTTTGAGTTTGCTTCTGCTTATGACAGTTACTACCATTCGCTTACTGCCACACTAGCACAACGTTTCACTGATCAGTTCAATATACTTGCCCACTACACGCTTTCCAAAACGATCGATAACTTTATTGATATTGTTCCTACCATCCAAGAAGCACAAGATCCCTTAAATATAGCGAACGAACGTGGGTTATCATTGCAAGATGTACGGCATCGCTTTGTTTTCTCAGGTATATGGGATCTTAACTATGCAAGACTCTCCTTCTTGCGTGGATTTCAGATTTCCACTATTCTTAATGTCGAATCTGGCAAACCATTCAATCTACTTGCAGGTACCGATCTAAATATGAGTTCAGATAATCCTCCGGGCGATCGGCCTGCTGGGATAGGGCGTAATGCGGGTATTACACCTGGTTTTGCCAACTTGGATCTACGTTTGACACGTACTGTGACGATCAAGGAGCGATTTAGCTTGCAAGGTATCTTCGAAGTCTTTAATCTCTTCAATCGTGTCAATATAAGCGAGATTGATAGAATTTATCCGCCGGACCAGCAAGGACGCTTCTCCCTGCCTAGGCAAGAAAATGGCAGGTTTATCGCTACGCGCGATCGATTTCGCAATGCTTTCGCGCCACGCCAAATTCAGTTCGGTTTTCGCTTATCTTTCTAAATCAAATCACAGCAGATTGGTACAGAAGAGATTAAAACCAACCAGTTAACGATCTTTTCTGTAT
>JBFLVQ010000026.1:0-32807 GCA_040758525.1 Acidobacteriota bacterium
GATTGGGTATATGCTGCCTTGCCAATCACTCTCGCACTAACAGCATTGGGTGTTCTACTGCTTTTCAAATTCTTTCCTATTGATGTAACTTCTGTAAAGGAAGCAAAGATGCTGTTGCGCGCCAAAAATAATCAGCTAGGTAAACTCAAATTCCGTGAAGCGGTAGTGGGTGTAGTGATGATAGTTACGATACTATGCTGGATTATCTTGGGAGAAAGTTATGGTCTGGCCAATATCTCGCTGGGAGCTGTTATTGTTCTCTTTGCTCTACGTGCGGTTAAGTGGAAGGAGATTGAGGAACAGGTCAACTGGGGTATTATTCTAATGTATGGTGGGGCAATCTGTTTGGGTGCAGCTCTTGCTGAAACTGGTGCAGCAGATTGGCTAGCCCAGCATACGATCGCACATTGGAGTTCCAAGCCATTCTTAATAGTGCTAGGCATCTCTTTTGCTGCTTATGCACTTACAGAAGTGATGAGCAACTCTGCGGTTGTCGCAGCACTAATGCCAATGGCGATACCCATTGCAGTAAGCGCACATATTGATGAGCGGCTACTTGTCTATATAATTGGCATCCCCGCTGGCCTGGGGGTGGCGTTGCCTATGGGCACACCAGCCAATGCTATTGCATACTCCTCTGGTTATATTGAACGTAATGATATGTTGGTGCCTGGTCTTGTATTTGGGTTGATCTCATGGTTGCTCTTTAATCTCATTGTCATCTACCTGTGGCCGCTTTTGGGGGTAAGCTAACAGTCAATCGCTCATCACTTTTGCAGGAGGTAGAGTAATGGAACAACATGAGGTGAAACGTCGCCGTATAGTACTGCCAGTATCTCGCATTATATTGATTCTAGTTGTAGGCGGTGTCTTTCTCTTTAGAGGTATAGCTGCTGCGATCGAGAAGACCGATAGCAATGGTCAGATTGCTATCTATATTATTATTGGTCTAATACTGGTGGTAACCGCAGTAGTAGCAATACTTTTGCGTTTACGTATGGGTCAGTCTTGAGATCGCTTCGTTTCTACCAATACGCTCTTCTGCTGGTTATCACTCTTCAGCGTGCTAATCGGTAGCCGCCAGGTTTTGCCACTCTTTTCTAGTGCTTTGGTAAGTAGGGTACGTTGCTCATCACTTAACTGTTGATAATCGATGCCAGCTTGATAGAGTACATAGATAAGGTTCTCAGTAGTGTTCATGCCTTCATTATAGATGTCAGGATAAATATGTAATTGACCATCCTCGACAGTAATTGTCTGGTAATGGAATTCCACCGTAACCTTCCCTTTAATTGGTACACTATGTTCCTGGTAGCGCTGGGCAATAAAGCTTGCGATCTGCTTATTACTGATATTTAGCTGACAAGCATCGATGATTAACCGGGCCAGCTCAAGCGCGTCCGCATTACGTAAACGCACACAGCCATGACTAACAGGGCGATTGAGTGAGCGATCGCCTCCACCATGGATCAAAAAAGGAAGATTGGCCACGCGTATCTTTAGCCTCCCTAGCGGATTATTAGCAGCGCCAGGACGCGCAGGCCGTTCTTTTCGCCCCCAATCACTAGATGGTGGTGTCCAACTAGGATTCCAAACAATCTCTACGGCCTGCTCTGCTACTCCATAAGGTGAGCTATAACGAGGACTGCCAATCGTCACCGGATAGGTCTTTACCAGCGTATCGGCGCGGTAGAAGGCCAATTTATAAGCAGGTACATTTACAACAATACGCGCCTGCGCTGGCGTTGCTTCGCTTTGTGCTTCCTGAGAATTTTCTCGATAAACTGGTAGAGCCATTGGGATAAGTAAGGTAGAGATAACCAAAATGCTTCCCCATACGCTTTTGATCTCTTGATGAGACAACTTTTTAGTCACGGCTGACATCTGCCTCCCGTGTTGTTGTCGGATAGCTTTTGCTTGCAGGTGCAATTGCAATGCCAAGGGCTTATACACACTCTGAGCGTTTGTTACAGTTGCACTTAGAATATGAAACCGATACAGTGCTGTTCTGTTATCGAATTGATCGGAAGGAGAGAGTCGCATGACAAAGCAGATTCGCGCCTTAGTGATAATGCTTGCTTTAACCGTTGGAGTGACAGCCTTAGCACGCGCACAAGAGCGCGCGCGCACAGGTGCGCCTGATTCGCAGACTCGCGAGTCGGTACGTGTTGAGATTAAGAGTCCAGGTATTACAATCTCTTATCTTGAACGCAAAGGCGCCACTGAAGTGGGTTTCCGTTACCCTAATGATCCAGATAATCTTCCTGAGCCACGCGGCAAAGTCAAGGTTGAGCGCAAAGGGGGCTATTGTGAGATCGATGTCGAGAAGAAGTTCGATCTGCCTGGACCAGCTTCAGTACTCTATGAGTATTTCACAGGTACGGAGAATGGTCGTAAGCTCTATCCTAGCTTTGATGTACAAGGCTTAGGACCAGAGCGTTTCCGTGGCAAACTCGCTTATGTCTTTTGGGTAGTCACTACACAAGGCATCTGTGAAAATCTTGGTGAAGTGCTCTTTCGCGACGATATCGGTATCAAGGCGGATTCGCGCTCAATTGATGTGACTACACGCCAGCCGATCTTTGCAATGATGATTACTGCTGAACCACATGCTTTCGTCACCCATCCTTCAAATGCTATTGTGCTGATCAACTACGGTCAACGCACAACCTTTACAACCTCTAAAGGTGTACCAGTGAGTGACCGACTCTATTATGTGCCACGTACAGAAGTGGTCAATTCCAAGGAACTCACTTTCCCTTATCCAGACAATGGTAGTCTTAAATATCGTCATCGCCAGGCTCGTCTTGCTATGACACAGGCACGTGTAGCTATAGAGATAGGGCAATATGCAATAGATTCTGCGCGTAAAAACAAAGAGATCGATTCACGTACTCCTGATACCCTGGTTGAACGTGCAAAAGAGCGATCCCGCTTCTCTGTTGCCGATGAACTACAGGCAGTAGCAGCACTAGAAGAGGCACGTGACCATCTTGCCGATGCAGAAAAACTCTATGGCCCACTGGTCGATAGTGAAAAACTTGCTGATGGCAAAGATCCTTTACGACCAGTCATTCAAGAGTCACATAATGCTGCCCAGCTTGCTCAAGAGGCAGCCATCTATGCCGATATTGCTAGCAATCGTATCTTAATACGCCAAAAGGATACCCTTATTAGCCTGCTTGCTGAAGAGGATGCTGCTCTTAAAGAGCAGATACGCCGCTTAGAAGGTGATAATGCCCGTCTGCGTGACATTATTCGTCAGCGCGAAGCACGTATTGCCGAGCTTGAACGTGAGATAGATCGCTTGCGTGAAGAGATCGATCGTATGCGTCAAGAGATTGCTCGCTTAGAGCGCCAAATAGGAGATCTACGTGCCCGTATTGCTGAACTTGAGCGCGAAAATAGCCGTCTCAATGGTGAGCTTACTCGTATCTGCGGGGAACTTCGTAAAGTCATCGATACCCTAGGCGAGATCGAACAACAAGGGACAACCGTAACTGTACGTCTTAAATCGGATGTGCTCTTTCCTGAAGCTGTATTTCTCCTTACCGTGGATCGCGATCTGCGTAAAGATATACGCCCGCGCTTAGCACAGCTTGCACTACTGCTACAGATTCTCTTTCGTGATTCTCGCTTTCAATTTATTGGCCATACCGATACCGTTGATACCGACGAGTATAATCAGTGGCTCTCTGAACAACGTGCGCTGGAAGTAATGCGTTTCTTCTACCAAGCTCGCCTACAAGTGATGTCCAGTGATGATCCACAACGTAGCGACTATGAACAGAAACTTGCCGTTGCCGATCAATTGCTTAGTACCAAATTTCCAGAATGGAAGCCAAAGAGTCAACCGGGTGGACTAGGTGACCGTAAAGCAGATAAATTACGCCAGCAACGTCAAGATCTACTCTCCCAACTTGCTACCGTGGTACAAGGTAGGGGGGAATTAGAACCACGTGTCTCCCCAGAATCTACTGAGGAAGACCGTCAACGTAACCGTCGGGTGGAGATTAAAATTGAACTGCCTCCACAATCTAGCTTCGAATACTGTAATCAGTCGCAACAGCCCTAATACTTTTTCCTGGTGGTTGCCTTAAAGTGTAAACAATTGTTTATATCATTTCCTGTAAAGTATTGTGAACATTGGATTTGTGCTTGACATCCATTGTTATCTGGCTTATTATGGCGAGGTTTTAGAATAGCAATCACGATGTCAAGACGGGGTGGTATATGAAAGAAAAGAACAATGTGTTTACCTTAGACTCCAAGAATTTGCCAAAGAGGGAGGAAGCGATCGAGAAGCTGGATGCATGGTTAACAGCGCGTGCTTTGGAACAGAACGACAATCGCACCTCTGCGGCGGCCAAGCAATTAGGGATATCGCGTATTTGGATGAACAAATTACGCAAACGTTATATGGCTAATTAGCCTTAAATGAAAGGCTCCCAACCTCAATGGTGAAACAGGTAAAATCTGTCAAAGGGAAATTATCAGGAGAGCAGCCAGATATTTCTTGGTTATATTATCCTGGCGGGGAGATTTTGCCGGTGCAACCTGGCCCTAAGAGTGTCACGATTATCGAACTCACCAGCGTTAACCCCTGGCGTATGGTGTTAGACTATTACCGTAAATTATTATCTGGGCAAGGTTGGGAGCTTTTTGAAGATCATATTTTTGATGACCGTGGCACAGTCAGTTTTCGCCATTCTTCCCAGGGAATGGTAACCGTACTTGCCGCTCAAGACGCCGACGCCACACATATACGTATCTACACGAAAAAATAGAAATATTCTAGGTTAGCTTGCACAGATAGCTAGGCTGAGATAAATTCATCTCCTTCCCAGATCGATCCTATTAGAGGGATAGCATGCGTATTACCAGGGTTTACACAAGAAAGGGAGATCGTGGCGACACCGGCCTGGTAGATGGCAGCCGTGTTAGCAAGGCTTGCTTACGAGTTGATGCCTATGGCGAAGTTGATGAATTGAACTCATTATTGGGGCTAATACGGGTAAAACTTGCTGATGAAGAGATCGACGAGGTCCTTGCTATTATTCAGAATGATCTCTTTATAATGGGTGCAGATCTGGCTAGTCCGTTGGCTATTAACTGTCCACGTATCGAAAAGGTTTTTATTGAAGCATTAGAGAAGTGGGCGGATCGCTATTTAAAGAAGTTAGAGCCACTTAAGGAATTCATTCTACCAGGTGGATGTGAAGCTGGCGCATTACTACATGTAGCGCGTACAGTAGCAAGGCGTGCCGAGCGGCGTATTGTCAAGCTGGCGGCTGAGGCAGAGATCAATCCACTTGCTATCGCTTATATAAATCGCTTATCGGATCTACTCTTTGTGTTGGCACGGGAGGTAAACCGGCGTGCAGGTTTACCGGAGCGTGCGGTCAATTTTCTTGCCAATACTACAAAGAAGGCTTAAAGCTGTTTTTGCTTATTAAGTAGCGCATAAATTTCTTGTATTTGCCGGTTAGTTTGGATAGGATCGCGCTTCTCACTATTGCCTGATCGGTTGAATAGGATCGCGTGCAGATTTATTTCTGCCAGCAAACCTAATGATCTCTTAAATCTCTTGTAACTCTATCTTTTTATTTTCAGGGAGGAGGAATAACTATGGCGCAAGCGAAGATTGGCCTTATCGGCCTAGCAGTTATGGGCGAGAATTTGGCGCTGAATATCGAGCGTAATGGGTTTCCCATTGCCGTTTGGAACCGTGACCCCAAGAAGGTACAGACCCTACTTGATACACGAGCCAAAGGCAAGAATTTTATTGGAGCCAAGTCTGTAGAGGAGTTCATTGGCTCGCTCGAGAAGCCGCGCAGAATCATTATGCTGGTAAAAGCGGGCGACCCTGTTGACTGGACTGTAGCACAGTTAAAACCCTATCTTGAGAAAGGTGACATTCTCATTGATGGTGGCAATTCCTGGTACCATGATACTGAGCGGCGTGTACGCGAACTAGCTGCCGAAGGTATTCATTTCATCGGCTCAGGTGTATCGGGTGGTGAAGAGGGCGCATTATGGGGACCATCCTTAATGCCAGGCGGTGACAAAGCCGCCTATGAGCATATTCGTGCTATTTGGGAAGCAATTGCTGCCAAGGTTGATGACGGCCCCTGTGTTACCTATATTGGTCCAGAAGGTGCTGGCCATTTTGTTAAGATGGTTCACAATGGTATTGAATACGGCGATATGCAATTGATCGCCGAAGCTTACGATATAATGCGTCGCGGGTTGGACCTACCTGCTGACGAGCTGGGGGATATTTTCACGGAATGGAATAAGGGTGTATTAAGCTCCTTCCTCATTGAGATCACTGCAGAGATCTTTAAGGTAAAAGATGATTTGACCGGCAAGCCGCTAGTCGATCTGATTATGGATAAGGCAGGACAGAAAGGTACAGGTCTATGGACCTCAAAGGTTGCGTTAGATCTAGGTGTAGCGATCCCAACGATCGAATCAGCATTGTCAGCCCGTATGCTATCTGGTCTTAAGACACAACGTGTAGAAGCTGCCAAAGTGCTGGCAGGACCCAGCCAGACAAACTACCAGGGCGATAAGAAAGAGTTTATTCAAGCTGTCCATGATGCTCTTTATGCTTCTAAGATCTGTTCTTATGCCCAGGGTATGGCACTTATTAAGACAGCTTCAGATGCTAATAATTGGCAACTTGATCTAGGCGAGATCAGTCGTATTTGGAAAGGTGGCTGTATTATACGGGCACAGTTCCTAGATAAGATCAAGCAAGCCTATCGTCGCCGCTTAGACCTGCCTAATCTGCTTGTGGATCCAGATTTCCGTGAAGCTGTGGTTAGTTGCCAGCCAGGTTGGCGTAAGGCTGTTACAGCCGCACAGAGTCTAGGTGTGCCATGCTTAGCAATGTCTGCCAGCCTTGCTTACTATGACAGCTATCGTTCAGAGAATCTGCCACAGAATCTCACACAAGCACAGCGTGACTTCTTCGGTGCGCACACCTATGAGCGCGTCGATAAACCAGAATTAGGATTCGTTCATACCGAATGGAGGCAGAAGAAGGCCTAATGAAAGATCAAACCCTAGAAAATCCCCTACGCGAAGGTTTGCGCATGGAGCGCAAGGCGCAACCCTGCGTGGTTGTGATCTTCGGCGCTTCCGGCGATCTTAACAAACGCAAATTAACGCCGGCGCTCTATAGCCTTTATCAGCAACATCTGCTTTCGAACGGTTTTGCAATGGTCGGGTTTGCACGTAGCAAGATGGATCATGATGCCTTTCGCAAGCTGATGACCGATGCAGTACGAGAATTTGGCGAGGGCGGCTTAGGTGATGAGTCAGTCTGGAGCAGTTTTGCTCAAAATCTCTTTTATGTTTCTGGCGATCCACGTAATCCCGATTCCTATAAGGAACTCTCTAAGCTACTTGATGAACTGGATCGAGATCATGGTACAGCAGGCAATCGCCTCTTCTATCTCTCGACTCCACCCGAACTTTATAGTCCTATAATGGCACAACTCGGCGAGGCAAAACTGAACCGCTCACCAATCACAAATGGTTGGGTGCGTATCATTGTTGAGAAGCCATTTGGTTATGATCTACCCAGTGCGATCAAACTAAATAGTGAAGTAGGGGCGGTCTTTAATGAGGACCAAGTCTACCGTATTGATCACTATCTGGGTAAAGAGACAGTACAAAACATCCTGGCATTCCGTTTCTCAAATGGTATCTTCGAGCCGATCTGGAACCGTAACTTTATCGATCATATTCAGATTACAGCCGCCGAAGCAGTTGGTGCCGGCGAGCGATTAGGCTATTACGAAGGCGCCGGAGCACTACGTGATATGATCCAGAACCATCTCTTGCAGGTCTTTTCGTTGGTCGCTATGGAGCCACCTGTATCACTTGATGCTGCTGCTGTACGTGATGAGAAGCAGAAGGTGATGATGGCAGTGCATCCCTTCAAACATGATGAGGTGCACAAATATGCTGTGCGTGGCCAGTATGGACCAGGTTCCTCAGGGGGAAAATCGGTGCCAGGTTATCGAGAAGAGATACGAGAGCAGAACGCCAAAGGGAAAGGTGAGACTTATAATCCTGAGTCTAACACCGAGACCTACGCAATGGTGAAACTGTTGGTCGATAATTGGCGTTGGGCAGGTGTGCCTTTCTACATACGTTCAGGCAAGCGTATGCCAAAACGTGTGTCAGAGGTTGCGATTCAATTCAAGAAGGTGCCACATCTACTCTTTAGTCAGACGGAGACCGACCGTATTGAGCCAAATACATTAGTGCTCCGTATACAGCCTGAAGAGGGTATCACGCTTAAATTCGGCGCCAAAATGCCAGGCCAAGCCATGCACATACGTGATGTGAACATGGACTTCCAGTATGGTACACAGTTTGGACGCCATTCTCCGGAGGCCTACGAGCGTCTACAACTCGACTGTATGCTTGGCGATCCTACCCTCTTTGCTCGTCGTGATATGGTTGAGAAAGGCTGGGAACTACTCACCCCGGTGCTAGAAGTCTGGCGGGATGAAAAACCCCGTGTAGAATTTCCCAACTATGATGCAGGAAGTTGGGGGCCGGCTGAGGGTGATGAGTTTCTTGCTAATGATGGCGGCCGCCGCTGGCGCAAGCCTTAATTAGTGACAGTTGATGAGTGATAAGTGACGAGATTTCTTTACATCGTCACTTATCATACTTCTTATGCCACTATTTTGGAGGAGTGTATGGAAGCATCTAATGTAGGAAGTTTAGAGTCGCTGAGCGGTGGCGCAATGAAGCCATTCGAGTTGCGCACCATTGAGCGCGAACTACGCGATCTATGGAAAGAGAAACCAGAAGAGGCGGCTCAGCCTGGCAAACGTACAACCATGCGGGCTTGTGTACTTAATCTGCTTATCTATCAGGAAGGCGACGAACAAGGAAGTTTAAGTGAGACAATTTTAGATATCACTAAGCACCATCCTAGTCGTGTGTTAGTGCTATCGACGCGGCCTAATTCGCTACACGATAACATAGGAGCGGAAGTCTCGGCGGTATGCCATTTCACACCGGGGAGAGGCAAACAGATCTGTTCTGAACAGATCTATATTGCTGCAGAAGGAAACGCAGTAAAGCGTCTAGCAGCTACAGCAATGCCACTATTTGTCTCTGATCTACCAGTTGTACTCTGGTGGCGTGGTGTGCCGATCGATGGTCAGCCATTCCGTGGTCTGCTTTCGGCTGCGGATCGCGTTATACTTGATTCAAACTATCTACCACGTCCTACGATCTTCCTTTCTGTGCTGGCAGCAATGGCGCGCGAGCATTTTAGCCATGTTGCCTTTAGCGATCTCAATTGGGCGCGTCTTACTCAGTTACGCTCTCATATCGCAGGTCTCTTTGATGTGCCAGACCTACGTAATTACCTGCGAGATCTCAACAAGCTTTTAATTGAGTATCCAGCTAGCGAAGCCGATAAGGAATTGCCTTCTCCACAAGCAATGTTATTGCTTGGTTGGCTTGCTAGTCGTTTGCATTGGAACACTGACCCAGATATCTTTCAATCTAAGTCAGGCGCACATATGTTCAAGTTCAAATCGAATGAGCGTGAGATCACAGTAGATATGGTACCGGTTGATACCATGAAAGAGCAAGATATGCGGCTGACAATGACTATGACCGATAATACTGGCTGGCAGGAGGCGCGTATTATCATTAATCGTGCCTATGAACGTAATGCTATTGAAACAAAACTTGAGACACCTACTATCTGCTGGCTTAAAGATGTTGCACGCTATGAGATGCCTAGTGAATCTGAATTGATGGTGCGTGAGCTAGAAATACGTAGTCATGACACTGTCTATGAAAACACACTAGAGCGTGCTGGCCATTTTGTAGAGAATATGTGATCTTAACCAAGGAGAGTGTAGAACTATCTGTTTCCTACACTCTCCTTATAATCTGCTCACTGAGGTCAAACATATGCCAGAACGACGTCAGGTTATTGTTTGTCATGATGAAGAGGATATATTCGTACGAGCCGCAGATCTGTTCACACAACTAGCAAGCGAATCTGTCGCTGCACGAGGGCGTTTCTCGGTGGCGCTTTCAGGCGGTAATACCCCACATGGGCTTTATACCAAATTGGCTAGTGATCTATATCGCAACCGTATCGATTGGAGTCGAGTACACCTTTTCTGGGGTGATGAGCGTAGTGTTCCAGTAGATCATAAAGATAGTAACTATCGTATGGCCAATGAGGCATTGATCAGCAAAATTTCTATTCCAAGTGAGAATATCTATCGAATGTCTGCTGAAGAGGCTGATATTGGTACAGCCGCAGCCAACTATGAAGCAACAATCAGACGCTTCTTTAACCTTCAAGAGGGTAGCTGGCCACGTTTTGATCTAATTCTACTTGGTATGGGTGATGATGGTCATACGGCTTCACTCTTTCCTGGTACACAGGCGCTTGCTGAGAAACAACGTATTGTTGTGAAGAATTGGGTGGAGAAGTTCAATACCAATCGTATGACATTGACTGCGCCAGCTATTAATCATGGCCGTAATATCCTCTTTATGACAGCAGGAGAGAAGAAGCGTGGACCACTTAAAGAGGTATTGGTGGGAGTACGCAATCCTGAGCTTTATCCATCGCAGCTAATTCAGCCGCTAGATGGGAAATTAATCTGGCTAGTTGACGAGGCTGCCACTGGTGGCGAGAAATACTAAATCAATAACCAAGATCATGCTTTAAACATAGCGTTGATCTCCTTAAAACTCACCGCCTCATCAGCAAACGTGAATGTGCCATAAGTTTGCATCTCTCGTGCGGCACGAAGAAAAGCACCCAGCGCAGCACGTGAGAGTGCACTGCCAACACTGATCCGTTTAACACCAATCTCAGATAGCTCTGTAAGGCTTAATTGAACACCTTGCAGTCCCATAACAACATTCACAGGGCGATCCAGAGAGTTGACCACTGAAACAATATCCTGTTTACTTGTAAGACCGGGTGCATAGAGAACATCTGCCCCAGCCTCCTGAAATGCCTGAAGTCGTTTGATCGTATCTTTGAGATCAGGACGACCGACCAGGTAGTTTTCTGCACGTGCCGTTAAGATGAAAGAGAACGGAAGAGAGCGCACTACTTCAACTGCTGCACGTATACGCTCGACTGCATGTTCAAGCTCATAGATCGTAAGCTCTGGACTCTTGGCTATATCTTCGATTGAGCCACCCACAAGCCCTGTCGCGGCAGCAAGCCGCATAGTCTCTGCAACCATTTCAGGGCTATCTCCATAGCCGTTTTCAAGATCGGCGCTCACAGGTAGATCTGTAGCCAAGACGATATCAGTGATATGACTAAGCACCTTGTTGCGATCAATTATATTATCCGGCTGTCCAAGAGAGAACGCATATCCAGCGCTGGTAGTTGCTAATGCCTCAAAGCCTAGGTGTGCCAGTAATTGAGCCGTGCCAATATCCCAGGGATTAGGGATGATAAATGCGCCATTTCGTTCATGTAGAGCGCGAAAGTTTTTTCCTTTTTCAGCTTGAGTCAACATTTAGCACCTCATATAGGCTAGAAAAGCCACCTTATTAGTGGCTTATTAGTAAAAAGAGTCTATTGATTGTAAATGGCCCGGGCCGGACTCGAACCGGCACGCCAGTTACCCAGCAGCGGATTTTAAGTCCGCTATGTCTGCCTATTCCATCACCGGGCCAAAATAATGCTAGAGATTTTAATCCTCTATGAAAAGATCTACCAGTGCAAAACGCGAAACATCCACCAGACCGCGATCCGTGATCTTCAATTGTGGTATTACAGGTAGAGCCAGGAAAGACATTGTCATAAAAGGATCAGATAGTACACATCCCAAACGATGACTGGCGGCTTTCAATTCATTCACACCTGCGCTTACCTCTGCAATAGGCCGATCTGACATTAGCCCTGCAATTGGCAATGGTACGGCTGCCTCTACTCTCTCACCATCTGCTGCTGCAATACCGCCGCGCATCTCTACAACTTGTGTGACTGCACGACAGATACTCTCATCATCGGCACCTAATGCAATCACATTATGTGAATCATGTCCAATCGATGCCGCTAAAGCACCACGCTTAAGGCCAAAACCGCGTACTAGACCAAGGCCACGCCGCCCTGACGCACGATGTCTTTCTACTACTGTAATCTTGAGCAGATCACGCTCAGTATCGGCTACAACACGCTCTTCAATAATCTTTGGCTCGTCAGTGAACTGTTCAGTATAAAGTTGATTACGCCCTAGTCCTATGATTCGAGCACGCCGACTACGTGCTGGAATAAGAAAATCTTCTTTATGCAATGCCCCAACATTAATAGAGTTTTCTGGTAAGCTGGTTTGAAACTTGGTTGGCGGTAGCAGCGATTCACCATCAACTGCAACCAGTTGACCATCTTTATAGACACGCCGTGCATGTATGTCCTGTAGTGAATCGAAGACAACCAGATCAGCATAGTAGCCAGGAGCAACGGCGCCTGTACGCTCAATACGGAAATATTCGGCAGCGTTGATCGTTGCCATACGCAGTGCCGCCATTGGCGCAAGTCCACCAGCAATCGCGCGGCGTAAAAGGAAGTCTATATGTCCTTCTGTAAGGATATCATCAGGATGGCGATCATCAGTAACTAGCAGGCAACGACGCTCATTTACAGGATTGACAAGTGGTAACAGATCCGTGAGGTTCTTTGCTGCAGTACCTTCACGCAACATTATGTAGAGTCCTACACGCATCTTCTCACGCGCTTCTATGATTGTAGTGCATTCATGATCAGAAGCGATTCCACTTGCTGCATAAGCACATAATGCCACTCCAGAGAGACCTGGCGCATGTCCATCTAGGCGTTTATGTGCGCCCAATTGTAGCTTTGCCATCACTTGTGGATCGGCATTAAGAACACCAGGATAGTTCATCATCTCGGCAAGTCCTAGGACTTGTGGATGATCAATGAAAGGCGCCAGATCCTCAGCATAGATCGTTGCCCCAGATGTCTCTAGATCGGTTGCTGGTACACATGAGGGAAGCATAAAAAAGACATTAAGCGGCACACCCTGACTCGATTCAATCATAAAACGCAGTCCTGGCAGTCCCAACACATTAGTAATCTCATGTGGATCGCAGATAACTGAAGTAGTACCACGTGCCACTACTGCATGGGCAAATTGTGGCACGGTCACCATTGCGCTTTCTATGTGTACATGTGAGTCGATAAATCCTGGACAGACATAGAGTCCCTTAAGATCCTCTTCATGGCGGCCACGATATTCTGTCCCTATACCAACTACCAGACCATCATTGATAGCAATATCGGTCTGATAGATCTCAGCCGAGAGCACATTGACTAATTGCGTATTGCGTAGTACCAGATCGACCTCGCAATCGCCACGTGCAGCATGTATCACGTCTGCCAGGTTGCCTATATTTCTTGTCATAAACCCTTTCCCAGGCTGCCTCAAGAGGTCGCCAGGTCACTTGTTGCCAGCCGCTTTAAGCATCTGTTCCCGTTTGGCCTTGAATTCCGTTCCTTCTCGCCAGCTAGGAATACCGTCCGCCTCTGCCACTTCGTAACCAACACGTAGCAGCATCTGCAGATCCTCCACCATTCCACTCAAATCCCAATCGGATCTCACTTCATCAGAAGGCTTATGATAATCTTCTGCGGTATAACGAGCATTTATTTTGGCGCCGTAATCAGCAGGCTTGTCAACGAACTCTACACCAGATTTAGCATAGAGCGCAGGCACGCCCTGCTTGGCAAAACTAAAATGATCAGAACGATAGAAGGAGCCTTTCTCGGGTGTGGGATCTGGCTTAGCAACACGTCCTTGTTTAGACGCCGCCGCCTTTACATAATCATCTAAGGTAGAGTTGCCTAGTCCTATCACCATTACATCCTTAGTACGTCCATAAACATTGAGTGCATCCATATTGATAGCTGCCACTGTCTTGGTAAGCGGATAGAGTGGATTCTCACCATAATAAGCAGAACCAAGCAGGCCACGCTCTTCGCCTGTGACAGCAAGAAAGAGGATCGAGCGTCTAGGTGGCTTGGGTAATTTAGTAAAAGCCTTAGCCAATTCTAGCAATCCTGCTGTGCCGGTAGCATTATCAACTGCACCATTGTAGATAGCATCATTATTGACCGGCACGCCAACACCAAAATGATCCCAGTGAGCCATATAGACTACATACTCATCTTTAAGTTTTGGATCGCTACCTTCTAGCTTAGCAATTACATTATGAGAGTCTACACGGCTAAAATCATTTTTAAGCCGCATAGAAGCTTTTACACCCAGCGGGAGGGGGCGAAAATCGCGGTTAAGCGCGGCCTGTTTAGCGGCAGCAAAATCTTTACCAGCTAAAGCAAAGAGTTCTTTAGCTTTCTCTACCGTAATCCACCCTTCGAAAGGCGCTAACGACATATTGTTGTCAGGCCCGCCAATAGTAAAACCCTTAACACCCCAACTATTGCGTACTACCTCCCAAGGATAGCTGGCTGGTTCAGTCTCATGCACAATAAGACAGCCTGCAGCACCTTTCTCGGCAGCGATCTCATATTTGTAAGTCCAACGACCATAATAGGTCATTGCGCGGCCACCAAACATCTTCTCATCTGGTAGTGGTGGATCGTTAATAAGCATCACTAGCACTTTGCCGCGCAGATCTTCATTCTTGTAGTCATTCCAATTGAATTCAGGCGCGGCGGCGCCGTAACCAACAAAGACCAGATCACCATCAATACTAACCTGCTCAACAAGTCGTCGGGTTGAAGCAACAAAATCATCACGATATTGTAGCTTGACGGTCTTATCACCAGCAATAAAACTCAATTGTGGTTCAGGTGTATAGCCGATCAGAGGCACTTTCTGTAGGTAAGTGCCATCGGGATTGCCTGGTTTTAGGCCCAGTTTTTTGAAGTTCTCAACCAAATAGTTGAGCGTCATCTCTTCACCTTTACTGGCTGGTGCACGGCCTTCGAACTCATCTGAGGCAAGGCGTCTTATATATGTAAGAATGTCACTAGCATTAATACTAGCAAGCGCGGCTTCTGGTCCACTTGCGCCTACAGCCCCAGCAATAGTTAAAGCGATAGTTACAAGAATCGTAAGGGCATAGATATTTCGCTTCATAGGAACTTCTCCAATAAAATGATGCGGGCAATATTTAGCAGTATCAAATAATCTTAATGTCTAAGTACGACTTACGTCAACGCCGACCCGGTCTACCGTTGCGTGTGAGCGGGAACTGTGTACAATTATTGCTAATGGCGGTCAATATGACTAGTTTGATGTTTAAGGTTTCGTGAATGTTCCTGCCACTGTAGGGACAGCCTCGCGAGCCTAGGAAGGAGCGCGCTTTATATTAATGAGCAACAAATCTGGTAATAAACCATCGGCCGGTAAGCCGGTCACTAAATCGCCTGCTAGTAAGCCTGCTGGCACTGATTATAATGTTGGTGATGAGATCTCTTATGCTACCGCACACGGAATGGATTACGGCACAATTGTCAAAGTGATCAATGATCCTTCTGCGCCTGCTGTTGAAGTACAATTTGAAGATGGTCGCAAAGAGGTAAAAAAGACACGTGATCGCGCGATGCGACTTTTACGCCGTGCTACTGGTAAGAGTGAGCTTGAAGAACAGCGAGGCGATCGTGGCAGATTACGTGATTATGATATTGAAGAGGTACGTCGTAGCGAGCAGCGTCGAGGGGGACGTTGATGTATATGCTCGCGGCATCATAAATTCTCTTTACTGATGGGATAAAATACGTCTTACTGCTCCCTCTTAAACTAAATATGCCGCGTGCCAGGCTTTTTCTCTTTCTGAGCCTCTGTGTATTTGCTGCTTGTGGCCGAGATCTAGAATTGACGCTTATACAAGCAGCAGAACGAGGTGATCTAGAAACTGTCAAAATGCTTGCAGAACGCGGCGTAGATGTAAACGCACGCGGTGAATATGGCTCGACCGCACTGATGAAGGCAACCATCAAAGGGCACACCGAGATTGTCACAATCCTGCTTATACAAGGCGCTGATGTAAATACAAAAAATAGGTTTGGTGCCACTGCCCTAATGTATGTAGCTGGCAATGGCCAGGTAGCTACGGCGCGCCAACTACTTGTCTATGGCGCTGATGTTAATACAGAAAATCACACAGGTTGGACGGCATTAATGGAAGCAGCTAGACAGGGCAATATTGAGCTTGTGCGACTACTGCTAGCAGCGGGCGCCCAGGTAAATGCACAATCAAAACCGGGCTGGACTGCCTTAAAAGCAGCGCAGATTTATCAACAGAATGAGATCGCCAATCTGCTTATTAATGCTGGTGCCAGAGAATAGATCTAGGAGGTTAGTAGATGAGAGTAGAGATACTAGCGAATGGCTTAAGATTGGCGCTCAAAGAGGATCATAGTAAAAATCTGATCGCCCTCTGTGGTTATGTTAATGGAGGCAGTCGTACAGAAGACAACACTATAAAAGGACTTTCACATTATTATGAACATATTATCTTTCGTGGTGGCACCGCACGGCAGGCTGAATTAGAGACACGCCAGGCTTTTCAGGCATTAGGTGAATATGGCGGCTATACTTCTGATGATGCAACTTGTTACTACTTCACTGTGCCAAAAGAGAATTTCTCTGAGGCGCTCTGGCGTTATTGCGATGCATTGATGAATCTACAAGTAACAGCAGAGAAGGTTGAGAAGGACCGCCAAAGTATCATTCAAGAATATCATATGAGTGTGTCTGATAAACCTTGGGGGCTTGCTTACCATAACCTGCGCCACACTGCTTATCACCAACATCCTTACAAAGTTGATCCTATCGGTCTTGAAGAGGTGATTTGTCATGCACAACTAGAGACCTTTAGGACATTTTATCAGGAACGCTATGTGCCAAACCAGATCTCGCTTGCAGTAGTAGGTGATTTCGATAGTGATGAGATGCTCTTGATGCTTGAGAGTGCCTTTGGCACTTATCAACGTGGTAGGGACTCTTTCGAATTGAACCTGAAAGAGGATGTAGAACATGGTATACGTGAGATCAGTGAACATATCAAGACAGAACTGAGCTATTTTTATCTAGGCTTCCATTTGCCTGCTGCACGTAGTGGTGATATGGCCGCTCTCTCCGTGCTTACACGTATACTTGGCAGTGCGCGTAGCGCGCGATTAGAGCAAGCGCTTAAGCAACAAGAACTGCTGGTCCAAGATGTCGCTGCTTTTCTGGAGATGCGTCGTGATTATTCTATGTTCACCATTGCCGCAGATCTTAAATCAGAAAACCAGCGGCGTACTCTTGAAGTTATTACTAAAGAACTGGTCAGACTGATCAACGAGCCTGTTCCTGAAGGTGAAGTAGAGCGGGCAAAACGCCTGGTAGAGAATAGCCATAATGCACATTATGAATCTTTCCAAAATCGCGCGCAGGGTCTCTGTTGGTACACCTTGATGAGTGATGTCTACCAGATGGCAAACTGGTTGCCAGCCATACGTGCTGTTAGTAGTGAAGATATTCAACGTGTTGCTGCCACTTATCTCTCTTCGCAACGGGCAACACTTTCAACCGTTGCTCCCATTGGTAACAAAGTCGAAAAATTTGCTCAGCTATTTACGGAAAAACTTACACACAAAAGAGAACACACCAGTGCACAGATAGCATCTGTCAGTTACAAGGATTGTGAACTACCTTGTGGGATACGTCTGCTCTTACATCCAGCACCTGCTTCGGGACGCTTTGCTGCGTTGGTAGTGATTGGTGGTGGACAGTTAAGTGAACCATATGGTGAAGCGGGTATCACCAATTTTGTTGGGCAGATGTTGTTACGTGGTACAAGAGCAGCAACACGGGAGGAATTAGCCCGCAAAATCGCTGACTTAGGTCTAGATATCAGTGTCAGCGTTGCCTCTGATTACTTACAACTCTTACTCTCTAGCGCAGCAATGGTGTGGCGTGATGCGCTGAGACTCTTTTGTGAAGTTTTATACCAGCCAGCCTTCTCGCTAGATGAGATAGAGAAACTACGTAGAGAGGTTATCACGGATATTGGTGCGCTTGCTGATGACAGCTTTGCTTGTACCGATTATCAATTCAATCGAGCCCTCTATAATCAACATCCTTATGGTAATTACATAGGGGGCGAAATTGACACAGTAGAGCATTTCTCTTCCCTACGATTGCGCGATTATTACACACAGTTGTTCCAGGGTAAGAATATTTTATTAGCAATTGCTGGTGAAGTTGAGTTTGAAGAAGTAGTAGATGAACTGGATAAGTTGACAGTAGCCTGGCCGAGCAAACCCTCGTCATTATTGTTAACTGTTGATCCGCCTATGAGGTCCTCTAGTGGTATACATTGGATCGAGAAAGAGTCTCAGCAAGTAACATTCAATTGGGGTAGACTTACGATTCCCACTAGCACACCTGACTCTTTAGCATTACGACTTGCTATCACCGTACTTAGTTACCGGCTCTTCTACCGTCAAGTTTACCAAGAGGGTCTTGCTTATCGTATGTGGACGCTGCTACCTATGCGGCGTGAGATCGCTCCCTGTTACTTTCAGATGGGAGTGGCGCCAGAGAATTTTACCCGTGCGCGCGAGGTGATCTCTCAAGAGGTAGCGCGATTTCTTAGTGAGCCTATCCCATCAGAGGAGTTTGCGCGTGCACAAGCGACCTTAATACAACGGTTTTATCTTGCACAATCGACCTGCACAGGACAAGTAGGTACACTTGCGCATTATCGATTCTACGGATTCGAGCGTGATTTTATTGAGAACTATTCAGCACATATTCGCGCTATTTCTAAGGCTGATGTAGAAACTGCGGCACACAAATTCATACGCCTTGATGATATGACATTGGTGGTAGTAGGACCAGCAAGGAGCGATAAATAAGATCTTAAATATTCCCCTAACATGAAAAGCAACGGGTGATGGTTGGCAGTAATCTCTATTAGAAAGCGGCAATATAGGGGAATTATGAACCAGCACAGACCATTTTTTGAGATTCGGTATCCTAAGCGTTATATCTTCACTATCTCGCTCTACATCTGGTTTGTCGAGATATCGCTATTTCTTATTTATCTTGGTCTCTTCTCACTGAGCGGTCAGGGCGAATTGGGGATAATCAGATTTTTGCAGACGATGGTAGTGCTATGGGGCATTTACTGTGGTTTGGCAACGATTCTTTATTACAGTTCAAAACTTAAACTTACCGAGCATGGTCTGGTACAGGATTGGTTATGGGGATTTATCTCTACTGAGATCTCTTGGCAGAATGTTATTTACCATAGAAGACGTAAGTTACCAGGGTTGCACTACGATATATTAAGAGATCAGGATGATCCTACTCTAATTAAGCATATTGATGTGCCAATTGATCTAGAACACTATGAGATCTTCTCTAGACATCTAGAAGAGCGTGGTATCAATCTTGAATATGGACAGGTACTGCGTCTAGATTGGCCGCCACAGCCAATTGTAGATCTGTTACATGAGACTTATCCACAAACTATTTTGCCTCCTAATAGGCAGCCATAGTTGCTGGCAGAATCTAATCTCTGCTAACGGACCAAGCTCACCTGCGCGGCGTGCTCAATATTGTAGTAGGGAAAATCATTCGGAAGCGCTATGACAGCCGAGTCAGGGGCAGCACATTGTTAAGCGGCGCTTTCTCATTTTCTCAAATAAATAGTAGTGCATAGTAACAAAGACCCAAAGGAAAATAGCGCTGCTGTTGCAGTTGTGAATTTACCTACCGCATCAAACCCCTTGGGAACTACGCTAGATTCATCGAGCAAAGCTAGGCATGTATCGTGACTCCGAAAAGTGCCGTGCCGAACGCGCAAACCCCAAGTACCACACGCACCCAATGCCAAGTCGCCCATCGAGCCAGTTCTAATGAGAGTTCTTCTGCGTTCAGCGAAGCAGTAGCCAAGCGCGCATTTGCCTGCCGAAAATACCCAATATAAGTGGCAATAACAGACAAAAAGAAGATACTCGCTGCCAGCGTTGGCCATTGTCCAGAATCCGATGTCCAAATGCTGACTCCAGTTGCAACCACAATTAGGAACGTTGGTGCAATGGTGAGTGGTGCGAAGAAGCGGTAGAGGCGAGGTCCATACTCCTTATGTAATGTATAGAAGGTATCATGTGGCAAAGAGCGCCAGTACGGTACCAAAAGGGCACCTTCTGCTAGTAATGCTCCTACAAGCAATCCAATGGCTCCCGTCGAAAGCACCTGAAGCAAATCACAAAGTGTAATCATCATTTTGTATGACCTATTCAAGCCGCCTAACAGATCATTCAATCGATACCACAGGCTTGACGAGCGCGTTTAAGGGTTTTGCTTGCCTCGTTACGGGCATGCTCGGCCCCTTTACGTAATACTTCCTCAATATAATCTCGATTCTTAACCAGCTCCTTGCGTCGTGCGCGCGCTGGGGCAAAATACTCATCAATCTTATGTAGTAGTGCCTTCTTGGCATCACCATAGCCATAACCGCCAGCCAGAAACCGCTCGCGCATCTCTGCCTTCTCGGCTTCGCTAGCAAAGAGTAGATAGAGTTGAAAGACGGTATTAGTGTCAGGATCTTTCGGCGCTTCGACTGGAGTAGAGTCTGTTACAATAGCCATCACAGCCTTTTTAAGTGGATTTCCTTCTGCAAAGATCTCGATCGTATTGTCATAAGACTTACTCATCTTCTGACCATCTACACCAGGTACTTTGGAAGTCTCATTCAATTGAGCCTCAGGACGCTTGAAGACTTCACCATAGGTAGCATTAAAGTAACCTGCCATGTCCTGGGTCATTTCTATATGTTGTAATTGATCGGCGCCTACAGGGACAATATCCGACTGGTAGATAAGAATATCGGCAGCCATCAGAACCGGATAGGTAAAGAGGCCAACTTTAGCGGCAATGCCTTTAGCAATCTTATCCTTGTAGGAGTGAGCACGCTCAAGTAGTCCCATTCCTGTGACAGTAGCAAGCAGCCAAGTTAACTCCGTCACTTCTGGTATATCAGATTGTCTGAAGAGTGTTGCCTTGACAGGATCTAAGCCAAGCGCTAGGTAATCGATCGCTACATCAAGCGTCAATCTACGTAACTCTGCGGCGTCCTGGACAGTGGTAAGAGCATGATAGTTGGCAATGAAATAGAATGCCTCACCCTCTTCTTGAAGCGCAATATGCTGCTTGATAGCACCAAAATAATTTCCTAGATGCAGTTTGCCAGAGGGTTGTATACCGGAAAGAATGCGTTTTCGCATAGATTGCTACCGACCTGGTTAGAGTATTAATTAAATATATCAAGGTCTACTTTCCCATATATGTTTCTGGGAAGGCAAACTATTTTCCCCTTTGATCTACCTACTAAAATACGTCAGCCGCGACGCTCTAGCAGAGCCTGTGTCGCGGCTACTATTTCTGCTAATATATCAGTTCTTTTTCTTCTTGAGGTCGAAATCCATAAATTCGGTAAGCCCCTTAAGACCTGAGGTAGCGGCGTAGCCATCAATCGAATCCTGTTCTTCGGGGTAAGAAGAGAGACTATCAGCCTGTGCCTTATCACTATCCATCAAGCTGCTGGCCATCGGCTCGCTATTATTGTTGTATTGCTCATAGGTAAGCGATTCTGCTGCATTCATCCAGCTATCAGTATTGACTCCCAGAATATCATCATTACTGTTTGACTCCATTGCTGGAGAGGGCGCTGCGATGCTTGGTGGCGGTGTAGGTTGGGGAGCCGCCGCAGCCTGGGCAGCCGGTTGTGATAACGGCTGAGCTTTTGCTGGTGGCTTGCCAGGTGGCGTAGGTGGCACCTTATTAGCCTGTAGAGAAGGTGGCAATGGTGGTGGTGGCGGTGGCGCCGGTATTGGTTTTGGTGCTGCTGTACTGGTAGTAGGAGCAGGTGTTGCCGCTACTGGAGACACTGTTGGGGACAGTTTGTAGTCTCTACGAAAGATTGCTGTCACCCGCTGTTGATAAAAGGTCTCCCATTCAGCTAGGAAACGTGCCTGAATATCAGGTGGTAGCGCAGTATTAGTACGCACCTGTTTCACTTTTTCTGCATAGATTACCTGTAGAGTTGCCAACGCCTCAGACTCAAGGGCCAGTTCTGCTTGTAATTCTTCGATGCTTTTTTTGCGCATGAGATTTTCCATACCGGTATTATATGAGTTTAGGCTGGCTAATCAAGCGACATTTTTCCCCTTGCTGGTGGGTAGGTTTAACCTCTATTAGCTGATAATGAAAATCCCTTCTCATTATGTAATCAAATGGGACAGTTTGTTTGGAAACCGAACTCTTCAAATAATTACTAAAATTCTTTGATAATAACTCTAAATCGGTGGATCTCAGTTATATAGACGATGATATCAGATTTCTGGAATATAATTTGCTCAGTGTTTCGGCTAAATGTATCTGAGAGAAAAACAGTAGCAACAATTGAGGGGCAGAGTAATGGCGCGAATCTTAATGATAGATGATGAAAAGACCCAACTGATGTTGCGAGCGACGATCTTAAGGGCACATGGGTATGAAGTTGAAACGGCCTACAGTGGAGCAGAAGCGATAACGCTATTTGCTCAACAGCCGTTTGAGTTGGTAATTACAGATTATATGATGCCCGCTATGACTGGATTTGATCTAGCTCGCCAACTCAAAAACACTGCCCCTTCAATCTCAATCATTATGTTGACCGGCTGGGAGACTTTCTTATCCGAAGACGATTCAAGACGTAGAGACGTCGATCATATACTTTCCAAGCCTTGTGACACTAAGACACTGATCGGGTTGATCGAGAGTCTAGTTAAAAGTGCGAGAAACGGTAAACTGAGCAATCTTTCCGAGGTGGGGGAAGCCGTTTCATTGCCTGCCCCGGCCGTAGAATAGTTTGCTTGCTACTCTTTCTCGCAGAACAACGCCTATGCGCTGCGTTGGGAGAAGTATATGTATCGCAATGATAATTCAGATAAAAAGAACGATACAATAATTGTAGTAAAGTATTTTCAGCCATTTGAAAGTCGGGTTGGGATCGATACGGTGGTGGGATTAAAATTCGATCAAAACCCAGGTGTGGTCACCGCCCTATGTGAAGCACTGCAACAATGCCCACGGCGAGGTTTCACGCCAGGAGGCTGGTTGCCTGTGGAGAGGCTCTGGTTTGTAGAGAAGGCAGCCTGGCCATTTGTGCGTGCACACTTATCCAGGCTCAGTTACAAACTTGAATTGTCCTTCAATCCTGCGGGTGATTGAATGTCTTTCAAATCCTGATCCAAACGGGCTAGTAACTCAGCAATTCTTTTCGCCATGGTCTCGATTACTTGTAGGCCATCCTTTAGCTCTTCCGGCAGAGGTCGGCGTAGCAGTAGGGTAGCGCGGCCTAGTACTCCCGTAAGAGGATCGGTAATATCACGCTGCAAAATACGTATCAGCTCCTTGAGGGCAAGATTGCGTCGTTGTAACTCGTCTTGTAGCCGCTTGACACGTAGTGCAGCATTAATACGCGCACTCAACTCTGCCTGATTGTAGGGCTTGCTTATATAATCGTGGGCACCTGCCTCGAAGCCCCGTACCTCATCCTCTAGTTTACGTAGCACAGTAATAAGAATCACAGGAATATGGCTAGTAGTAGGATCGTCCTTAAGACGTCGGCAGACCTGATAGCCATCAATATCGGGCATGATCACATCCAGTAATATCACATCAGGATGAGCTGAATTGGCTAGTGCCAAGGCTTCTGCGCCATTACTAGCTAATAGTACTTCATATTTGAATCTCTCAAAGAACATAGCTAAATATTCTCTGGTATCTTGATCGTCATCGACTACAAGAATAGTGGCTGGTATCTGTTTCATAATCTCCCTCAAGCTGAGGATCGCTTTGACAAGAGCTACTTTACCAGGTTTGGCAAACCCTCTTCACACTATTGTCGCATCAATGTCAATTACTGTCTTCGCTGAATTTACCTGATTAGAAGATTTTTGTAAAAATACCACGTTTTTTCCGCTGCCTGCCATTAGACCAAATTAGCAGGCTTTACTATGCGGGCAACAGCAGTGGCTATTCTGGGTCACGATTGTAGACGAGCATCGTCGTCCATTTCTCTACCCCTTATAGCACAATGGTTATTGGGTAATATTTCTTGCTACCGTTGAGGAAAAATCCCCGACACTAATTACTAGCTAGCATAAATTAGTAGACAAGTGCGCCATTTTAATAGTGTTATTGCGCGGCATACTAGTTGCTCTAATACGCTTAGCTTAATTGTAGGAAGGCGCATTTGACACAATTACTAAACCAAGAAATCGACTATCAGACCTCGTGCCCAGTCAAGTTCGATCATCAAGATCTACTTAGGTCATTGAATGATTGCCTATCTCTTAACGAGAAGCTCAAGATCATTCATCAAGCGCTTCAGAGCAGATGTAATTTTGTTGATCGTATCTCTGTGGCTTCTTATGATGAGCGTGCTATGTTGGTAAAGACCTTTGTTGCCAGTGGTGATACTCAACCACTCGTTCATTATAGCGCTCCACTTAGCTCGACATCTTCGTTACGCGAAATTATCAAGATCGGAAAGCCACGTGTGATCAATAATCTTTCTCTACTTGATAAAGGCACACAAGAGCATACACATAGGATCAGAGCACAGGGTTATCTCTCCAGTTATACACTGCCATTGTGCGTCAACGCTACTCTAGGTGGTTTTATCTTCTTCAACTCTTACCAACAAGACTGCTTTAGCGAAGCCGTATTGCCAGAGTTGGATGTCTATGGCCATCTAATCTCAAGCATTGTTGGTAATGAGATCGCAGCAATAAAAACACTGCAGGCAGCATTACAAACTGCTAATCAGATGGTTCATCTACGCGATCCAGAGACCGGTAGACACCTTGATAGAATGACACGCTTTTCCCGTCTGATTGCACAAGAATTGGCACTACAGGGGAGATACAAATTTAACGATGAGTTTATTGAGCGGATCTTCTTTTTTGCCCCTATGCATGACATAGGCAAGATTGGCATACCAGATTATATACTGATGAAGCCAGATAAACTTAATCCGCAAGAGTTCGAGATAATGAAGACCCATACGGTAAAGGGTCGCGATATGATCGATGCAATGCTAATCAATTTTGGTCTACAAGCTATCAGTGGGATAGATATGTTGCGTAACATTGCTGTGTATCATCACGAAACACTTGATGGTAAAGGTTACCCCTATGGGTTGAAAGAGAATGAGATACCGATCGAGGCACGTATTGTTGCGGTCGCAGATATCTTTGATGCTTTGACTAGTAGACGTTGTTATAAGTCGGCTTGGAGTAATAGAGAAGCCTTTGCAGCGCTACGACAGTTAACTCCTAACAAGCTTGATAGTGATTGCGTTGCCGTGCTTATCGATAATCCAGAAAAAGTAGTACAGATCCAATTACAGTTTGTCGATGAATAAATTGTCTGGATAGTGGTTAGTGTGTGTGAAAGTGAGGGCGCTATGGCGCCCTTAGTTAAATGGCCAGTTTTCCGTCTTCTCGATAAAATGCACACCTAGGCGCACTTTATTGCGTTCTTGGCGAGAATCATAGGATACGCTGACAACCTCTCCCAAGGCGGCAAAATCGCCACCCAAGTCAATAGCGATCTGTGTTCCAACTGGTAATGGTAGATAGGTATGTAGTCCCAATCCGGCACTGCTAGTATCTGCTGCTATGGCATGAAAATCGTAACCACTCTCGCTATCTAAGACTTTGACTTTAACGAATATATTTGCAGGAGTACGAGAGGATTTGCGCATATCTAGATCCAGTGTTGGTGTCATATTAATATGAGTAACCATGATGACGCCTCCTGGTGAGTAAAATTGCTGCTTAGTAAGCATTCAATACGACATATCTTTATCAGAGCAATAGTCGTGCCAGCATATACCGTTTTAATAGCTTTCAATTTTTGCATAGTGCTCTCCTCTAACCGCCTAGGTCGCGGCCATAATAGTTATCCTGGAAAGAGCTTAATGGTTTAACGTGGCTGATTCTTATTAGGGTAATGGGGCACTATTAGTTTAAGCACAATAGCACATTGAACCATTTGAGCAATTGAGTTGGCCGAGAGTTTCTTTTTTATCTTGGCACTATGTGCTTCTACTGTCTTAATACTGATGCCTAGGTATTCTCCAATCTTTTTACTTGTGTATCCTTCTGCTATTAATCGCAACACTTCACATTCCCGTTTGGTCAGTCTATTGCTAGGATCCTCAAGCTGCTCTTTGGGGTCGTGGAGCTTTTTTAATAGATGCATAATCCTACTAGTCCTATCTTCTTATTCGGCAGTATTAACCATATGGCTAGGCTATAAGCAACACTTGTACCAAGGGTAAAAATAAGAAAATGATGCTTTTCCTAGCCAGATTCTCGTAATATTCCCCAAAAAATAGTCACATTGTGGATTATTTCGCACTTGTTACCCAAGAGAAACGATTATTGATCTCGGTAATTAATGGTCACACTTGTTAGCAGTTTTGAGTCTAAACAATCTTGAGCAATTTTTACCCTAACTTAGAGGCAAACCAGATATGCATCCAAATGAGAAGTTGATCCAACGGTTTTATAATTGTTTTCAGAATCGCGATCATAATGGAATGGCTGAATGCTATCATCAAGAGATAGAATTTTCTGATAGTGTCTTTACTAACCTAAAGGGATTTAAAGCTAAGGCAATGTGGCGAATGTTATGTGAAAGAGCAACCGATCTAGACATAACCGTAAGCAATATAGAAGCGGATGATAAACAAGGAAAGGCACACTGGGAAGCGATATATACCTTCTCCAAGACGGGTAGAAAAGTGCATAACAAAATTGATGCCAGCTTTCAGTTCAAAGAGGGAAAAATAGTAAAGCATATAGACTCATTCAATATATGGAGATGGGCAAGTATGGCCTTAGGAATAACCGGGCAACTTTTTGGCTGGCTGCCAGCCATACAAAAGACGATCCGAAGAGAGGCTAATGATAATTTGGAGAAGTTTATCCAGAAGAGTTACTAGGATGACCTGGTTTAGACAAACTACTGCTTTTATGGGATAATGTTGCGATATTGGCTTAATGGAGATTAAATCGGATGACAGAAGTAAAAGTAGCAACATTTTTTTATGGCTCTTATATCAATTTTAATGTTCTTAAAGAAGTAGATCTTGTTCCTGAACAATGGCAAGTAGCAAAGTTAAGTGGTTATGATATCAGAATCCAACCCCGCGCTAATCTTATTAGATCTGATCAGCATTCTGTTTATGGAATAGTTGCCACCGCTACACATCAAGAACTTACTCGTCTCTATGCGCATGCAAAAGATGTTTTAGGAGAAGTCTATTTACCCGAAGCTGTCTTAGTTGAGATGTTGGATAGTAGATGGAAACCAGCATTATGTTATATTGCCCCATCAATGCAGGCCAGACCGGCTACTAATGATTATATTGACCGTATTGTAATACCAGCAAAGCAATACAATTTTCCTAGTTGGTATATAGAGCGGCTAGAAAGCTTCAGACCATAGATCTTCAATACACAAGCAACCTTTCAGCATTGTTAGTGGCTGGAGACCAACTTTACATCGGTAATTGACGAGGTGTGCAAACGCTGTACTCCTAGCGAAGTCTGCAGTAAGAAGAAGATCGCTTTGGAGTTAATTTTAATGCTCTTATTGTGTAGTTGCTCGGAGTTATCCGGTGCTACACACAGTAGTACAGCCTCATGCGCTTCATTACCAAGTTGGCCGCCAGAGAGAATACCACGACGATCAACAGGATCGGTTACTCTAAATTGATACTGACTGTTTTTCGTGCGAATTATCAATTTATCGTTGGCTTTCAAAACATCGAAAGCGACCTCTTTATTGCTTGTTGTCTGATTCAACCCAAACATAATGATCTCCCAAACCTTTTTTCTACATCAGGCATAACACTTGTCCTCAAGTACACCTGATATTTGTCCTTGCTAACAGGAGCAAGCCCTGTGCCGCGCTATTAATAACCGTTCTTATATAATTAAATTCATACTTGTTTGTAAGCAATTGATGCACTTTTTCCTGTACGGCATGCTTACATTGCCACAATAGTACAGGCTGCCAGCTACTAGCTAAGTATCCCAGCTGCTGCACAGTTTTTGCTGGATAAACTGGAGCTTACTGCGAGAAGAAGGAGGGATTATGTCGGACAGAATTATTGAAGAGAGGGAGGAGTACGAACCTGATGCGCCACTCTGGTCACGCCAAGGCTGGCGACGACGTGGCCGCTATTGGGTGCGTCGTGTGAGGCGACCATCGTTCTTCTCGGTTTTGGTGGGGCTTCTAATTGCTGGGATAATTGCTGGAGCTATCTATTTTTACTATTATGGCAATCGCTCGCTAAGGTCAGATCTAAACCTTGTGCGTAGTACTTCGCAAGATACTGCTACTACCGCAGCAGTAAAGACAACCTTCTCACTCAATAAACAACTACAGGATGATTCAATCAACGTAGATAGCGCTAACGGTATTGTCACGCTCAATGGGGAAGTAAATTCGTCACAGGATCGCCAACTGGCTGAGGATTTAGCACGTAATACACGTGGCGTTCAGAGAGTGGTCAATAATCTTACTATTGCCGCCGCCGCTCGCACTGCACAGCAAGTTCAAGATCTGGAGTTAAAAGCCAATGTACTGGCAGCACTGCTCGCCAATGATGCATTGAAGGGTCAGGATATTCGGGCTGAAGTGAAGGACCGTGTGGTCATGCTTACAGGTAGTGTAGAGACTGAATTACAAAAAAATATTGCTACTGCGACAGCACAACAGATAACAGGCGTACGTGAAGTGAAAGATGAACAACTCTCAGTGCGCTTTCAACGCACTACTGAGCCATCTTCACAGTAGTTGCTGACTGTACGCTGCCCAGGTTGCTTTCGCACAACCCAAATTTCAGGCTAAAATCTCTGCCACCGATATTCTCATTTGCGAAGGAGCAGTTATGGAGCTAGGACTTAAAGATCGTGTGGCGGTGGTAGCAGGATCAAGCCAAGGAATTGGTAAAGCAATTGCTGAAGGATTGGCTGCTGAAGGCGCAATGTTGGCAATGTGTGCGCGTAATGCCGCACAGTTAGAGCAGACAGCAGCACAGATTCGTGCTCAAACTGGTGTGAAAGTGCTTGCCGTGGCTGCCGATGTAACTAAAGTGGCAGATATCGAGCAGCTTGTTAGTCAGACCCTTGATAGCTATGGCCGCATTGATATTCTTGTCAATAATGCCGGTGGACCACCCGCAACCAACTTTGAGAACACACCACAAGAAGCTTGGCAACAGGCAATCGATCTTAATCTGATGACAACGATCAACTGTTGCCGAGCCGTTGTACCACATATGCGTACACAACAGTGGGGGCGTATTATCAATATTACATCTATCTCTGTGAAGCAGCCCGTAGAAAACCTTATTCTCTCCAATACTGCGCGTGCTGCCGTGATAGGGTTTGCCAAGAGTCTTGCTAACGAACTGGGAAAATACAACATACTAGTCAATAATATCTGTCCTGGCTACACGCTCACAGATCGTCTGCAAGAACTGGTCGAGGTGCGTGCCAAGGCTGCCAATATTCAACAAGCAGAGGTTTTCAAGCGTTGGGAACAGGATGTGCCAGTTGGTCGATTAGGCCGACCAGAAGAGGTCGCTGCTTATGCTGTCTTTCTTGCTTCCGAGCGGGCTAGCTATATCAACGGCACAACCGTAACGGTTGATGGTGGACTTGTTAAGGGTCTGCTCTGAGGTTGTAGTTCACAGCCGGTTAAAGAAGCTTTTGCAAGATTGTCGGGGTAATGCGGTGTAGTGCTACCACCTCGTCTACACCGCCACGCGCGATTGCCTCTTTAGGCATACTGTAGACTACACAACTGGCTTCGTCCTGTGCGATTGTTGTAGCGCCGGCTTTCTTCATTTCTAATAGACCTGCTGCACCATCATTGCCCATACCGGTCATAATCACGCCTATGGCATTGGCTGCGGCAGTTTGTGCAACAGAGCGAAACAGTGCGTCAACACTGGGACGATGGTGCGAAATCAAGGGGCCATCAACTACCTCAACCGCGTAAACGCCACCATTGCGCACTAACAATGTATGATGATCACCTGGTGCAATCAATGCACGTCCAGACTTAACACGATCGCCACTAGCAGCTTCTTTCACTTCTATACGGCAGATTTGATCTAGTCGTCGTGCGAAATTGGCAGTAAAGCCTGCCGGCATATGTTGCACAATAACAATACCAGGAGCATCCGGTGGCATTGCTTCTAATAAAAGGCGTAGCGCTTCTGTGCCTCCTGTGGAAGCCCCTATCGCAATAACCTTTTCTGTTGTTGCTCTGTTTAGCGGTTTGGGTTGTAGAGGTATTATTGTATCAGCACTGAGTTGTGACTGTGTGGGTAGTGTGCGGCGAGGTAAATGTATCTGTGCTGCGTCCCTTATGGTATTGATAAATATACGCACCGATTCATGCAAGAATCCTTTTACATCAAAGCGAGGTTTATTAATTACTTCAATGGCGCCTTCTTCAAGTGCGTGTAGCGCAGTTTCTGCGTTCTTGCTAGTTAAGCCTGAACAGATCACTACAGGGATAGGATCTTCTGACATAATTTTTCGTAAGAAGGTGAGGCCATCCATTTGCGGCATCTCCAGATCGAGCACAATCACATCTGGACGAGCCTTTTTCATCTTATCGATAGCAATAATTGGGTTGGCTGCCGCTTCCACGGTGAATTCACCAGTATGCGAAAGCAGCTCTGTCAACACTTGGCGTACCACTGCCGAATCATCAACGATGATAACCCTTAATCGATTTTTCTCTTGTCGCAGTAACATCACTAATATCTCCTAGGGTCTATCTTAATGGCTGGCTTTGTCAGTGGTAATGGAATGGTTTTTTCACTCTCGATATTTAATGAATAGATGGTTGGAATAACACAACGAGTTCTATTGGTAAGACAATTGAGACTCTCGGAATGGCCTAGAAATAAGTAACCAGTTGGCGGCAAGCGATCCAACAAGCGATTGATCATA
The DNA here is from genome assembly GCA_040758525.1 of Acidobacteriota bacterium. Lineage (GTDB taxonomy): Bacteria > Acidobacteriota > Blastocatellia > Chloracidobacteriales > JADJPF01 > JBFLVQ01. The sequence goes on from JBFLVQ010000026.1 coordinate 31,109, forward strand.
GTTCAGCAGATACTGAAAGAGTACGCTTTTGTAGCTTATTAAGGAGATCTTCTAGTGTATGGGCAAATCCTGTCAGCGAATCAGATCCTAATAAAGCAGCATCACCCTTGAGTGTATGTGCAACACGAAAGATTGTGTTGAGTAGTTCATCATTATCAGGTTGAGTTTCCCGTGATACCAATGCCGCTTCCATTTTGGCGAGGTTCTCCATGGCATCGGTAAGAAAAGTTTGTAGTATTACTTCGTGATCGATTTCCATTAGCTGTTCCTAGAATGCAGTTATCCAAACATCACCACCCAGCAGATTTTTTCTTGCCTCTAGCATTATCCTGTTACAGTACTGGTTATATCAGCGTGCAGTTTAGTACAGTAGAGCGCCATTGCTGCTTGAGTAGCTAACATATCAAAGAGTTCATGATCGAGTTCAGCGAATCCATTCTTCTGTGGTAGCAAGCGAAAGATGGCAATCGCGCCAATAATTCCATGCTCTAGCTTGAGGGGAATACAAGCACTCAAATGTAGCTCTTCTGGCAGTATGTCACTAATTGCACCGTTATTGCTGGCCAAATATATCTCTCCATTTGAAATAGCACGACCAATAAGACTGGCAGCGAATGGAATCGACTGATAGTAGGCGGTATCAAGGCCGAAAGAGGCAAGCAGATTGAGAGTTGATCTTGTTTCATTTACTTCGTAGATACCAACCTCTTCTGAACCAATCAAATTAATAACAATCTCTTTGATAGTTTCCAGTACCGTATTACGGTTGAGTGTGCCATGCAGGTTGTAATTGGCTACATATAGGTTGGCTAGGTTTGAGTTGTGTTGCTCTACTTCCAAGTATTGAGAGGCATACCGACGACTTTCCATCTCGATCTCGACAAATTTTTGTCGCCAATTCCCCTGTTCTTGTCGTAAGCGCTCTACCTCTTCCTGGGCGGCTTTTAGTTGTCTTTGCAGGTGTCGGGCTTCCTCTTCCCAATGAGAAGTCTCTCTTTGCAGTCGCTCATTATCCTGGCGTAACTTTAGCAACTCTGTATCCAATTGACGATTATTGGTTTCAGCCTGAGACATTAACTTACGAAGCTTTTCATTCTCATCAAGCAAGCACTGTAAGTATTGTTGTGTGTCTTGTTGAACTTTGCGCACGTAACTACCGTGCCCTTTGCCATCTTTTCTCATTTAATCCCCCATAGTATTCATTCCCCAATAAAGCTTCTGATCTTGGTGAGCAACTCCGGTCCATTGAAAGGTTTGGTTACATAATCATTACAGCCATTCTGGAATCCTGTCTGCATATTCTCCTGCTCTGAATGGGTTGTTACCATAATGATTGGAATAGCGTTGGTTGCTGCTTGCTCACGTAATTTTTTACAAGTCTCAAAGCCATTCATCTTAGGCATAATGAGATCAAGTAGAATAAGATCGGGCTTTTCTAGCAGGGCTTTTTCCACTGCCTCATATCCATCTTTAGCTGTGACCAGATCATAGGTTTTACCTAAGATCATTCGCTCCGTCATTAGTACTGTGTTGGAATCATCCACCAAGAGAAGTTTTTTGCGTGGCATAACGGCCCCCATTCAAAGGTCATTAACCGTTACACGTCAGCAAATGCAATGCCATTGCTGGTGAGAATTTTATCGTGAATATAAGCTGTTCTAATTGAGAGAAGTAGCAGCATCGGCAAAGGGTTTTGTGG
>JBFLVQ010000027.1:0-32770 GCA_040758525.1 Acidobacteriota bacterium
ATTCAGGATTCTTGGGATGGCTTCGCCCAGTAGCTTCACAGAACAGCTTATATTCTCCATTGGTTACTTCATGTACATCTATATAGAAAGCTTCCAGGTAGACTTTACGCATCGGTTTCTCATTATCGGTTGGCCCTTTATCCAGGCCCATAATAAATTCGCCAGCAGGAATGAGCACCATATCGCTTTGGGGAGGCTTGATGGCAGCTTTAGATGTACCATTATTGCTATCATTATTAGTTGTGCTATCAGAGGCTGAACTATCGGGTATTTTTGTTGCTACTACCTTTTCTGTCTGTTTATCAGGGGGAGGATTATTTGCTGCTTCCGAGCTTTTCTCGCTTGAGTTATTTAGTGCTATGGTTAATTCTCTATCGCTGTCGAGTTCAATAGTCTGTAATTCTTCGCCAACCCCTCGTTTGTAAATACGTAGGGTATATTTAAGGGATGTATCTAGATCTGGAATTACCAATTTGCCACTGCGTGTGGTAGTCGTGCCACGATAAGTATCATTGAGATAAACTTCACACTCTTCCGGCTTGGTTATTATTGTAAGATTGGCACGTTTTTTTAATTTGGCAGAAGCTATAGGTTTAGTAGGTTGTTTGGGAGTAGGTTTACGCGCTTCCGGTTTTTTCTCTTTGATTGGAGAGCGAGCACCTTTACTAAAAATACCAATATCCTGTCCCAATGTGAGACTATTGCTACTATAGATTAACAGCAGGAGAAGTGAGGCTAAGATTCTCTCAGGCATAGCTTAAATATTAGTTATTGAGCCGATTTTGCGCAACGGAAGCCTAAAATCTCATTCTTTAAACTAGCAGGTACCGGATTTCTTGTATAAGTTGTAAGTGTTCCTTGTTCAGACTTGAAGCTGCCGCCACGAATCACTTTTGCCTTTATATATTCGGATTCAATCTCTAATTTGTTGCCAGGATAAAGCGAAAAAGTGTCGGCTGTCCATTCCCAAACATTGCCCGCCATATCAAGCACACCAAAAGGGCTGGCACCTTGTGTACGGCTGCCTACTGGCTCAGGGCTCTCCTTTTTGGCATCAATGGAATTGGAATTTTGTGGATTATAGTCGTTGCCCCAAGGATAGTTACGCCTGTCCGTACCCCTTGCCGCATACTCCCACTCAGCCTCAGTAGGTAGACGCTTACCTGCCCATTTAGCATAAGCATTGGCATCATCCCAATTTACCATAGTTACTGGCTTCAAATTATCACCTGTAGGGAACTCTCCATTCTTCCAACTTTCCGGTGGGGTGTGCTTGGTAGCATCTACGAATTTTTTGTACTCTTCATTAGTAACTTCAGTCTCATCTATGTAGAAAGAATTAACCTTGGTCTCATATTCAGGGCTATGAGCACCAGGCTGATTGTTACCCATCTTAAAGCTACCACCTGGAATATAGATCATCTTATCCACATCCACCGTTGTAGCTGTCGGCAAAGGGCTGCTATTGACTGGCGGCGATACCGATTGAGTAGTAGAGGAAGAAAAGTAAACTCCTGACGATATCGCAATAACTAATACAATGACTCCGCCTATGATAATAAGACGTTTACTACTGGCAGTGGATGGATCGGTCTGGCCAAGTGTGAAGAGAGTATTAGTAGAGTTGTTACTCAAGACCGGGGTAGCTGAAGGGCTAGGCGACAGATTTGAAGGCGTATTGGAGATAAAACTGGGTATGTCTTTACTCTGCTGTCCAACCGCAGTGCTAGATGTAATACCACTATCTGGGATAAGAGCAGGGGTACGCTGTCCACCTGATCCAGCATTCTTTTCTGTTTTAACCTCTAATGGTTCACTAACAATCGCACTACTAGTACCGTTATTAGCAGCACTGCTAGTTGCTGCTGCGGCTATTTCCAGAGGTGCGTTACTACTGGTCTTGGCTGCTCTTACAGTGGACAATGGGGCTTGATAATCGAAGGCATGTTCACCCGTTGGGGGCGGCATTGTAGCGTTACCCATTAGCGAGCCTAACAGACCTGATTCTATATAAGCACGTTCAAGCTCTTGCGCCATCTCGATTGCTGACTGTTGGCGATTGGCAGGAAGCTTATCAAGCGCACGCATTACTACACGCTCGATAGGTTCTGGTAGGTCAGGCCGCTTTTCTCGTACTGGAGCAGGCTGGTCGGTGGTATGCATCATCGCCACTGCGATCGGGGTAGGGGCTTTGAAGGGTACATCCCCTGTATACATCTCATAAAGTACAATACCGAGACTGTATATATCAGAACGAGCGTCTAATTCAGAATTCTGGCATTGTTCTGGAGATAAGTAGTGTGGCGAGCCGATGATTACGCCTTGACGTGTAAGACGGCCAGAACTAGGACCGCCTTTCAGTTTGGCAATGCCGAAATCAAGTACTTTGACCAATTCACCTTGGCCATTGTTCTCAATAACAATATTGTCTGGTTTGATATCACGATGAATGACGCCACTACGATGTGCAGCATCAAGCGCCAAACAGACCTGGCGGATAATAAACAGAGAGCGGTCTAGCGGCATAGGTCCTTGCTGCTCGATAATATCGCGCAACGACTGGCCGACAAACAGCTCCATGACAATATAGACAACCTGATCTTCGGTTATTCCAAAGTCAGTAACACCAACAGCATTGGGATGCTTAATACGAGCGGCCGCCATCGCTTCGCGTTGAAAGCGTGCAACCGCGTTACGATCAGCAACTAGACTGGAATGCAGCACTTTAACAGCTAGGTCATTATCAATAAGTACATGCTTGGCACGGTAGACCGTACCCATGCCACCTTCACCTAGTTTTTCATCTAAGCGGTACTTCCCATCCAACACACGGCCGAGCAACGGGTCTTCTACCTCACTATCGAGGATATCCCCGTCAAAAGGACAAAAAACCATGTGGTCAGGGAATTTACGGCTGCACTTTTCACATTGCTTCATTATCGGCCCCCTCGAATCTGCAGGCACGCTCCTGTTTCGCCTACAGATACTCGGCCAAAAGCTTCTTGAGATCCAGAATACAGATGTTGCGCTGCCTCTTCACCTGATTATTGAACTCGAACCGTAAAACGATTTTTGTGAGTAGATATTCCCGGCGTCTCAATCTTTTGAAGGATATACTAAGGCTTCATCGCTTGTCAATTTCTACTATCTTCCATTTATCTGACTGCTTGCACCATTCTGCCAAGCCACTTGTGAAGCTTATTACTGCTAATTAGGCAGACCTGTCTCAGAGCTTACTTGACCACATCCATTTTCTTTTAGTACTCTATAATGTTTTGCAGGAAGCAAAAATTTCTACGCTACCATCCGGACCACCCAGTCCGTATTTAAGTATACTTTTAGGAGAAAGAGCATGAGAGCGAATCAGATTCGGCGTGGGATGATTATCGTGCACAATGGCGAGCCGCACCGGGTATTGGACGCGCGCCACCACACGCCGGGTAACCTGCGCGCAATGATGCAGACCAAACTGCGAAACCTTATTTCAGGGGCCTCTTTGGAATATCGCTTTAGCGCCACTGAAGATGTTGAGCGCGCCACCCTTGAACAGAATACTTTTAAGTACCTATATAGTGATGGCAGTACCCATCACTTTATGAATGAGGAGTCCTTTGAGCAGATAGAGCTTGATGATGAAGCCCTTGGTGATGGAGTAAACTTCCTTATTCCTGACCTGACAATTCAGGTCGAGTTTTATGATAACAAGCCGATCGCGGTTGCCTTACCTCCTTCAGTAGAATTGAAAGTTATTGAAACAGAGCCGGAAATGAAGGGTGCTACAGTTAGCAACTCCAACAAGCCAGCAAAATTGGAGACCGGCATCACAGTTCAGGTGCCACCCTTCGTACGTGAAGGGGATGTAATACGTGTTGATACTTCCGAAGGCAAGTATATGGAACGTGTTAAATAAACTTGCAATTTGTGCTACCCAAGGCGCCCACTAGGGCGCTGAGAGTGGACTAGTGCTAAATGTATCTGCTCTACAGCGCTGCGCTTCTTCTCGGCATTCTGCTTGCCGCCCCCTATTTTCTCTACCAAATTCTGGTAAATAGAAAATATCTGGGCAGTTTAGGCGCGCGGCTAGGATTTGCACAACTACCTCAACCTGGCCCATGTCTGCTGATACATTGTGTCTCAGTAGGAGAGTTTCTTGCTGCTGAGCCACTCATTGAGCGTCTACGTATAGATTTGCCACAATACCGGTTGGTTATTAGTACTACTACAGCGACGGGACAGGCGCTTGCCTGTCAGCGTGTTGCCGCTTTTGCTGAGATATGTTACTTCCCAATAGACTTTGCTTTTTCTACCCAACGCTTTCTTGCTGCTATTAATCCTGCAGCAATTATTATTTTAGAAACAGAGCTCTGGCCTAACTTTCTACATGCTGCGGCGCTACGCAATATTCCTGTCATCATTGCCAATGGTCGTATCTCTGATAGGTCCTTTCGCCGTTATGCTTATGTTCGTTTCTTGCTCAAGCCTGTGCTTGCCTCAATAAGCGCTTTCTTAATGCAATCAGCTCGAGATGCTGAACGTATTGTTGCGCTTGGCGCGCCTCAAGCACATGTCTTGGTAGCAGGAAATCTAAAGTATGATCTGGGTAGTGATGCTCAATTGGCACGCTTTGATCTGGTAGCTAAGGAGTTGGAAGAGAGACTTGAGCTTACTGGCGCATGTCCGCTTTTGGTAGCAGGTAGCACTACTGCTGGTGAGGAAGACTTACTGTTGCTTGCCTACCAGCATCTGCTCGCTGAACCGGAACTTGCCAATACTAGACTACTGCTTGCTCCACGCCGCCCAGAACGATTTGAAGAGGTTGCTGCTCTCCTTGCTACTACTAACTTACCTTTTCTACGTCGTTCTAAAATTGAGTCTGATAAAGCCAAGAAGAATCTATTGGGTAATGGGCCAGGGGTGATACTGCTAGATAGCATAGGGGAGTTAGCAGCAGTCTATCGATATGCTGATCTAGTATTTGTTGGAGGTAGTTTGGTGCCTTTAGGGGGGCACAATATTTTAGAGCCAGCGTTATATGGACGTGCAATTGTGACTGGTCCTTACATGAATAATTTTCATAAAATCATGGAAGATTTTGTTGCCGCACAAGCTGCTGTGCAACTGCCACGAGTGCACAATGGTGAGCTGGCGGAATTATTGGCTAATGAACTGATCCGTTTATTGAAAGACAAAACATTGCGAACTGAATTAGGAATGCATGCGCAACAGGTTTTACAGGCTAATCGTGGTGCGGTGGCACGCCATTGTAGAGAGATTGTTGCGCTTGTTAAGTCTAATCAAAATGTTCTGGTTGGTTGAATTATGTTGCCGCGCTCAAAAATTCTACGTGCCCTTATCTATATTCCTGCCAAACTCTATGAACTAGCAATACGTCTGCGTATGGTGCTTTACGAGTACGAATATCTCAAACCACAGGAAGTAGAAAAGACTGCGGTTATCAGCATAGGAAATCTTACCCTAGGCGGCACAGGCAAGACACCATTGGTTGAATATATTGCTCGTTACCTGGTAGAAGAGAATCTTGAGACGGCTATTCTTACCCGTGGTTATCGCCGTCAAGACAGTTCACGTGCTCAACTGGTAGTCTCTGATGGCAAGAACATATTGGCCACTGTAGAAGAGGCAGGTGACGAGCCTTTTATGCTGGCACAGAAACTTAAGGGAGTGCGTATAGTAGTGGGAGCAAATCGCTATGAGACAGGCTGCTATGCACAAGATAAGTTAGGTTGTGATGTGCTATTGCTTGATGATGGTTATCAGCACTTAAGTCTGAAACGAGATCTAAACATTCTAGTACTAGATGCGACTGATCCATTTGGTGGTGGTGAAATGGTGCCTTATGGCCGTATGCGTGAGCCTATCTATGCGATGCGGCGTGCTCAGGCAATTATTATCACACGTGCTGATCGTCCCTTTGATCAGGAAGAACTTTCCAGGGTTATTGATGGGCTTGGATTAAATATACCGATTATTTATGCTTATCATGATTTTGTTGGTTTACGTGAATTGACAACAGGTGCCGTGGCCCCTTTGCGTAAGCTTAATGGTGCGCGTGTAGGCATGCTCTGTGCGATTGGCAACCCCCAAATATTCACTGAAGATCTACAGGGTTATCAGGCCCAGATCGTATTTGAGCATACTTTTACGGATCACTATCACTATAGACAAGCCGATATAGACAATATAGTTACACAGGCACAAGAGGCACAGGCAGAATATCTTGTCACAACAGAGAAGGATGCTGTTAAACTAACGGGGCTGCAATTTGGCGCAATGCCTGTTTATGTAATTGAGATTAAAGCCCAATTTGAGGATGAAGTAAAACTAAAGTCAGTACTACTGCGTGCTATTATGCGTAAGCGCGGTATGACACGATTCAAAAATTTGGATTAACACCACCTTGCCTTAGTTGACATGACCACATCAGGTGATATGATTGCCGGTTGGCTATAGGGGGAGAGATGGAAGTTATTGACAATATAATAAAAAGCTCCAGTGATGATATAGAGAAACTACTTAACGATCTAAAATCTGAAAACAGACATGTCCGCCAAGCAGCCGCCGCGGCTATTGCTTACAAACACGATGAACGTGTTTTTCCTGCGCTTGTCGAGGCGCTAAAAGATCCCGAATGGGGAGTGCGACAGACTGCTGTTAAGTCGCTTGGCTATCTACGCAAACCTACTTCTGTCGATCATCTGATACCACTGCTCAAGGATGAGATCTGGTTTGTGCGTGATGCTGTTGTGGCGGTGCTTGGCAATCTGGGAGATCGTTGTGCGGTGCCGTCAATAATTGAAGCACTCAATGACGTAAAGGGATCGGTGCGCTGGCATGCTGCACGGGCATTGATGTCATTAGGTGACCAAGCTGCTATTGAACCACTTATCGAGGCACTTCGGAATGATGATATAAACACACGTGGTGAAGCTGCGCGTGCGCTTGGTACTTTCGCTGATCAACGTGCCATCGAGCCTTTGATTGTACTGCTAGAAGATGAAAGTCCTAATGTACGTTATTGTGCTGCCGTGTCGTTAGGTATGCTTGAAGATCGTCTTGCCCTCACACCGCTTGAGAAGATCGCTAAGATAGATGAGGATAAGGATGTACGCACAGCAGCAATGGAGGCGCGTGCACGTATCTTGGTGGCGATAGAGGGGAAGCAGTAACTATTTTTCGCTCCCTTTGGCTATCTGATACTCAGCCTGCAGCTTGCCCAGCAATTCTGTACGACGGTCGTAGAGTCTCTGTAATGGTCTTGTTGGATGACGAGCGAGGGCATAGGCGGTGATAAGAGGTAGCGCAATGGTCGAGTCTAGGTAACATACTACTGCATCTGGTAGACGGTCAGGATCGACTTTGCCCCAGCTTACTGCCTCGGCTGGTGTTGCACCCGAGAGGCCGCCAGTATCTGGGCGCGCATCTGTGATCTGTAAAAAATAGTCATGCCCTTTTTCAGAGATCCCGAGCACCTCTTGGATCTGCGGTTCAGTCTGTAAGAGAAAGTTCTTAGGACTGCCGCCACCCAGGATAAATACTGCGCTCTTGCCACCACGGCGCTTGGCATCTAGCACGATCGCGGCGGTTTCATTGACATCAAGAGAGACATCAAAATTAAGTTTATTGCCATCAAGCCGCTTTGCTGCCACATTCATACCAATGGAACTGTCGCCTGGCGAGGAAGTGTAGATTGGCACACTATATTGATAGGCTGCGGCAAGCAACGATTTATGACCAATATCAAGAATCTTTTCACGTTCGTAGACATATTTTCCTGCTAGGTAATGGAATTCTGCAGTACCCATTTCATGTTGAAATTCAGGCGCGCTGATAATCTCACGGAAGAAAGCATCTGTCGAAAGTAGCACATTATAGTCAAAGAAGATGTCATAGATACGCACCACTCCCTCTTCGCGTAATGTGACGTCGCTAATATTAGGGGTACCACGATGTAGATTGAGGCCTATACCAAAATGGGTGTCATGATAGAGGTTGGCGCCTGTACTAATGATCCAGTCAATAAAACCATGTTCAATAAGCGGAATAAGCGCAGAGATACCAAGACCAGCAGGTGTGAGTGCGCCAGTGATGCTCAGACCTACAGTAACATCTTCAGCCAACATCTTCTCGACAAAGAGCTGGCAAGCCTCGCGTAGACGGCCGGCGTTATAGGAGACAAAGTTATTCTCAATCAGTTCAACCAGAGTAGTGGAGGTCGAGATAGGTTTGGGGTCGATCTTCTTACCTTGTAAATATCTACTTTTTTCCATTGTTTTGAGCTGTCTCCTAATGTAATAGAGTGATTGTTGCAATTGGGTAGGATATTTTGCCACAGTCGCTAACTTAGATAATAGTATTGTTGGTATCTCTTATGGCAAAACGGGAACCTCTGCGAATTACTGGCGTGTGTATCTAAAGCAAAAACTCAGCAGGGGGGCTGCTAATATTTAATCACGGCTGACACTGGCTTCTACGCTAGTGCCTCTGGTATGCTTAGGGCGTGATGTATAAAAGCGGACGCGAGCAAAGTGGACACTTTTTGCTGATCAGGCACTTTTTGAGGAAGTAGGTATTTAATGAGATATCCTATTAATCTTTCTAGTAAACCATTTCATAATCGTAAGCTATTTTGGTTCAGTTTCCTGGTTGTGATTGCGATAGCCGGATTTTGGGCCACCTTGACGATTAAAGAACTTAGCAAAAATAGGCAAGAGATAGGTCTTTTGGAGACCAAGATCGCTACTCAGAAGCAGAAGTTCAAAGGGTTGGAGGATCAGACGGGACAAGGGGCAGTATCGCTTTCTGAGGATCAAGTCCAACAGCTCCAGGCGGCAGCATCCTTAATAAAAAGACGTAGTTTCTCTTGGACCGCTATGTTGGAAGAGTTTGAACGCGCGCTGCCAGCTAAGATTCGTATTGCCTCAATCACCTTAAAAGATAAAGTGACCAGTAATCGTGAAGGGATTGAGTTGGGTGTTAAGATTTTTGCCGGTAGTTCGGAAGAGGTTACTAAGATGATCGCCGAGATGGATAAACGTAATGTCTTCCAGGTACAGCTAAAGAGTCAGAGCGGTTTACAAGAGGGGGATATCGGTTTTGATCTACAAGTCATTTATAAACCACAACCACAACGACTGCGCCCACCAGCCAAAAAGGATCGCACTGAGCGTAATGATGAGTTTGCCAAAACAGAGGAGGAGGAGGATTAACCGATGAATTTGCAATTAAAATGGAAAGAGTTTATCTCCTTCTTACGACGCTATGCCGACTTTTTGCGTATGGTAGAATTGGTGGCGCTCGCTATCGCACTATTATCGATCTTTGTCGTTGGTTATCTTTCTCTATATATGCTGCAAGAACATAATAGCCATCGTGAGCAGCTCTCTAAGGAGAGTAAAGATCTAAGTGCAGAGCTCGATCAACTGCGTAACCAGCGCGAAAATGTCGTAAAGGTAGGTCTAAACACGCGTACTGCCTTATCTAATCTGGAGCAGTTCAATAATCGTTTTCTTAAGGACGCTGTGCAGGGTCGTCTGATTATGATTAATGAACTCAATAAGCTCATTAAGAAAAATAATCTGGCTTTACAGGGTGGCCTCACCTTTGACTACTTTTATAGTGGAGATACAGAGAAGGGTAAGGGACGCAGACGCCGTACCGAAGGGCAACAAGAAGAGGTTTATCCTGGTGTACGTACCTCCTTTGGTGTAAATGGCACTTACAACAATTTCCGCCAGTTTCTACATGATCTAGAGACCAACGACCTATTTATTGTGATCCAAGGATTGGATTTTCAGACTGCGCAGGCTCAAGAAGGGAATGTACGTGGTTCCCAAATGATAAACCGTGCTGCGCCGGCAAATAGCGATAGTGTTTCGGTGCAGTTGGATATTAAAATCTATTTCCGCAATCAGAATCATGGTACGAATCAGTAGTAAGATAAAATTGTTGCTAAGTATCGGTGTAGTGTTGGCATTGTTGCTTACTTATCAGGCAACACGCCCAGATGCGCATAATACTAATGAGCAACAGACATCAATTGATACATCTGTAGCCAACGTGCAGGATCAGCCATTGGCAAATAGTAACCTTGACATAGCGGTACGTACATTGGCAGAGTTTCAGGCCGATCAGATTACTAATGATAAGCCAGCAGTATCTCAAATCACTCGTAATCTCTTTAGTAATACTACGTCTGCTGTGGCAGCACCATTACCAACAGCAATATCACCGCCTGCACCCCCTATACAACTGCTTACTTGTGAACCAAGCAGGATTTTCGTGCAAGTGCATCCATTTGATCTAATAGTTCGTGGTGTCAAATTCAAGTCTGGCTGGAAAATTTATATTAATGGTAGCGCTGAGAAGATTGCTACGACATTTGTTAGTTCAGAGCAATTGCAAGCTCGCTTGCCAGCAGTATTATTATCTCAAGCACAATCTCTACGTATAGAGGTAAAGGCTCCTGGCAATGAATCTAAACTCTTCTCAAACCCATTGACGGTAGTAGTAGCGCCGCCACCACTGCCAGCATTCAGTTTTATTGGGCAGATCTCTGAGGAGGGTGGTGATAACCCTCGTATTGTTCTTTCGGAGAAGCGAGATCGGCTCATAGTTGTAGTGGGTGATGTAGTACAGGAACGTTGGCGTATTCTAGATCTTGTAGGAGATTATTTGGAGTTGGAGGATGTCGAACTAGGTGTACGACATCGATTAAAGAAAGGGGATGCTCCATTGGCCGCTCAATCTAACTCGCTTAATGTAGCGACAGAAGCGACAAAGCAGATCCCAACAGTATCAGAGAAAGAGACACAGCCTATGCCACCGCTCTTCAACAGGCCAGCTCAGCCAATGACCTATCAGGAACTATTAAAGCGGCGTGCGGAAGCTGCCCGGCAGAGGCATAAGTAAAATATGAAAAGAGTTGTGGCAAAACTTATAGCAAATTCTCAAGAAGGCTACTCGCTGCTTGCACTGATTATGATTATTGCGGTGCTGTCCATTCTGCTAGTCAGTTCATTAGATACTTTCCATGCGGATACAGTGCGTGAAAAGGAGGTAGAATTTATCTTTCGTGGTGAGGAGATTGCTAAAGCCATTGCGCGCTACAATAACGGTGGTCGAGTCTCACCATTACGCCTAGGTGCAGTATTTCCCACCAAACTTGAGGATCTCGCTAAGCAGTCGAATATCAATGGTCAGAAATTTGTTTTTATGCGTAAATTTGCCCTTACGGATCCAATTGCCAACAATAAATGGCGACCAGTACGTGCTGGTGATCCTTTAATTGCTGAATACCTACAAGCTTGGGCTGCTTATTATGGTCAACCTGTTCCCCCTGACTATGCACAATTGGCTGGTAGTGGCAATGTAAATATAGATGGTATTAATGGGGATGATGATGACGACGATGATGACGATGGTGACGATGATGATGACGATGATGATGATGACGATGATGACGATGATGATGACGATGATGATAGCAGTGCCAATATCAAACCTGGTCAAGGTACACAGGTGTTTCAGTATGATAATCAAGGCAATGTTGTCAACGAGAACAGTAATAATAGTGGTTTAGGTGGCAATGCTAGTGTAAGCGTCTTCAATTCGCTGGATGAGGATCAGCGCCCTATTGTTGGAGTCGTGAGCCGCAGTAAAGGGAAAGCTTATCGCCGACTGCTTGGCAAGGATGTCTCCTACGACAAATGGCTTTTTATTTATCTGCCTGTCCAGCAGCAGAATATCTTCAATTCAGGTGGGCCGTTTCAGCCCCAACAGCCCCAACAACGACCTGTCAATCCAGTTGGCGGTATTGGTCCGGGCACCCCACGCAACTGAATATCTTCTCTCTTAAGTCTATAATTGAATTAAGCATGTAGGCAGGTTATTACTCTCCCTAAGAGCACTCAAGCTAACCGGTAAAGGCTTGAAAAAACTGTTTTCCCGATCTCCCTAATCGTTGCTATATTACAGTATGAATTATGCTAGAATTGGGCAATGCACGGCGGCCATTAGTAGACGTGCGAGCAGAAAAGTTAAACAGCACTTTAAATTGATGAAAACAATCGATTCGGAGATTCGCTCTAATGAGAGAGTGTACCTACTGTAGTCGCTGTTATGAAGATAGCTTTAAGTGCTGTCCACATGATGGCCAGGCACTGGTTGATACATTGCCTGGGGCATGCCTGCTCGATTCCAAATATCAGTTGGAGATTTGTCTAGGTCGTGGTGGTATGGGAGCTGTATATCGCGCCAATCACATACATCTACGCCGCGCTTTCGCAATAAAGACGATCTTGCCGGAATTTGCCTTTCGTGATCCCAAGGCAGCCGATCGGTTTCTTCAAGAAGCACGTACTGCTGCTGCTATTCAACATCCTAATATTGTCACAATCACTGATTTTGGTACTACCAACTTTGGGCTCTTCTATTATGTGATGGAGTGTATTGAAGGCACAACCTTGCGTGATGAACTACAAAAGAATGGTGCCATGAGCCCAGAACGTGTCTACCGAATCTTCAAACAGGTATTGGCAGGAGTTGCTGCTGCGCATCGCTTGCATATGGTGCATCGCGACCTGAAACCTTCCAATATTATGTTAACAAAACTTAGTAGTACGAATATCGATGACTTCAAGCTAATTATTCCATTGCATGATGAGCCGGAAGAGAAAGAGCGTAGCGAAGTCAATGAACTCGCTAAGGTGGTAGACTTTGGGCTTGCCAAATTTATTGATGACAGTAATGTACGTCGTGTTGAATCTAGCGATGAGACTCTGGTTGGCTCGCCAATCTACATGTCGCCAGAGCAATGTGAAGGTAACAATATTGATGAACGATCTGATATCTATAGTTTGGGCGTGATTCTCTATCATATGTTAACTGGCGAGGTGCCATTTAAGGGTGACTCACTTTCCACACTGCTTGCTGGACATCTGCTTAAAGAGCCCCCTTCATTACGTAGCATACGGCCTGATATTCCCGAGAAGCTTGAGCGTGTAGTGCTTAAGGCACTGGCGAAAAAGCCCCTACAGCGACAGCAGAGCGTGGCGGAGCTAGCCGAAGAGTTTGAAGCGGCCATGGCTGTCTATTTTGCTCCTGAATTTAAGACCGTGACATTAAGTGTACAGACTATCCCACCAGCTTGTGAAATCTATATTGATGATGTCTACCGTGGCCGCACCAACGTAGAAGGACGGCTAGTAGTAAAGGGGTTACCGGCTGGTAGTCATAGTGCACGAATTATTCTTACTGGCTACCTAGAATTTACTAAGACCTTTACAGCCCCTATAGGTGAGTATTCGCTTCAGGCACAACTACAGCGTAAAGAAGATCTAGCTCTTGCTGCTAACCTTACCAGGCGTACTGCGGATACTTTTCCCACCCCTGAGCGGCGCGCTAGCGGTTCCTTTGAGCGTACCTTAAGCAACGATCGTGAGACTCCCACAGGCGATCTAAATTACCGGGTATTACCACCAGCAAAATTTTCTATAGTAGATCTACTGTTGGCCTGTGGCGCCGTCATCTTTATTATCTTGGCTCATATCAGTGCACCTATCATTGATCCTTTCTCAGTACAGTTTAGCAAAGCCTCAGGATTGCCAATCGAATCACTGGTAGCGATTCTTAGTCTGCTTTCGATTATTGGTTTCACCAGTTCGATTATTATGGCTGACCAGTCGCCTGCCTACCGCAATAGTACGCTACTCAGTAATCTCTTCAACGTTTCTAGTACAGTGTTGCTAATCACCATAATTCTCCCGCTAGTACTGGCTTTTCCCTTGATGTTTGTGAATCTCTTTGAGCCACCGCCGAAATTCTGGTTTGTCGCCCGCTTATTGGTACTCTTCTGTTGTTTTGCACTACAGCATAGAGTACGTATACGGCGTCGTGTGCCTTTTCTACCCTAAGCGGCTGTTTGCCTTGCCATAGCATAGCTGGTTGGAGATAATGACCTTTGTATTGTTGCTAAAAAGGCCTTCATGTAGATGGGTTTCGCAAGGGTCTAGTTCTCGCTGACAATTTAGCTACTGCTCATTATCTTCCGCGAATTCCCTGTAGATTAAAGTTACACAATAGACCTTTAATGGAGTGGCGACATAGAACCAGTTGGGGCAGATGAGGAGAAGAAACGGTGATAGTTGAGACGATATCACTTGAGCGGAAACTACAAATGTATGAGGCGCGTGAGCGCATATTGCATAGGATCAATCCTGAGATTAACAAATCTATTGATCTAGACAAATTTCTGCAAGCAACCGTCACCGAGTTGGGCAAGATGATGGATGTAGACCGTTGCGATGTGATGGTAGTGCGCAAGGACGGGGAACTGAAGATCGACTTTGAGTATCGTGCCGGTGATACTATCCCCTCTTCGGTAGGACTAGTTATACCTTTAGATTTAGCACGCTTACATCCTGCTATCAAACTGACTAAGCCGATCGCAATTAATGATACAGAAACTTCTAGCCGAGATCCCGTCTTCCGTCAGCTTGCACAGACTGTGCGTACACGTTCGCTGCTAGTTGTTCCCATTATTCTAGGCGAGGAGATCATGGGTTGGCTGGGCTTCCACCAATGTGAGTTTGCTCGCCAGTGGATGACTGAAGAGATCCAATTTGTCGAATCGATTGCACACCATATCGCGGTTGGTTATCAATATACCCGTATCTACAAAGAGAAAGAGAAAGAGGCTGAGACCAACAAAGTACTGCTTGAGATTGCTAATGATATCAATTCGCAACGTGATCTCTCTACTATTACAATCCATACCATCGAACGTTCGCTGGCATTGCTCAAAGCTGACTATGGCTGTTTAGGTATCCTCGATTCTTCGGAAAAGACACTCCATTTTGACACTGTGAGTAATTGTGTTAATGAGGGTGAAGTGGCTCGTTTAGACACCTTGGCACCGCTTGCGTTGGGCGACTACCCATTTCTGCGCCGTCCTTTTTCTGAAAGGCGCACAGTTGTGTTACTTAACCCTGACACAGATGATCTATCGCGTTTCTACCTACAACGTATGTTTGTTGGTCAGTGTGGCTTGATCATTCCAGTACTTATTAAGGATCGTGTTTTGGGGTTGCTGGCTTTACTCTGGTTTGAGCGGCGACGACCCTTTGCCGATTTTGAGATCAAGCTTGCTGAAGGTATTGCTAACCAAATTGCCATTGCTATGGAGCGCGAGCAACTATCGGCTGAGATTCTGCGCCTCAGGCGCGAACTAAAGGGACAACAGGTTAATGGGATGCTGGTGGGCTGCAGCGAGAAGGTCCGTCAAGTGATTGAGATGGCTCTCAATGTTGCTGACACTAATACTACGGTACTATTGGAAGGTGAATCAGGTACAGGTAAGGAGCTGATTGCTACACTAATACAACAGAGTTCCTCACGCGCTCAGGGCGCTTTTGTAAAAGTCAATTGTGGTGCGATTCCAGAAGGTTTACTAGAGTCGGAACTCTTTGGACATGAACGAGGTGCCTTTACAGACGCACGTAGTCGTCGTATAGGCCGTTTTGAGGAAGCAAACCTGGGTACACTCTTCCTTGATGAAGTGGCAGAGATGAGTCCAACTGCACAGGTAAAATTACTGCGAGTATTACAAGACGGCAGCTTTATGCGTGTAGGTGGTAGCGAGAGCCTTAAGGTAGATGTAAGAATAATTGCTGCTACTAATCTCGATCTAAAAGAAGCAATTGAGACGGGCCGCTTCCGTGCTGACCTATACTATCGTCTTAATGTCTATCCAATTCGATTGCCTGCTCTGCGTGAGCGTCGTGAAGATATCCCCTTGCTCGCTATGCACTTTCTTGACCTATACAACAAGCGTGCTGGTAAATCGCTATCTGGGGTCTCTGATGCTGCCCTGCAGACCTTGAAGACCTATACCTGGCCAGGCAATGTGCGTGAATTAGAGAATGCTATTGAGCGCGCTGTTATTGTTGCTAAAGGACGTGTGATCACTGTTGAAGATCTGCCTGAGACAGTATTG
The DNA here is from genome assembly GCA_040758525.1 of Acidobacteriota bacterium. Lineage (GTDB taxonomy): Bacteria > Acidobacteriota > Blastocatellia > Chloracidobacteriales > JADJPF01 > JBFLVQ01. Next base: position 16,013 of record JBFLVQ010000027.1, read on the forward strand.
GCTGCCACTGGGCAACATGAACGCCTGACATTCGAGATTGACCTAGGTACTTCTCTGGATGAGGTAGAACGCCGCCTGATTGAACAGACGCTCGCCTATACACGAGGCGATAAAACACGTGCCGCAGCGATTCTTGGTATTGGCCGTAAGACACTCTACCGTAAGCTTGAGCATTATGGCCAAGAAAAATAGTTGCTATTGGCTGCGCCTATAAATCATATTGGCTTGAGTGTTGGCTAAAGAAGAGCTTTGAGCTACACTCTGCAGGTATGGATCTGTTACTAGCCGCTCTCAAATACCAACCTGCAATTAAGCATCCGCTTGCCCTTGAGCGGACCTATCTGCAGAATCTCTTCTCTAATGTCTTCGATGTTCCATTAATAATCTTGGAAGCCAATAGTGGCTACGGTAAGACAACTATGCTTTCTTCAGTAGCACACCGGGAAGGTGTCTCTGCTCGCTGGTTGACACTGGATGATTCTGATGCAGAGCTATACAGTTTTGTCCACAATCTACTACAGGCTATCTATGGTCGTACCATTCCTAAAGAAGATAGTCTACACAATGTACAACATGCCCTCTCGCTTATTCTTGGTGCGGTTAAGGAACAATCAGTAAGCTCGCTTATTTTAGACAATTTTGACACTGTCGCGCGCTCTCAACCAGTCAGTACACTACTAGAACAATTGATTGATCAGCTACCACCCTTTACACATCTTATTATTGCTACTAAGAAGCCGCCCAATCTACGCCATACTAGTCGTCAGCGTCATCGTAGTGTGATATTAACTCAGTCCGATCTACGTTTTGATGTTGATGATGTCTCTCAGTATTTCTTGAAGGTCTACAATTATAAGCTGCTACCAGAAGATGCTGCCTTTATCATTGAACGTACAGAAGGTCGCCCTGTGCTTATTAATCTATTAGGGCAACTAACACGTAATCTCCCTAATTATCTTAAGATTGATTGGCGACAGTTACCTATGAGTCCAGAACAGGAGGCGGTTAAACTGCTTCTACGTGAAGTTATCACCAAACTGCCTAAAGCGCTTTCACGTATGGCAGCTTCGGTTCGTGAGACCCGCGCGCTGCTCAGTGATGGGGCTTCACCGCTTTGTAATCTGCTTGATACTCTGGCTGAACGACATTGCCTAGTACAGCAATATTGCGACAATGGTAACGGTCGCGTAATCAATGTCCCACATGAAATATTGGTAGATCTCTCCTCTTTGATCTGATACCAAATTTTACACCATTTGGTTTAACTGCTTACCCATTTCGTGTAGACCAACCCACCCGGTTACTAGTAGCATCATACACGCGTACAGGAAAAGCGTGACTTGTTTATCGATACCTACTTTTTATGGCCAACTTGCTGATTGGCATAGGACTTGTTACTGCGCTGGGAAACTGGTCTGTGCCAGTAACAAATCCTGCTGATATTATTAATGATCGCTAGTCTAGCCCTGGGAGTGCCCCGGTATGAAAAATTGTCCTGTCTGTTTCCGTGAATATTCTGATCAGGTTCAATACTGCACACGAGACGGATCAAGATTACAGAGTGTAGTTGCCTACAAGCATTGTCCTGAATGTAATGCGCAGTATCCAACTGGCTTCCATAAATGCCTAACACATAATTTAGATCTGATTCCACGTAGGCAACCGAGCAATACCGACTCTAACTTTTGTTCGCCATGCAATAAGTATTATCCACCTACGTTAGAGAATTGTCCTGTGCATGGTATTGCTCTTAAGGCTATCGCGCCACCCACACCAATAGGTTGCGATAAGGTTGAGGATGAGATAGAGGAGAACCTAGTATCTGCTGAAGCCAGTCAGGAGGTGGATGAGAGAGAGGAAAAAGAGCGATTTGAAGTCTCTTTACCGCTTAATATGCCGTCACCGTTCATAGTCAGTGCTGCTTTGCTTGATGCAGAAGAGACGGATACTAATAAGAGCGAGGAATTAGCGGAGATAGTAGCGCCACAGACGGTCGAGAATGAGATACCTGCTGCTGCTAACACGAGAGAGTTGGAGCCGCCTAGAGCATTTGCAATGAACACACTGACACAGTACTCACCTGCCCAATATGCTAGTGAGGATCGTCGCCTCATTGCCATCTTAACATTAGTAGCGATAGTGCTGGCTGGTGGCTTTCTTGTTTATGCTTTGCCGAAAGCAATAAGCCATATGCGTGCACGCACTAACACACCTGTCACGCCGGTTGTGACACCAGCACAAGAGCCTGCCATTGAATTGGCAAAAGAACCTACTACACCTACAGAAGCGAAGGAGCAAGAAGAGACAGAAATAGTTCAGCGTATCGAGCTAAAACCTACCGTCCCTGCTTCTGTACAAACTGAGCGAGGCGGAGTGACAGAAGCGGCAGGTGTAATTCCTACTATGCCTGCAACTGCATCAGCTAAATCTCCTGCCAAAGCAACGCCACCGCAATCGGATCACAAGAGCGGGGCAAAGACTGATACTAAACCAAAGAACGAACCAACACAGCCATCTACAGCAAATCGAAATTCGTCTACCTCTATGCCTACCATACCGGCGATGGAGGCAAAAGGAAACACAGATAAGACTGGTAATTCTGGTAATAATGAGATTGCGATAAATAATAAACCAACTTCTAAACCCGTTCCCGCCAGCGGTAGTGATATTAATGAAAGCAAAACTGTGGACAAAACCAGCAATGAAACTTCACGTGTTGTGCGTCCTACAGATGATGAGATTGCCGCACGGCCAAAAGTACGGCAGAGCCGACTTTCAAAGATTGTTGCCACGGTTTCCAACAAGTCACGGCGACAGGTGAGTGATGGTTTTGTTTACTATTTTGATCTGGTATTGCGTGAAGTGACCGGCCTTGGGCTAGAATGGCGTACCGCTACAGTGCGTAAAATCTCTTATTCAGGCCAAGAGGATGTGGTTAGCAATGTGATTGCGGATCAAATTCCCCCCAATGGCAGCGCCCGTTATCGTATGAGAGTTAAATTAGCAGGTAGATGTATAGAAGATTGGTTTGGACAACTAATCTTTATCAGCTCAGGCGTTGATGAGAATGGCAATAAGGTTGAGCTTGAGTATAGCCTGTTATTAGACAATTCCTTTCCTACTAACTGAGCTAAAGTTCAGTCAGTGTCTCCAACTAGTGGCCGCCGACCAAGCGGCTTTTTTATTGGGTGGCAGGATCGACAACAGGCTTCTTGTAGAGACAGACACGATTGCGGCCAGACTGTTTTGCTTCGTATAGGGCAATATCAGCGGCCTCAATGAGTGCAGTAGCAACACTACAGTCACTAGGGAATTCCGATACACCTATGCTGATAGTGATTGAGAGAGTAGCATCAGAGTCATGTATAGAGGCAGGAAATTGATAGGCTTCTAGAGCCTCTCGCACCCGTTCGGCTGCCTCCAGCCCTTTGCTTTTAGGAGTTTCTGGTAATAGCGCAATAAACTCTTCACCACCGTAACGGGCAACTACATCAGAATCACGCAAAGTCTGATGTATTATCTTAGCAGTCAGCCGTAGTACTTCACTACCAATTAGGTGACCATAAGTATCATTTACTTTTTTGAAGAAATCTAAGTCCATCATTAACACACAGAATTCATGTTGATGACGTTGTGAGCGAACCAGCTCACGTTCTAGTTCCATTGCAAAGCTTTTACGGGTAAGTAGACCGGTCAAGTCGTCATGTACAATCAATTCATGCACACGTTCCTGGTATTCAACCTCTAGTTCATCTAGCAAGGCAAATTTGAAGAGTTGCCGGCCCACCTTAATCTTGTCGCCATCATTAAGCATGCGTGCCTCTTTTTGAGGCAATAGAGCACCATTGAGCAAAGTACCATTGGTACTGCCCATATCAGCAAGCCAAAATTGTTTTTCTCCATCATCAGCACTGACCGAAAAGATCTGTGCGTGTACACGGGAGGCCACATCGTCGTCAAGTGGCAGATCAACGACTTCGCTATCACGACCAATTAATAGCTTGGGGCGATCTAGTCGGATTATCGTGCCGAGCTTGTCCCCACATAAAAAGATGAGGGCCGCATAACGCTTCTTCGGTACATAAATTCCGCTAATGCGGAGACGCAAAGTCTTGTTACCTTCATTCACGCCGAATAATATACCTCTAAAGGACTTATTATATCAATATACTGCATTGAATAAATTATTCCCTCTGCTACAGTGGTATGTCTATAGATAAGCTCAACATTGAAGCAATCAACTATCTAGTGTTTATTGCTCTTGTCGGTATTGGCTCGACGGATACGAATCGGGGTAGGCTTGACGCCGTTGTCAAGGCAGCAATAGAATTTATTGGTGATATTGATAAACTATTGACCAAGCTCGGGCTGCTTAAATTAGCCAACCTGAGTATGGGGTATTAAGTGGAAGATCCTAATATGTCGAAAGTGTTTGAAGCAAGTGTAGAGTTGGTTGCAGAAGCAAAACTGCCTACCGAAATGGGTGTCTTTCGTATTCTTGGCATTCGTAGCAAAACCAGTGGTGAAGAGTTTGTTGCATTGGCACAGGGTGAGTTTACTTCTACACGTGCCACACTGGTGCGTATTCACTCGCAATGTTTGACTGGCGATGTATTCCATTCGATTAAATGTGACTGCGGTCGTCAATTGCGTGCTGCTATGGAGATGGTTGCCGCTGCCCAGCATGGAGTGATCATCTATCAACCACAAGAAGGACGCGGTATAGGCATAATTAATAAGATACGTGCTTACGCTCTGCAAGATCAGGGCGCCGACACCGTAGAGGCAAATCTACAACTTGGTTTTGAAGCTGATGAGCGTAGCTATGATCAATGTGCTGAGATCCTCAAGCTGCTTAATATTGTTCGTGTACGTCTGATGTCGAATAATCCAGATAAGATTGCCGCTCTACAGGCTGCTGATATAGAGATTGTTGAACGTGTTCCACTAGAGATCGAGACTGAGCCAGTTGAGCCTGCGCGCGACTACTTGAAGACCAAAAAAGAGAAGATGGGCCATCTACTCTCTGTCATCTGAGGCTTTTATGCTACCAATTACTAATGGTTTACTCACAGATAGCTATGGACGTGTGATACGAGACCTGCGCATTTCTATTACTGATCGCTGCAATTTCCGTTGTATCTACTGTATGCCTGCTGAGGGCGTAATCTGGAAGGATAAGTCTGAGATCCTCTCCTATGAGGAACTGCTGTTACTAGCTGAGGTCTTTGTTTCACTAGGCGTTAACAAACTGCGGGTAACAGGGGGTGAGCCATTGTTACGACGTGGCGTGGTCAAATTTATTAAGGCACTAGCTGCTATCCCTGGTTTACAAGATCTTGCTATGACCACAAATGCCTATTTCTTACCGGAATTTGCTGAGCCACTAGCTAAGGCTGGCCTTAAACGTATTAGTATTAGTTTAGACTCTTTAAGACCACAATCTTTTGAATTCCTTACTAAAATTAATGCTCTTGACCGGGTATTGGCTGGTATTGCCGCGGCGCGCCAATTTAATCTTACTCCAATCAAGGTCAATATGGTGGTGATGCGTGGAATCAATGATGATGAGGTAGTTGACTTTGCTGCTTTTGCCCGCGAGCATAGTCTGATCGCCCGCTACATTGAATATATGCCACTTGATGGTCCTGGTGAATGGCAACGTGAGAAGGTCGTTTCAGGGCGTGAGATCTATGAGAAGATCCAGGCTCGCTTCCCGCTTGTCCCGCTAGTTGCCAACCATCTCAGTGAAACAGCACAGCGTTATGGATTTGCTGATGGTACTGCAGGTGAGGTCGGCATTATTGCGCCTGTCACACAACCTTTCTGTGGTGCCTGCAGTCGTATTCGCCTCACTGCTGATGGACAGATACGTACCTGCCTCTTCTCTCTTAATGAACATAATTTGCGTGAACTAATACGTAGTGGCGCAGATCGACATGATCTGGTCAGTTTCATTAGGCGTACAATACTTAAAAAAGAGGCAAGCCATCGTATTAATGAAGTAGATTTTGTCCCTCCAGAACGTACAATGTCCTGTATTGGTGGATAAGTATGGCAATGTCGTGGCGCACCAAAAAAGAACCGAGTATAACCTATAATCCCGGTGAATTTGAGGTGCTTAAGACAAAGGCGGAGCGTGCTTGGTGGAATGGCGGTACGCTGTTGATTACAAATCATCGTCTCTTCTGGTTTCCTACCAGCACAAAAGGTGCGCCCGCTGTTGAGATCGATTTGCGACAGGTGCTGGGCTGTGTTGAAGTGCGTTCCTGGTACTATTTTCTAATGCGCCCAGCGCTCAAGATCTTGATCTCGAATGGCACATCAATCGATTTTCATGGTATTAGCAATTTCACTGCTGCCAAGGTCAATATTGAGCGGCTGATGGGACAGGATCGCTACACTCCCGGAGCGCTCTTCTCTAACTCTTGATTCTCATCTGTAAAGTAGATACTTTTCCCGTAGTGGCAGAAACTGTTTACATTGTTCCTGCCAGCACTGCGATATCTTATCAAGCGATCCGTTGGCTTCAATCTCTTTACGTACCGTATCTGTGCCGTAGATTACATCGATAGGTAACTGATCAACTACATATTCATAAGGTGGCGATTTCCATTCAAAATGATCTTTATAGAGATCATAGATCGCTTTTAGAATTGCAACTCCAGTAATGACAGGTTGAAACTGTTGGCGGTCGAGTACATGAACTTGTAGCCCGCCGCAGAGCTGGCCTGCATGCTTGTGAAATGTCGGCTGAAAATAGAGAGGACGGAAATAGACACCGCTTAGTCCTATAGCATTGAGTAGATCGGTAAGTTGATAGGGATCAATATAAGGTGCGCCAATTATCTCGAATGGACGTGTTGTGCCACGCCCTTCTGAAACCATCGTGCCTTCGAATATTACCATGCCAGGATAGACAGTAGCAGTATCTAGTGTAGGCATATTGGGTGAAGGCAAGATCCAGGGTAGTTTGGTATCTTCCCACCACATCGCACGCTGCCAACCGTCCATAGGGACAATGTCTAGTTGACAGTGGATCTGAAACTCTTTGTTAAAGAGCTGAGCAAGCTCACCTACCGTCATACCATGGCGCATAGGGATTGGATATAGGCCGACGAAAGAGGCAAAGGCGGTATCTAGAATATTGCCTTCAACCATCTCTCCACCGATCGGATTGGGCCGATCAAGCACAATCATACGACGACCGTAGCGAGCGCAGGATTGCATTGCATAGGCCATTGTGTAGATAAAAGTATAGACACGAGTGCCAACATCCTGTGCGTCAAACACAAGCACATCAATATCCTTTAACATCTCTTCACTGGGTATACGAGTCTCACCGTATAGGCTGTAGACGGGCAGTCCAGTACGTCGATCGGTAAAGCCTTCCCACTCAATCATATTATCTTGTGTCTCACCACGTATACCATGCTGAGGGCCGTATAGGGCTGTGAGCTTGAATTCCTGGCAACTATAGAAAATATCTGCAGCATGTTGATAATGTTGATTGATCGATGCAGGGTGTACAATCAGACCCACACGCTGGCCGCGCAACAGATCTAGATGTTGCTCAAATAGTGTTTCCAGGCCAATTTTCATGCTTGCCTTCCTGCTAGACACAGTTGACGAATTGAGACGGACCATAATAATAGATTGTGTTCATCAATTCAACCAGAGTGAAGGGGAAGCGCATATGTCGAAAGAAGCACCGGAACATAGAGAGTTCAAGGGTGAGTATGCAGATCTGCTGAAAGAGTTTGCCGAGTTGATGGACAAGCTCTGGAATGATCACCGTACCTCGCCAACTAAAGCAGCCAGTGAGGAGTTCTATGCTTGGGGTAATCTGGATTACACCGTAGTAATGTCAGGCCACCGCTTTAACGAGCTAGTCGAGATTAAATCCAAGCATGGCAACCTAGACATTAAGAAGGATGAGGACGGTAAGATCGATTGTAAAGTTGCGGTAGATGAGAAGGAGGCTCATAAGAAGGGTGCTGAAGCCCATAAATCACCTCCTAATCCACGCGAAATCCTACAAAAGAGCATACGCGCTCTCACCCACTACTATTACTCCAGGCCTAGATGATAATGCCCAGCTAGGTGCAACTACTGCGTTAGTGCTTCTCGTAGGATTGTCAGTGCAGTCTCACAATCCTCACGATTTACATCATAGTGGGTAACCATACGCATCTGATAAGCGCTAATACCGTTGGCAAGCACGCCCTGTCTCTTCAAGCGTGCCGATAGTTCAGTAGTATCAATTCTTGTTGCACTGATATCAAAGATAAGAATATTAGTCTGTACAGTTTCAGGATCGATAGCAATGCCAGGTATTTCGGCAAGTCCCTGAGCAAGCAACTTGGCATTTGCATGATCTTCGCCTAAACGTGCAGGCATCTGCTCAAGAGCAATTAGACCGGCTGCCGCTAGCACTCCTACTTGACGCATTCCACCCCCTAAAAGCTTACGTAGTGGCCTAGCCTGTTCAATAAATTTATTACTACCTACAATCAACGAGCCGATTGGTGCGCCTAGCCCTTTTGAGAGGCAGAACATTACAGAATCGAAAGGTCGTGTTAATTCTGCTACCGATTCACCAAGCGCTACAGCAGCATTAAAGATACGGGCACCATCAAGATGTACAGGGATATTACGAGCATGTGCCTGCGCACATATCTCGTGCATCTGCGCTTTAGAATGTACTGCACCGCCCGCCATATTATGGGTATTCTCCAGACATATGAGACCAGTCTGGGCACAATAGTAGATAGGTGGACGTAGTACCTCTTCAATCTGTTGCCAGCTAAGCAGCCCATTGTCGGTAGGGATAGTACGTGGTAGTACTCCAGCAACCATTGAAATTGAGGCCAACTCGTAATTGAGTATATGGCCACGTGCATCAATAATAATCTCCTGCCCAGGCTGAGTGTGTAGTTTTACACAGATTAGGTTACCCATACTGCCAGTCGGTACAAAGAGTGCTGCCTCTCGCTCAAAGATCTCTGCAGCACGTTGTTGCAACCGATTAACGGTAGGATCCTCCATATAGACATCATCGCCAACCTCAGCGTTACGCATAGCTTCACGCATCGCTAGGGTTGGGCGGGTAACTGTATCACTTCTCAGGTCAATAGTATGCATAGGTATTTAATCTCCATTTGTATTATAGAAACTGCATTTTACTTGAAGGTACGCACTCAAACAAACAGCAGAAAGACCTCATTGGAGAGCAGTATGCCACGTCGTGTAAGCCGCAGCCGGCCTTGATCTGTCTCTAATAGGCCAGCGGCAGCCAATTCTACCAACTCTTCATGGTATTCGTTGGCAAGATCAAAGCCATAGCGAATTTGGAAATTTGCTAGATCGACACCCGTCATTAATCTTAGCTGTAACATAAACGCCTCTCGCGCCTGATCGTATGGGCTGAGTTCTATTCGCTCAGCTACTGCTTCTCCGGACTGTTCAATACGTGTGATATATTCGTGAGTTGACTTAACATTCCAGTAGCGCTCGCGGCCATTATAAGAATGGGCGCTAACACCATAACCAAAATAAGGAATATCGAGCCAGTATTTAATATTATGGTGCGAATAGCGCAATTGATCAGATTTTATACGTGCAAAATTGGAGATCTCATAATGTTGATAGCCAGTTGCGGCAGTCTCGTCAAGCAGCATTTCGTACATTTCAGCAGCCAGATCTTCATCAGGCGTTTGTAACTGACCTGATCTTATCTGTGCATAGAGCGTCGTGCCCTCTTTAATTTCTAGTAGATAAATTGAGAGATGTTCTGGTGCTAGTGAACATGCTTGTGCGAGATTATGATGCCATTGTTCTAGTGTCTGTTCTGGTAGACCAGCAATCAGATCTATGCTGATATTGTCGAAGCCAGCGCTACGCAGCTTATCAACTGCACTAAAAGCATCAGCAGCAGAATGATCCCGCCCCATTGCTCTCAATTGTGTATCAATAAATGATTGTACGCCAACACTTGCACGATTAATGCCCATCTCACGATAGCTACGTAAGCGCGCCAAATCTATATCGGATGGATTCATCTCTACAGTGATCTCTGCATCGGCAGCAACATCAAAACATTCATGACAAACTTCTAGTAATTGTTCGAGCGCGGCGGGTGCAATAATTGATGGTGTGCCACCACCAAAATAGATGGTATCAACAGAACGCTTGGCAGGGGTGAGACTAGCAGCGCTGGCGCGAACCTCGGCTGCGAGCGCCTTCAAATAGCGCTGGGCTAGCAGATCTTCATAACTGCCAGTGATAAAACTGCAGTAGGTGCATTTTGCCTGGCAGAATGGGATATGTAGATAGAGTCCAGCATAATCCGTCATCAGTTAAATTTTAATTGATAACTTTGGGTACCTTAAAGTGACCATCGCCAGAATCTGGGGCATTGGCAAGCGCAGCCTCTTGACCGATGGAAGGGATCTCCTCATCATTACGCATTGTATAGGAGATATCGCCAGAAAGTGTGCTATGCGACATAGGTGGGACATCCTTAGTATCGAGTTCGTTAAGCTTCTCTATATAACTTACAATTGATGAGAGCTGTGTGGTAAGCGTCTCTTTCTCCTCTTCAGTGAGAGCAAGCTGAGCGAGGGCGGCAATCTTTTCAGTATCCTCTTTAGTAATAGGCATGACTTCTCTCCTCAGACATATTTTAAAATAAAAGACTAGCGCAACAAGTAGAACACCTACAAGTTCACACACGCAGACGTATAGAGATCTCTCGACTATTATCGTCGAGCGGTTTCAACTCTACCTGATAGCTATTAGGAATAGGTAGACTGCCAAGCTTTTCACCCCACTCAATCACGACCACAGCATCACTAGCAAATATCTCATCAAGCCCCAGGTTGAGCACACATCTTATATCATCTGGGAGGCGGTATAGATCTATATGAATAAGTCTAAGTCGTCCGTAGTGTTCGTTGATAAGTGTAAAAGTAGGACTATTAACATCCGCCGGGTCAATATCTAGGCCAGCCGCAATGCCTTTAGTAAAAACTGTCTTACCCGCCCCCAGATCGCCATCAAGCAACATTACCGTATGACCCGTAAGCGTTTCGCCGATCTCATAAGCTAGTTCAAAGGTCTCTTCAGCCGAGCGGGTCAAAAAAATTCCGCTTTTCAAGCTCGCCTCCTACTACCAGTATTGCCGCCGCTAATTGTTCGATTAGATCTGAGGCCAGCAGACTGCGTTGTCCTAGTGCTTGTGCAGCTAGATCACCAGCCAGCCCATGCAGATAGACTCCAGCAATAGTTGCTGCTAGAGGGTTACTAGCAGACTGTGCTAGCAACCCAGCAATAATGCCTGTAAGTACATCGCCGGCGCCGGCGGTTGCCATACCAGCATTACCAGTAGGATTAACATAGACCTCACCATCTGGTGTGGCAATCAGCGAACGTTCACCCTTTAGCACCAAGATAACCTGATTAGTAATAGCGAACTCTCGTACAGTATCAATCCGTGTTGCCATACTTTCAGCCAGCTTACTCCCTAACAGTCGCTGCATCTCACCTGGATGTGGGGTAAGAATTATGGGCTTCTCCTGTGAGCCAGTAAGTTGTGCTGGCCAAGGCGCTAAGCAGTTGAGTCCATCTGCATCTATAACCATTGGACCAGGCCGTTGCTTAACCAATTCATTGACAAACTGGCGTGTCTCACTACTACTGCCTAGTCCAGGGCCAAGCGCAATAAGCTGCTTCCTTTCTGCTAACCTTAGCGCAGTGTTGAGCGCAGCGGCAGCAATAACACCGTCTGCTGTCTCCTCTAGAGGTTCGGTCATCACCTCTAGAGCAGCATTACCAGCGAGAACCTGTTGGCAACTGTGAGGTGTGGCAACTGTGACCAGCCCAGCGCCAGTACGCAGCACCGATTCAGCAGTGAGCGCGGCTGCACCGGTCTTGCCACGTCCGCCTGCCACTACCAACACATTTCCGACATTGTTTTTATGTGCTTGTGCACGCCGCCTTGAGGTGATTAGGAAACGGCTCACTTCTTCTTGCTCAACCAAGTTAAGGCGTGCACCCGATTCTCTAATTAAACTATCTGGCGAGCCTATTGGCACAACTACAAGTAGACCATTGTAGTGATAAGCAGGTGGCACAATATTGGCAACCTTAGGTGCAGTCATCGTAATAGTCAACTGTGCGCGTACAGTTGGGCCTATGATATCTGAACTATCAGCACTCAATCCTGAAGGAATATCAATGGCAACGACTGGCTGTTTACTGTCATTGAATCTTTCCGCCACCTCTTTGAAGATACCGGCAAGTGGTCTAGCTGCACCAGTGCCAAAGAGTGCATCAACATAAAGGTCACAAGGGTTGGAGAATACTTTATGCAACTCTTCGCTTGTTTCGGTCTCATGAAATATCAGTCTGGGTGTTTCAATCTCTGCCAGCTTCTTTACTGCTTCGAAATTGACATAAGCATCTCCACGTGTTTCCGAGAATTTGCCTAGCAAGAAGAGTTCTACCAATGCGCCACGTAGCCACAAATGGCGTGCTACCACGGCGCCATCACCACCATTGTTACCTTTGCCGCAAAATATTTTTACTTGCTTACCAGTGAGCGAGCCGAAATGTCGCTCCATAGCTACTACTGCTGAGACACCGGCTGTCTCCATCAATGTTAGACCGAGCACGCCAAAGCGCTCAGTAGTTAAGCGATCAACCTGTTGCATCTGTGTTGCTGTTAGTACTTTCATAACGGAGCGATGATAAGGAAGAGAGTAGGGTAGTGTCAAATCAGCTCGCTGGTCGTAAGCGTGTTCTTTTGATAGTATGAACTTCTCTTTGCCAAGGGGAAGGGCGTTACTTCATGATGAATTTAACGATCATAGACTTTGAGCTGTTTAAGGTCGTAGGGCCAGTATTAGTTGTTTTACTTGCTTTTGTACTATCTCGCACCCGTTCCAAGTGGGTACAGCAGTTGGAGTATAGAGTGGGTGTACTAGCACGCCGTCAGGGTCTATCGGTACTGCTGGTTGGAATCTTAACTTTTCTTGGTAGTGTAGCAGTATCGTTGCTTGTGCGCTTACCTGTACCAACGATTCCAGATGAATATAGCTACCTACTTGCCGCCGATACCTTCGCCTCAGGACGCCTCAGCAATCCTCCCCATCCTATGTGGGTCCATTTCGAGAGTTATTACATTCTGCAACAGCCCGTCTATGTATCAAAGTATCCACCTATGCAAGGGCTGATGCTAGCTTTGGGACAGCTTACAACAGGATATCCAATTGTTGGAGTATGGCTAAGCATAGCGCTAATGTGTAGTGCGATCTGTTGGATGTTACAAGCCTGGATGCCACCACGCTGGGCGCTACTAGGTGGTGTGCTGGCAATGTTGCATATAGGTATAGCAAGTTATTGGAGTCAGAGTTATTGGGGTGGCGCATTATCTGCTTGTGGGGGGGCATTACTATTTGGCGGGTTACGACGTGTTATACAACAGCCACATATACGTGATGCATTACTACTAGGAATTGGATTGGTTATATTGGCTAACAGCCGACCCTATGAGGGACTACTAGCTAGTATACCATCTGCAATACTATTGCTAATCTGGATTATTGGCCAACGCGGGGCAGCGCTGACCATAGCGCTCCAGCGAGTAGTGTTGCCATTACTGATAGTGCTTACCCTAGCTGGTCTAGCGACTGCTTATTATAACTGGCATATTACAGGAAACCCTTTAATGCTGCCTTATCAACTCTACGAGGATAAATACAGCCCTGTACCAAATATGGTTTGGCAGAGTCCTCGTACCGATATCGTCTATAATCACCAAGTGATGCATGATATGTATGCCGATCTGCTAAGCTGGTATTTAACCTACTATCGTTCATTGCCTAGGCTGGCAATGGCTGCCTGGATAAAGATAAAAGTATTCTGGCTCTTCTATTTGGGTGCGGCTTTGACACTACCATTGGTAGCGTTTCGTGAGACATTAAAGGATCGTTGGATGATCTTTGCACTGTTGAGTTGTGGGCTAGTGTTGATCGGCTTTCTCTTAACAACCTATACACACTCACATTATCCCGCACCTGTGACCGCATTAATATTTGCGATTGTGTTACAGTCGCTACGACACCTGCGTTGTTGGCGCTGGAGGGCAGGTGGTACAGGGAGATGGATCGTCTGGTTAATCCCTATGTTTTATGTTGTATTGCTTGTCTTACGGGTGCAGGCCGATGCGCTTTCCACACAGGCTTACCATTGGAGTGCATATAGAGCGCAATTGCAACAACAACTGAGTGAGAGCCAGGCTCGCCATCTTATTATTGTGCGTTATGGCTCAGAGCATGCGCTTGGTAGTGAATGGGTATATAACAGAGCAGATATAGACCAGGCCAAGGTAGTATGGGCAAGGGAGATGGATATGGCACACAATTGTGCGCTAATAAATTATTTTAGAGATCGGCAGATCTGGTTACTGATTGTTGACAACGATGAACTGCCTCCACAGCTTCTTCCCTATACAACGAAAGCTTGCCGTTAATTAGGATGATATCAACTATTTTTTAGCTGGAGAGAATATGAGCGGACAGACAATCTTGATCATTGATGATGAGGCAAACACGCTCACAACATTAGCGCGTGCTTTTAAGTTAGAGGGATTTCATCCTCTCACTGCTGATACAGGCAGTGCAGCACTTGCCCGTCTCAAGCAGGAACGCGTCGATCTGATCCTATGTGATGTTTTTATGCCTGAGGTTGATGGTGTTACTTTACTCAAACAGATTCGTGCGCAATACCCTAACATTCCAGTATTGATGATGTCGGGACAGGCAACCATAGAGATTGCTGTAGAGGCGACCAAACTGGGCGCGACCGATTTTATCGAGAAGCCGATCTCATTCGAAAAGCTGCTTGTTACCGTCAAGAATGCCCTTAAGATTGGTGCACTTGAAGCTGAGAACCGCAAACTGCGCCAGGCTCTCTCAGAAGAGCAGAGTCTAATAGGAGAGAGCGAACCTATGCGGCGCTTACGTGCACTGATTGAACGTGCTGCGCCTGCTACTACTCGTGTGCTTATTACGGGCGAGAATGGCACTGGTAAAGAACTGGTGGCTCGTGCTATCCATCTTTTAAGTGCGCGTGCAGAAGAACCATTTATCAAGATCAACTGTGCTGCTATTCCTTCTGAGCTGATCGAGTCAGAGTTATTTGGCCATGAAAAAGGCGCCTTTACCGGTGCCGTACAGATGCGACGTGGTAAGTTTGAGCAGGCACAAGGTGGCACACTCTTTCTTGACGAGATTGGTGATATGCCACTCACTATGCAGGCCAAGCTGTTACGTGTACTGCAGGAGGAGGAGATCGAGCGAGTAGGTGGTACACATACTATTAAGATTGATGTACGTGTGATTGCTGCTACCAACAAGAAGATTGATGAGATGGTTGCTAATCAGACTTTTCGTGAAGACCTATATTACCGTATCAATGTCTTTCCGATTCATGTACCATCTTTGCGTGAGCGATTGGATGATCTACCCTTGCTTGCCAATGCCTTTGTAAAATCGATTGCGGCTCGCAATAATTGGAAGACGAAAGAGATTCTCCCTGAGGCAGACAAATATTTACGTTGCCACAATTGGCCTGGTAATGTACGCGAACTGCGTAATATCATCGAGCGCGCTATGATTATTGCTAGTAGCGACTCTATAAAAGCTAGCGATATCGAACTAGCACTGCCAATGCTTGGCGCTACGACTACGCCAGGCCGTGGTTATAGCAATACAGATGTGCTACGTAACATTGTCGATCAGGTTGAACGTGAAGTGATCATCGAACGCTTGAAGAACAGCCATTACCATATTACTAAAACTGCGGAAAGTCTTGGTCTAGAGCGTAGCCATCTCTACAAAAAATGTCGTCAATTGGGAATCGATCTTCAGCGCAATAAATAGCTGTACTATACTTACGATAAGTCACGCTACTGGGCCGGTAACGGTGCCGGAATTTCTCCTTGTAAATGCTCGACAAAGATAATAACCCGTGCTATTATCCTCATTTCGCCTCAAAGGGTGTTTTGAGTTCTTTTTAATCAGATAACTGGCCCTCAAAAGGCTGCTGCCGGTGTAGCTCAGTTGGTAGAGCGGCTGATTTGTAATCAGCAGGTCGGGGGTTCGAGACCCTTCACCGGCTTTACCCACCAGCCCATCTGGCGATTTAAGCAATAAGGTGCGGCAAGGTTTGATAAGCAAAAAGCAGGGGTGGCCGAGAGGTTAATGGCACCAGACTGTAAATCTGGCGAGCGAACGCTCTACGTAGGTTCGAATCCTACCCCCTGCATAACGGATTGCATGGCGAGTAGGTTGTGCGATCCGGTGGAAGCGGGCGTAGCTCAGTTGGTAGAGCATCAGCCTTCCAAGCTGAGGGTCGCGAGTTCGAACCTCGTCGCCCGCTCCAGTCTATTTCGTAAAATGCCCTGGACTAGGCGATGTCCCCAATAAATGGGGAAAAGATGACGGGATTTATGCCCACATAGCTCAGGTGGTAGAGCGCGTCCTTGGTAAGGACGAGGTCACCAGTTCAAATCTGGTTGTGGGCTCCACTTTTTCATCTTCAGGCAGGAAACAGAAGGAAATCCAACCATGGCAAAAGAGAAATTTGATCGAAGTAAACCGCACGTGAACGTGGGAACGATCGGACACGTGGACCACGGCAAGACAACCTTGACAGCGGCAATAACGAAAGTGATGGCCAAGCAGAACCCGAAGA
>JBFLVQ010000028.1:0-32199 GCA_040758525.1 Acidobacteriota bacterium
TGCAGTCCGCGCAGCCCAACTCTCCCAACCATTCTATCTCGCGCCAGCACGCAAAAATCGAATTTATTAATGATGGCTTCTATATCTTTGATACTGGTAGCACTAATGGTACGCTGATTAATCGCAAACACAAATCCCGTATACAGCTTAAAGTGGAGCCATTGGCCAAAGAAGGTGTCTTGTTATGTGATCGCGATATTATCCAGCTTGGCTTAGCGCTGCTCTCTTTTGAAGTAGTATCAGATGAGGCTAGGATCAAGTCACTTATCGATCAACTCTCTGCTCAATCTGAACATAACTTTACGCCTGGCTCAACTGCCGATATCTACCGTACAGGAAGTGTATCTACCTCCCTTACCAATGCACTCTCTTGGTAAATGCCTAAACGACGCTAAGCAACATTGTACCGCGCCTGTGAGCAACTCACTCGGTTTGCCCCACTGATAATAGTATGTTATATGTGTGGCCCCTAATATATCCAACCAAGTCCTCAGGAGGAAAGCCGTGCCATCAAGCAACCTGGTAAAGGTCCGTATGTGTGGCAAGACAGATGTCGGTCTTGTACGCACTAATAACGAAGATAAGTTTATGTTGGCCGATCTTATGACTGGTTATGCACCTTTGCCAACCGAAGAGTTGGTACGTCCTATTGATGATAACCGTGTACTGCTAGCGGTTGCCGATGGAATGGGGGGTGCCAATGCTGGTGAAGTCGCTTCCGCCTTGGCTATCGCTGCTCTACGAGAGGAGTTTGTACACTTTAAGTCTGCTGGCACACCGGAACGCTTAATTAAGGCAATAGAACAGACTAATAGTGTGATTCTAGAAACTGCTAAACGTAATCGCCAATATAATGGTATGGCAACAACGCTTACGGCTGTGCTGATCGAACGTGATAAGGCTTATATTGCCGAAGTAGGCGACTCTCGTGCCTATATAATTCGTGGTGGCCGTATCAAGCAGATCACAACAGATCAGAACTGGACAGAATTAATGATTGAACAAGGACTGATCAAACGTGAAGCGGCAGCCTCAGATAAAAATCGTAATATTATCCTGCAATCGCTGGGCGGTCAGCCTAATGTTAAGGTTGCTCTAACAGCAGTAGAATTGGCTTCTGGCGATATACTACTACTATGTAGTGATGGTCTTTCCGATAAGGTTAGCGCAGAAGAGATGCTGGCGATTATTAATGCCAAAGCCTCTCTTGATCTAGTCTGTGATGAAATGATCTCACTCGCCAATCAACGTGGTGGCGATGATAATATCACACTAGCAATAGCACTGTTCAGTGGTAATGGATTGGCTGCTAGTCCTTCCCCAGAAGGTTTAATCTCACATATAGAGGTGATCTCAGTCTATGATCATATGGTAGATGCCGGTGTACGCGACACTCGCAAACTCTCCTCAGAACTACGCGGACGTGCTGAGTATCAGGTGACAATGCGTTCTAAAAGTTCTTCAGATCGAATTGAACCCTATCCCGCACAGACACTGTTACGTGATCGAGCAGAATCACTGGCGGAATCCCTCAGTCTATTACAACTCGCTTTTAGCGAACATTTACGTGAAATGGATCTATTTACCGAATGGTTGCTTAGTAAAGGTAAGTTCGATCTACCGCTACAACAGACCTTAGAAACCCTGAAAACCTCTGCAGCAGCATTTTCACAGATCCAAGAAGCACTAGAAGAATGCAACCAGAACCTTTTCCGTTGTATGGAAAAATAGCCATACAATTACCAATGGTAGCAGCCTCGCTGGCCGGGGGTTCTTCTTGAAATTTGCTAGTAGATGAAGTAAATTGCTGCTCGCTTTGGTAGCAATACCAAGCAGGCAACAGCCCCAAGAGGTCATTCAATAACCTCAGATCTTTGTTTCGATAGTTTATTAAAACTGTCGAATCGCCGAGCTACTAATGCTGGAATTGCCGACCATTGAGCGCTCCCGTAAGGTTGAGTGCTCTGGTCTGGTAGTTTAAGTGAAGTAGCTACTGCTAATGTGCAAGCAATACGGTCTTGTACTGTTGCTCTGGTTAATCCAAGCGACAATTATAAGTCGATTGTTAGCGCATCTTCTGAGGGTTGTTATGGTCACTTGGGGCTGTCTCTTTTGTAAGATCATTTCACTTACTTCGATAATACTCTAGTGAAGAGTTAATAGACTCCGTTAAAGCAAACCTGAACGTAATCATATTCATTAAATAAGTATCAGGTGCGCTACCAGTATGTAGATGAGGAGCGCTTTCCCCTGCCGCGTAAGGAGTGGCTGATGAGACAACAGTTAGTACAGTTGAGATCTAGACAGAAGCAGCAACCACAACAATCCTTAAGGATATCCTCTACTGTTCCTTCTACCACTTGGATCTACAAACAGAAGCTTAAAGTTCTCTTTCTTACTCTGTTCTATGCCTGGCGTTACAAACATGTCTGGGCCAGTCTGCACCGCTATTTCCTCGCTATTATTACTCCACAATCTTATCAGAGATACTTTAAGCAACAATTACAAGGCGAATGTAATCGTTGTGGTCATTGCTGCCGTATTCTCTTTGATTGCCCTTTTCTGGTAACAGAACCAGATGGAAAGACTCATTGTGCTATCTATACTACTCGGCATGCACCTAAGATCTGTGTTGCTTTTCCCTTAAATCCCTGGGATCTGGCTGAGATTAAGCGTGCCATTGCCCCTAATCAATGCTCCTTCTCCTTTGTTCCAGCACTAACTGCTACACTCTTGCCGACACGTCTGCGTTGGCAATTAGGAAAGTTTTTCCGTTCTAACAATCAACAATCCGAGCCTGGTAACTTCTAATGCGATTTGAAATCGATGCTAGAGTGCTTTACAAAGGTTGTGAGTTTTGTGCTGGCCGTGTTGTTGATATACAGCAGGATGAACATGGTCACTTGCATTACTTGATCAGTTTTGATGATGAATCTGCTACTGACTCTGATCTGCGCTGGTGTGACGAATATGAACTTGAACCATTCTCAACAAAAGCATAAAGATAAATATTTCTCTGCTCTTTGTTACTAATCTGACTACACTTTTAGTGTAGTCAAACGGTAGACGCCGACCGCAAGGCGTGTGGCAAAACCTTCTCGCACTAATGCATGATTGCCTTTACCTGCTTCTGGACGAGAAAGACCAGTAGCACGCGCTAACTCACCACAAGCACATTCTCCTACTGTAGTAAGGTAAGTCTTTGCTAGTTGGGTAAGCGCCTGCTCGCGTGACATCAGTTTAGTTGGCTCACGCCCAAATCTTCCTTCTGTAAGCGACCAGATATAAGTGAACTTAGGTACATAGACAACTTCACTAGGGATCACCTTAAGACATGCCTGTAATTCATCAAGCGCTTTAGTAAAGCGACCACGCTCGCTGATACCAGAAGCTTCTCGTAGATCAGCGCTAGCCATCTCCCATTCCTTGCGTAACACACGCAAGACCGCCTGCGCATCCTGAGAAAGCAACTTCTTCTCTTGAGTCCGAGGAATCCCCCAAAGAGCTTGAAAAACCGGTATTAGTCGGGGTGCAAGAAAGGTCGCGCGTCCACCTGCAAGTTTGGCATAGTAGACATTGCCACGTCGTAAGACATCATCTTTGAGTACCCAAGTGTGTGAGGTTTCTACATCCTTCTGAACATTACGAGGCATAGATACATCCCGCCGTCCACACACAGCAATATAGAGTGAAGGACCAGGACGACGTGCATCGGTGAGCGCAGCAGCAAACCCTACCTCTTCCACAAACCTCTCAGCATCAAATACTGTCTCAACGCGCAGCTCTGGATCTCGCCGCCATAAACGATCTCGATATGCTTCTATGGCTTCATCAAGCATATATTCTCTGACCATTACTTTTTACTAGAATGGTCCTAATATAGCGAAATATAAGCGAACTGACAAGATTGTTTTAACGGGAACTCGCTTGACCATAATCTTAATAACTTGAGGTCAAGCGAGTCTGCTCTTTAACGCGATACTACGCTGGGTCGTAACGACCAGGCTCGGACAAATTCTGCTAACTGATCGTAGACCGTTTTAAGGATATCAAGTTCAGGCAGGTAGACAATACGGAAGAAACCGTCCTCAGGGTGTGTGCCAAAGCCTGAGCCATGCACAAAGAGAATGCCTGTCTCACGTAGCAGTGAGAGAACAAACTCTTCATCAGATGCTCCACCAAGTTGGGTCATTTGCGCCATTAGATAGAAAGCGCCACCCGGTAACGTACAACGCATTCCCTCAATGGCATTAATACGTTGGTAACTATAATCTCGCCGCTCACGGAAACGTCGCATCACATCTTCCAAATAACTGTGATCGCCATCCAATGCAGGCGCCACGGTATGCTGAGGTAAGCGAGCACTACATAGACGAGCATCGGCAATCTTGCGTATCGCTACCATCAGTTCTTTCATCAAATGTGAGTTAGTAAGCTTCATCCAACCTACTCGCCATCCTGGCACAAGATAGATTTTTGACATGCTCTCAAAAGTAATAACCGGCACACTATTATCTACTAATGATGCAATAGGGGGAACCGGTTCACCATAGGTAAGCCGCCAATAGACCTCATCAGCCAGTACTACCAATCCTGCCTGTTGCGCCAATGCAAGCACAGCCAACAGGTTCTCACGATTGTAGACAGCACCGGTAGGATTATTAGGATTAATAATAATTATTGCCCTTGTGCGCGGTGTGATGGCTTTACGAATATCCTCTAGCGAAGGCTGCCAATCATTGTTGGGATCGAGTAGATATGGTACTTCATGGGCGCCCAATTTAGCCAAGATAGCCGTATAGAGTGGATAACCAGGGGTAGGTACAAGTACTTCATCACCTGGCTCAAGCATACCAGTAAGCACTATATCGGCGGCTTCGCTTGCCCCTGAAGTGATCACAACATCATCAGGGGTAAGATTGAGGCCACGTCGTACTGCCTCGCGCGCTACTGCCTCACGCGCCTCTGGTAGCCCTGTAGAAGGCGCATAACCATTGTAGCCATCGTGCAGTGCGCGAGTCAGCGCTTCTACCAGATGTGTAGGGGTATTAAAGCCATAAGGTACAGGATCGCCTATGTTCAGGTAGATCACATTACGGCCTGCGGCCTCTAACTTCTTGGCTTCTCCCACAATATTGCGTATTGCATAGGTGAAATTTTTTGTCCGTGTCGCCGCTTTAATCATAGAGACACTCCGATAAAAAATTACTCTGCGATAATACTATTCATTACCGCGCCATTCATCGATCTGTGCCTTCTGGAGCTTACCGCTAAAATCGACATAGACCGATTTCCATTCTGAGAAGAGATCCAGCGCTGCCGTACCTGCCTCACGATGACCATTGCCAGTATTCTTAGTGCCACCAAATGGTAGGTGTACTTCTGCGCCAATGGTAGAAGAGTTTACATAAAATATCCCTGTGTACATATCTCGCATCGCGATAAAGGCACGGTTGACATCTTGAGTATAGATAGCCGAAGAGAGACCATATTGTACACCATTGCCGATCTCTATTGCCTGCTCTAGTGTGTCACAAGGAATAACAGAGACTACCGGTCCAAAGATCTCTTCCTTGGCAATACGCATCTTGGCGTCAACATCGCCAAAGATCGTTGGCTCGACAAAGTAGCCATATTGATAATCGCCTGCTGTTAAACGTGTACCACCAGTCAATAGTGTCGCCTTATCCTCATTCTTGCCTATCTCTATATAGCTAAGCACAGTATTCATCTGTCCTTCACTTGCCGAAGGCCCCATCTCTACAGTCTCATCAAGGCCATTTCCAATCTTAAGGGCACGTGCGCGGGCAACAAACTTTTCTATAAATTGCGAGTAGACCTTCTTGTGCACTACCACACGGCTAGCCGCCGTACAACGTTGTCCTGTAGTACCAAAACCACCCCATATAGCACCTTCTACCGCCAGATCAACATTACCATCCTCAAGCACAATGATAACGTTTTTGCCGCCCATCTCAAGATGGCAATGTTTGAAATCGGGCGCTGCCATCTGTGAAACGGTGCGACCCACTTCGGTTGAGCCGGTGAAGGAGATTAAACGTACATTAGCATGTTGCATTAGTGGTTCGCCTACAGCACGTCCGCTACCAGTAACAAGATTGACCACTCCTTTGGGTAGTCCGGCTTCCTCAAGCGTCTTTACCAGATTGATACAAGAGAGCGGAGTGTAGCTAGCCGGCTTGATCACACAAGTATTACCACACACTAGTGCGGGCATTAGCTTCCAGCTAGGGATTGCCATAGGAAAGTTCCAAGGTGTAATAAGAGCACAGATCCCTACCGGCTGACGTACTGACATAGCAAACTTGTTAGGCATTTCTGCAGGAGTAGTCTGACCATATAGACGTCGCCCTTCTCCACCCATGAAATAAGACATATCGATTGCTTCCTGCACATCGCCACGTGTCTCCTTAAGCACCTTGCCCATTTCCCTTGTCATCTCACGGGCATACTCCTCTTTTCTTTCTATCAACAATTGTGCGGCACGAAAGAGGGTCTCGGCGCGGCGTGGCGCAGGTACCAGTCGCCAACTTGATAAAGCCTCTTGGGCAGCATTAACAGCGGCCTCAACATCCTCTGTCTGAGAATCCTGAAAATGGCCAACGCAATCGCGTGTGTCTGCGGGATTGATATTCTCGAAAGTGGCGCCAGCTCGGGAAGCTACCCACTCACCAGCAATAAAATTACGATAGGTCTGCGCTTGCGTCACCTGTTTAGTCATAGATCCTCCTAGATTAATTACGCGGGCTGCAACTTATGACAACCTAAGCAGGAGAACTTCTCATCCTTCCATTTCTCTGGATGGTTCGCCTTAATTCGCTTTTCGATAGCCGTACCAGCCTGTGGATCATGACAAGTAAGACATTCTACACGCGGTGTAAGTGGCTTCAGGCTCTGATGCTCCGGCACCGTCTGTAACGTAGGTTGAGGATGGCGGCCCTTCACGGAAAGATAATAGAGTCCAGAGAAGACTACCAAAACAATCACAATGAAGAGCAGATCTCGCTTCTTCATATTCATAAATATTGCTCGCTGCCATAAATCATTTGAAAATCCGAACGTACCAGCAAATACCGGGCCTGTCAAGCTGAGCTGTCAATCTCCTGCTCAGCTCCTCGCCAATACAATATCGCTTACCGGCTTGAACCTTAATTAGCGAGCTAAAGTTTAATCACTTGCAACCACAATTAAGGTTCTTATGAAAAGACTCAACAGCTCCATTAAAGAGATTCTTAAAATCGTAAAAACACCGGCGCTAGCCAGTTCTATCACAACACTGTTCGTTTCCGGCTTGCTCCTATGGTCTGATCTACCTTGGTCAGTGCGCTTAAGCTACAACTTAAATAGATTGGCAGTGAAACTAGAGATCCAGCTTGCTGCCTGGCAAGGCAATAGACCACAACCTATCTCAATTGTCGGCCAGCTGACAAGCATAGACGCAGTAACCATTCTGAATGGATGCCCCAAACATTCAACTCAGGCATTAACCAGATACACCGCTCTGACAAGAACGATTATTGCGGGCTGTGGTGAGAGGAGATTATTGTGATCAAAAGACTACTAATTAAACGTTTTTTTTTAGTCTGTCTAGGACTAGGTATTTTACTAGCATTTAGTTGCTGGCTAATAATCTCCTGCCCCGCACATTGTCGCTTCACTCTCAACAGACTAATAATGCAGGTCGAGAGTAAAGTTTATGCATTGCAGGGCAAAGCTGCCAGACTCGTATCACTACAGGGTCTAGTAGTAACCAAACAACTTAACAAAAGAGTCTTAATAGGCGCAGAGGTCGAGGCCCTCGATTCTGTATCTGGCTGGGCAACACTAACCGATCAGGAAGGAAAATTTATTCTCCCACAGATAAACTGGCATCCAGGCGCTCGCTATACGCTAGCAATAACGGCTAATGACTATCAAGTCAGGCAACTAGATGTAGATCTACCGATAGACTATCCCAATAGCGGAATCATCGATCTAGGCGAACTGGAGTTTGATCGCGGTTGTACGATAAACCCACTAGATCTGCCAGGAAGAAATTCGATTAGCCATATAGAGTATGACGATGCTAATAGCGCCTTTTACAAAAACCTTTTTCTTGAGTTAACCAGCCAAGTGAATAGCGATGAAGAGAAAATCTTACAGCTCACTAAATATGTTGCAAGTAGATTGACTACCGATATTGGAGCGGAAAACTATCGCACACCACGGCCAATTCTTGAGATGGGCTCACGCCACTGTGGAAAATTGACGTTAGCCTTGGCGACATTGGCCGAAGCAGGCAATTACCAGACTCGTATAATCGATCTGATCGATTCAATCTCACAACCAAATGCCCATATGGTTACGGAGATATACTATGGCGATAGATGGCATTTATATGATCCCTGTGGCAGTAAGACTTTTCACAAACTGGCTGATCGTGTCGCTAGCTACAAAGAATTGCGATTGAATACTGAACTAGTATCTACTAACACTATCCTACAACATTCCCCTATAATACCCACACATCAAGAGAATTGGCTGGCCACACTATACCGTTCTGGTTTTCATCACTACTACTATTTTAAGAATCGCGCTAATACTCCATTAGATTGATCAGAGAAACGATCCGTCTTCCCATCTGCGAAAAATCGTTTCAGAACTAATACGATTCTACTTTTATAAAAATTACGGGACTGCACTTTAGAAAAATGCGAAGAACCGCACGCTACGCATAGTCATTAGTACCTTAACTTCACACCACCATCCTTATTTGATACACTATCTGTATAGACTCTACGGCAGAGAGGAGAATTAAGATTATGTCGGCCTTACCAAGAAGATATTTATTCTCTGTAGACGAGTATCACCGGATGATCGATGCAGGTATCTTTCACGAAGATGATCACATAGAATTAATAGATGGGGAAATAATTCAAATGGCGGCTATTAAATCCCGACATGCGGCTACCGTGGAACGTATAAGAAGGTTACTCGATTCTAAGTTACCTTCTTCTATGCTGACACGCGCTCAGAATCCTATCACCTTAGATGATTCCAGCGAGCCCGAACCGGATGTGGTAGTAGTTCGATACAGAGAAGATGATTATTGCAATACCCATCCGTCGCCCACTGATATTATTCTTGTTATTGAAGTGGCAGACACATCCCTATCGTTTGATAGAACAGTGAAAATTCCTAAGTATGCGCTATCTTCCATTCAAGAATGTTGGCTGATCAACATTCAGAATGACCAAGTGGAAGTATATAAAAACCCTATAAATGGTAAGTATCTTGATATTATCACCCATGCTCTTGATCAAAGTATCACATCGACTAGTTTAAGGATCACTTTAGAAGTGAGTGATATCTTTCCTGGTAGATAGGAACTTTCCTAACACCATCTTGATCTAAAAGGATTATCCCTATAACAGTTCTATAGCTGCCCTTAATTTACTATTCTTGGGACTCCACTTTTCAAAATGCTGACTACCCCATTTTCCAGAAAACTGCTTGTATTGCAGAAGGGTTGCCATCAGTATTACCAGACTATTTCAGTAATGCTAAATGCTATCGTCTGATCTTGCAGCAATATCTTGTATTTTCTCTAATGCGCGCATATACTTTTGCTTTCATCTAGTTAAGTGATCTTATGATTGAACAAATTACCGAGATCGTTCATCAAAGCCTCGATATTAAGTGCCGCTTCTTTGCTGCGCACACTGCTGATGTAAGCCGTGCGGCGCGTATGATCATCGAGTCGTTACGAGCAGGCGGACGGCTCTTCCTCTTTGGTAACGGAGGCAGCGCCTCTGATGCACAACATATTGCGGCAGAATTTGTCAACCGTTACCTCTTTGATCATGCGCCCCTGCCAGCGATCGCATTGACTACTGATACTTCTGTGCTTACTTCGATTAGTAATGACTCTTCTTTTATTCATGTCTTCAGCCGTCAACTAGCCGCTTTAGGTAAGCGTGGTGATGTAGCAGTTGGCATTAGTACCAGTGGCAATTCGCCCAATATTATTGAAGGTATCAAACAGGCCAAACAGCTCCATATGACCACGATTGGCCTGCTTGGCAAAGATGGCGGCCAGATCGCCCAACTGGTTGATAATGCGCTTATCGTGCCCAGCCAGATTACTCCGCGCATTCAAGAAGTCCATATAATGATTGGCCATATTCTCTGCGAACTAGTAGAAGCGGAGATGTTTGGCAACCTCAAGGAATGAGTATCTATCGTATTACTCCCATCGAACTGAGCGAAACGCGGACCTATCCGCTTGCTGAGCGCGTAAGCAAAGTCACTGCCAGTGATTTTGCTACTCCACATCAAAGCGGAGCAAGTTTTTCTGAATGGCTGGCACGCCTCCCCAATATCTTGGCGGTACGTGATCTCAAGGCAGTAGCAAACGCAATTGTCCAGGCACGGCGACATCAACGTGCGGTGTTAGTGGGTCTAGGTGGCCATGTTATTAAAGTTGGTCTTGCTCCTGTGCTGATAGATTTGATAAAGCGTGGTTATATTACTGGTGTAGCAATGAACGGTGCTGCGGCAATACATGATTTTGAGATTGCGCTAACAGGTGCGACCTCTGAAGATGTAGATGCTAGTCTAGGACAGGGCCAATTTGGTATGGCCGAAGAGACAGGTCGTATTATTAATGAGGCAGCAGTGGCAGCAGCTCGTGATGGCATCGGTTTTGGTGAAGCGCTTGGATCTATCTTGTCGCGCCTCAATCCACCCTATCCATCACTTTCACTACTGTCGGCTTGTTACACAGCCGCCCTACCACTGACAATACATATTGCGATTGGTACTGATATTACCCATGTACACAAAACCGCAGATGGAGCAAGTATGGGCGCGGCCACACACTATGATTTCCGTCTACTTTGTACATTGGTACGGGAACTCTCTGGCGGTGGTGTCTATCTCAATTTAGGTTCTGCTGTCATACTGCCAGAGATTTTTCTTAAAGCAGTTACTGTAGTGCGTAATTTGAATCTGCCACTAGAGGAGTTCACTACGGTAAACTTCGATTTTATTCAGCATTACCGTCCGCTTACCAATGTGGTACGAAGACCTGTAGCAGGTGTAGGACGGGGTTTTGCACTTACTGGTCATCATGAATTGTTGATTCCTTTACTAGCAGCAGCAGTCATCGAGCAAGATGTTCATTCAAGCACAGAGTAAGGAGAGACAGGATTCCAATTATTTCACGAACAAAGGGGCAAGAATGAAGATAGCAGAAAAATTGGATCAGGCCTATCGCCGTTTACTTGCTGCAACAGACAGTGAACAGGAACTAACATTGACGGCCGAGTTTATCTCCCAGTTTGATCGCGGTGAGATCTTTGCGGAGATGGTACGATATTTTACGACCCGTCTGGAGGACGTGATCTTAAAACTGCGCCAGCTCACATTACAGAATAAACCTCCAGGACAACTGGCACGTTTAGAGAATCCACAAGTGTGGGGCACTTTTGCCTGGGCACTTAGTGAGCGAAGGCTACCACAAATAGGCCATGATCTTTTTATGGCAATGTATGAATTTCAGCTTGGGCAACAGGCTGAACAGCGTCGTCGTCTTTATAAAGGTATCAGTCTGCTAAATCTAGCTTGGATGAACTACCTGCTTGGCAAACAGGATGTCGCACGTAAGGGAGCGCGACTAGCGTTGGTTGAAGAAGTGATCAATACCCTTGATATGGATGATGTACGGCAATTACGTATTGTCTCAGCCAATCCTGCCTACTTAATGTTACAGCAGACCTTCAAATTGCCCACTCCTGAACTCGATACCTTTATACGCTTCTCACGTAACTATGCACGTATGCACCCAGAACGTTGTGCCTTCCCAGAAGACTGTTATCTCAGCTATCTACGCGCCACGGCAATCGGTCCACGCCAGCGTGCTATTGATGAGAAATCACGTGTCAGCCAATTTAACCAAGCATATTTTACTAATCTGCTCGATATGGTAGGACGTGCTGCTACAGGCAGTGCCGCCGAACCGCTAGTGACGGATCTAATCTGCTATCTTTTTACTACTGTCGATGATTTCTATCTTTGCGAGCATGATCATTCATTACCTGCGGATGGCTTTGATCTGATTGTGCGTAATTGCGCATTGGATGATCCTGCATTAATGGAATTGGGTGCCTATCTAGCAGCAGAATGGCGTAATTGGACCTACCCATTAAGCATCTCAGATATCCTTGCTACGGCGGGAAAACTTCGTCTTACCGGCTTGCGTACTGCCATCCTTTTTACACGTGATAGTGAACCTGATGCACATAGTAGCGCAGTAGATCAGTTTCCCTGGAAAGCTACGGTGCAACGTCTCTACCAACAAGAGCGGCTTATTATCATTATTATCACCCAGAAGGATCTTATCGAGATTGAACGTCGTCATATCGATCTACCTACATTGATCAAGTTGCGCGCAGAAGCATTACGCTTTAGTCGTCGTTACTATATTGAGAAGAGTTTTCCTACAGAAACTCATATTACGCCAGAACTACCGCCACCATATGTAGAACCGCAACCTCCTATGATCAATCCAGTAACAACATCTATGGCGACGATGCCAACGGCACCACCACCAATCAATACTTTGCCGCCGGTGCCATTACCACCAATGGCAGCAATGCCAACTGTACCACCACCACCGCCGATCACATCGACACCAGTAACCACGCCTATGCCACCACCTGTACAGCCGGTTTCGCCCCCAGCTAAGTTACCAAGGCTGGTTATTCGCAACACCTCATCACGCGGTAATACACCCACTACTAAATCGCCAGATAGCTCGCCTAGCCTTACTTATAACGCTGTAACGGCGAAAGCCCCCGAAGCGCCTATGCTTAAACCTTGTACCAATTGCCAGAATGCAACCTCATTGGCCTGTCAGGGTTGTTCACGGGCATTTTGTCATATGCATTTGACTATGCCGGGTATGCGCTGTCAGGACTGTTTAGCAGCAGCGGCGCAAACGCCTGCAGAACCAAAGGAGAATTCATAGATGTCAACTCGAGAGATATTACAGTTGGGTAACCCTACACTATGGAAGCAGTCTGCCCGTGTGGAAGAGTTCTCATCCACAGCAACACGATCATTAATAAACGATCTAAATGAGACATTAGCAGCATTCCGCACTCTACATGGTTATGGACGTGGTATTGCCGCTCCACAAATCGGCATATTACAAAGGATCATCTTTATACGTATGCAGCCAACAGGATTCTCTGGTCCACTGATCAATCCTGAGATCGTTTGGGCAGATCAACAACAGATGGAATTGTGGGATGATTGCTTCAGTTTTCCAGATCTTATGGTACGTGTACTACGTGCGGTACGAATACGTGTCAACTACTATGATGAACATGGCAGCACCCAAGTATTAGAGGCAGAAGGTGATCTTTCTGAACTATTACAACATGAGATCGATCATTTAGATGGGATATTGGCAGTGCAACGTGCGATCTCACCACAAGCCTTGGCAACACGAGCAGAATGGCAGCGCCAGCAACGCTGAACTGTTTATTATGGTAGCCTGGTGAGCAATTCGATATGTACATCTTTAGTAAGTGTTGTATCAAGTAGGCCGGTTTTTCCATTACTGGCTAAGAGTTTCAGTCTATAAGGCCCTTCTCCACGCTTTTTGATGTATTGGTAGATTGGACCGTTCTCTTCGGTGGGCATCGCCAGTGTTATAGTAATATCGTGAAGTAA
This sequence comes from Acidobacteriota bacterium, assembly GCA_040758525.1. Lineage (GTDB taxonomy): Bacteria > Acidobacteriota > Blastocatellia > Chloracidobacteriales > JADJPF01 > JBFLVQ01. The sequence continues at coordinate 13,741 of JBFLVQ010000028.1, forward strand.
GAAATCTACTGTACGCGCAGCACGCAGAGGAGATGTTGAACCAGACAATGGTTGTGTATCTAGCAACGCGCAATAGCGTCGTACGCTAGCATCAAGGTCAAGAACAGCAACAACAATACCTCCTACAGCCAAGATCCCATTAGGGTGTTGGCAGATATCTCCTTTTGGTACACGCAATTCTCTAGCAGTTACATCAGCACAAAGAAAAGGGAGATCTTGAGTACCAGGCAAGCCCAACTGCCAGGCCACTCTCTCACCATCAGGACGCTCACGACCACCCTGTATAGGACCTTCAACAAAGAGCCCACGATTACGCATTGCTTTAATATTCTCTTCAATGACAGATGAAAGTAGCGCAAAGTCTACTAATCCTTCTCCAAAAGCCGCACGCGATAGTAATCGCTTGGTAAATCCTGTGCGAGAAGCAAGCACACGTCTGAGCAGGCCCAAGCGCTTAAGTAATGAAAGAGCTGGCAAGACAAAGCGATTATTAGCAGCTATCAACTCTAAATAACTATCATCCGAGAGCGGTATCAAGGCATTTTGTGTAGGGCTGTTCTTATGCTTGCCACCCTCTATAACATTAAACCCAAGCGAGGAATAAGCAGCTATTGCCGTGGTTAAATCGGCAACCAGAATGACGGCATGATCAAAACGGAAATTATTGCTCATATGTTGTATTAAGAAAGTACTGAAATATTGTGCTTGCTACAATACAGATCAAACTAGCTTGATGTCCAGCTTTAATCCACCTAGTAATGTTTTAGAAATCTTCTACAAAGTCGCTTAAATAATCTCTTACCACTCAGCAACAATCACTTAGCGACGAGCATAAGCGTTCCGTTCGATCCTGGTCTGCAATTTGCAAATTAATAATGCCAAGTAACCAAACAGTCCGGTTGCGACAAACTAAAGAGTCAGATGGATATGAGGTAAAAGATTATGCTTTGGACAATTTTTATGATTCTCCTGATTCTCTGGTTATTGGGTATGGTCTCGTCTTACACACTAGGGGGATTTATCCATATCCTCTTGGTAATAGCTGTCGTAGTGCTCTTGATCAGGCTGATAGAAGGGAGCAGACCCATATAGGCTGAGAAAGTTTTCCACTATGGAGCAATAGCTATGCGTTACGATAGTAAACTCGAACTGGATGAGTCTCACCGCCTTGCTCAACATGAGGCAGCCAAGGATCTGGTTCGCAAGGAAGTTCAGGCCGAAATTGCTGGTAAGACTGATCTTGATAATTCATCCGATCAGGCACAGTTGCACTCAGCGGCAGAAGGGCTCAAGCACAAGGCAATTGGCGAGATTACAGACACAGAAACAGAACTTAGTAAAGCAAGGAAAATCGCACGTATTTCTCAAGTAATCGATTACGTTTTCTACCTGATCTACGGCATCATAGGCTTGGAGATTATTTTAGAACTGTTGGGGGCACGTGACAGTAATGCTTTTAAGCAGATGCTTGATGCGTTGGCGAGACCGTTGCTTGCTCCCTTCAAAGGGTTGATGCCTACTCCTGCCATTGGACCATTTCAGTTTATGCTTTCTTACATCGCCGGGCTGGTTATTTATCTATTGATCCATATGGCAATTAATGGTCTATTACGACTCTTTGTAGACAAAAAGAGCAATATTTAACAGACCTGGCAATTGCCTATGATGGTAGATTGTCAATTGCGGATTTGCAGAATATCTCTGTTTAATCCTCAATCGACAATCGATCTATTGACTAAGTAAAGGCACAAGATAGTCTCGGCCAACCAATAGAATATCTTCTCTACCATCACTATTAAAATCACCTACTCTGATATAGCTAATCTGACTGGTGGTGATCTGTGACCCTACCTGAAATGTACCGCCTATTCCCCCATAGAGCACACCTAATGTTGTACCACTGTAAATAAGCAGATCGCGAATCTTATCGCCATTGACATCAATTAACGTAATATGAGCGCCATTCTCTACGGTATAACCGGTCACAGAGGCATTGCCGGTGCTGTTAAAGAGCAGTATTCTCAACTGTCGTTGACCAGCCTCAGTAACAGCAAGATCGCTAATACCATCTTGATTAAAATCTGCTGTTGCAATATCCATTAGTGCAGTCGTGGCAGTATGGACCGTAGTTGGTGAGTATTGTCCTGCTAATGAGCCAAAGATTACCGCTACTGAACCATTATTGCAACAGAGTGATGAAGCAAGATCTGGTAAGGTGTCACCATTAAAATCTCCTGTCACAACATTGCGTGGTGCATTACCCATATAAATATTCACTGTGGTGGTAAAGTGATCACTCTGGTAATCAGAGAATATTGTGATATTGCGTGTACCACCAAAAGCATTGGTGTTAGCTACTGCTATATCTGGTTTCTGATTACGATTGAGATCTGCCATAACAATATCGCCAGGCCCACCACCACTATTTCCTGTAGGAAATTTGGTTGCCTGCACAGAAGCAATAGAGACATTAGGATGTAGATAGATCTGATCGCTACTACTACTGCTGACCAGTAGATCCAGCGCCCCTTCGCCAGAGAGATCGGCAGCCATTATCCCACCTGGATAGGATGCCGAAGCCATCTGACGAGCAAAGGAGAAAGCGCCTAAACCATCACCATAGTAGGCTCGCACATCACCTGCGTTAGACTGTGCACCCAAAATTAGATCCAACTTATTATCAATATTGATATCAGCTACTGTTATTTGGCCAATATTGAATGGCAAGATCACTTCTGGCGGAGCATTAAAACCTACGCTAGTTCCTAGCAATACTCCTATCGTGTCAGTATCAGTGTGAGCAAGCGCAAAGTCCTTACGCCCATCATTGTTAAAATCACCTACTGCAGTAGTATAAATGTTGTTACCGCCTGAATTGAAGTAACGTGGCAGAGAAAACCCCAATTTGCTGTTGCCATTGAGTAATGCAACGTCTCCTAATGAACGCGCAATGGCAACATCTATGATATTGTCGCCATTGAAATCACCGGCGACAATAGAGCGTGCAGGTCCAGACAACTGCCCTTGCGTAACCAATGAGAATGAGAGATTACCGATATTATGAATCAAATAATAGCCTGCCGGTTGATCGCCAACCAATGCGAGATCTAGTAGACCATCACGATTAAAATCGGCGGCATCAGCAAACCGCGCAGAGATCGCAGGAAAATAATTAACGAGTTTGTATAGACCATCACCTGCACGTCCGATTGCTAGCGTAATCCCAGTTGTATTAACAATAAAAAGATCGCTGCCAATACCATCAACAAATGCACCTGCAACAATTGTGAAAGGAGTATTAGTCAAAACTAGATCACGTTGAGGCTGCAATTCACCGCTACCAGTACCGAAAAACTGCGCTACTCGTGAGCCATTAGATACTACTAATAATGCTACATCTGGTTTACCATCGTGATTGAAATCACCTATATCAAGAATATGCCGAGTTATTGGAAAAATTGCCCCTTGTACATTTATTGAAGCGCGCACATTCCATTGTCCACCTCCTCTATTAATAAAGACGGTGAGCTTCTGTGTACTGCCATTGGCTACTACAATGTCGTATAGACCATCTAGATTAAAATCAGCAGTAGCAATTGCGCCTGCAGTCGTACCAAATGTCATGCCTGTTGTGAATCCCCCACGGCCATCATTAACAAGCAATGAGATATTATTACTGCCAACATTGGCAACCACTAGATCTGTAAATCCATCTGCAGTGAAATCAGCGGCAGCAATACCTTCGGGAGCATCACCAACTGGATAGGTAGTAGCAACACGATAGTTTAGAAATAGACTGGGAGAACCTTCGAAAAGCTCTGTTGCGACAGTCTGCTCGTCTTGTGGAATGGTTGCCCGCACAGACTGCCAGAGGTTTGGTAATATCCAAACCAAAGTCACTACAATCGTCAAACTCAGAATAATACGGCTTAATGCTAGTCCGGTATTTTGAGATGTGGTGTACTCAATGTGAGTATGGCACTGCCGAAAATATCTCCTTGATACTTGCATCCAACTGACCTCCACTGCTGTATATTCCCTTTACTCTGGCTAACCCATTTGAATCCTGGGTTTTGTCTTTAAGTAGAGGGAATTGCGATGAGGAGGTGGCAATAGCTATGCCGACCAAGTAAGATTTTTTCTCTCGATTAATGAAAGAAGAAATAAATTGAGAAAAGGATTGTTGTATGCTCAGTTTGCTCCTAAACCTACGTCCATAATGCGACGTTTCTGCTCTTCATCAAGACCACCCCAAAGATCGAAAGGATTATCTTCGAAATCGCTGGGCGCTTGACGATGTTCCAATTCATATAGGGCACGCTGTAGCCGTTCGCGCTGTTCACGTTTTAGTTCTAGGGTAGCGCGTGAGAGAGCCGAAGAACTCTTCTCAGAGAGATCGCGGGTAAGTTGTGCGATCTGAGTCTCCAGTTCCTGTTTCATCTGTGCTTTCTGTTCATTAATGATCTTAACTATCAATGTACGCGCTGCTTCCTCATCCAATTCAGCAACAGAGGGCTGTGGATTAGCAGGCGCCGCACTCGGCGAAAAGAGTGCAATCTGGAAGCTAAAGCCTTCTTGATTGTAGCGTACCTGAGTGTTAAGAACGGCTAAGAGCACCAGTACAATCGAACAGGTGGTCGCAAAAGCAGTCCCATATTTAAACCAGGCAGGCAGTACCGCCGCTAATTCTCGTAGAATTTCACGTAACGAACGTGGCCGTGCCGTGGTTAGATCCAGTGTTATACGTGGCACTGTCTCGACCTGCCAACTCTGTAAGCCTTCACGTACCGCGCGAAATTCGCTCACCTCGCGCTGACAATGCGCACACTCACGTAAGTGCTGCTGGAAAGAGCGCTCTTCTTCGGAATTACATTCGCCGTATAGATAGGTAACCAATTCTTCTTTGCGCTGGCATTTGGTGTCTACTTTCTTGTCTTTCATAAAACACTTCTCGACATCCTCAATTTTGTTACAATACGCTCTTTAGGTGGCTTAAGCGCTGTTTGAGTTGATTTAATCCAGTATAAACACGGGTTTTTACGGTACTCACAGGAATACCTAGGATCTCGGCAATCTCATGAAATTTTAGATCCTGATATTCTTTCATAATGATAACTTCACGCATCTCGGCAGGCAGCCCAGCAAGAGCACGTTTCACTAATTCGGCAATCTGCTCACGTTGCACATTGCCATCAATATGATCCATGCTGGTAGCTGGTTGGAAACCCTGCTCATCAAGCTGTTGTTCCAATGATAAGTCGCTGTTAGCGCGCTGCCGCAGATGCATGTGGCAACAATTAAGTGCAATACGATAGAGCCAAGATGAGAACTTGGCTTCGCCCCTGAATTTACCTAGGTTACGGTAAGCGCTAAGGAACGTCTCCTGACAGACGTCATGAGCCTCTTCTTCCCGCCCCAGCATACGCAGTGCCAGTCCGAATATACGTCGTTCCCAACGGTGTACAAGCAGATTGAAGGTTTCTGGCTCGCCACCTAAGGTTCGTTCAATGATTTCATTATCGCTGAGCTCCATTAGCTCGTGCTCCAGGTTCCCTATCGCGCTAAAAATTTAGAATTGGTCCAAACGAGAAAAGTTTGAAAATTATCTGCTCGGGCTCTTTCCTCGGCGAATCTGTTCCGCTTCTTGCCAGGCCTGCAAAATAAGCGTACGCAATACTATTGTGGCCTGTGCCATACGTTCTGCTTTTAGCTGCAATATCGTGATCTCATGCTGTCCTACTTTCTCCCTATAACTGAACCAAGCGTCTGGATCAAACTCTTGGCCAACTAGCGCCGCTGAACCAGCACGGCACAACATAGGTAGATAATCATAACCTGAAAGTAGTGCATCACGAGTAACAAAATAGGGATCGAGTCGAACTTCAGGTGTTGATGGGGTACGCTGAGCAGTTAGTGCAGCTTGGAAATGCTGCCAAAACCGGGCACGTAATTGACGGCCAGCCGGACGCTCGTCGCGAAATAGCGTACCCTCCATATCAGGATGGAAATTATGTCGCTGAGGTCGATTCTGATTACAGGGGCAGTTCAGTCCTTGATAGTCAATAGTAGCGTGATAAGGCTGATAAGCATCACCAATATAATGAGAAAGGTAACCTAGCCAAAGAAAGATCTGTTCATTGGAGTAATTGGTGGCAAGACTTTCTACTAAACTACGGTAACACTGTTCGGCGCGAAAAGTGACAAACCCGGCAGATTGATAACGTGAATCAAGCGGATCACGGGGTAGATCTTCTATTCGTACTTTGTTTGAACCATCAGGAGCAAACTTTCGCCGCGTTGGATCAGGATGAAACTCCTCCAGATCTAAATAGTGCATAAGCGCTTCAGTACTATTAAAAGCTGGCACCGGCGATTTTGCCGCAACCAGTTCATCAGGTCGAAAAGAGAAGAGATCTAGACCAGCATCTAAGCGATCCCTTCCCCCTCCTTCCAGAACAAAATTTTCTAGCTGCGATAATTTTTTTGTATCACCCAAACCTTCCCGCAAGAGCGCCTGCAATTGTGCTGGAGTAGTAGATTGCTCTAGTACCAACTTCACGGCTGCACGGGTAATAATCACATGCCCATGGTGTGACCAAGCAACCGCAGAAGGCTGCCGACCAATAGTGCAAAGCAGTAGAATCACCGTGGTAAAGGCAATAAATCGCATCTTTCTTAGACAAGCGTAGCAAAAGCGCGCCGGGCCGCAGTAATAGTGCGCGCAAGCACTTCATCGGTGTGAGCAAGGCCAACAAAGATAGCCTCAAACTGTGAAGGAGCAAGGTAGATACCTTCATTCAACATCGCTTGAAAATAGCGAGCAAAACGTGTCGTATCGCTAGTCTTTGCCGACTCCCAATCTGTTACCTCACGATCGGTAAAGAAACAGGTGAACATTGAACCAGCGCGATTGATCTGTATAGGCACGCCTACAGCCTGCGCCGCCTCTGCTAATCCAGCAACCAGGTTTGCAGTACGTTCTTGCAAAAGTGTGTAGATGGTTTCGTCTCTTAGCAGACGTAGCGCAGTAAGACCGGCAGTAACGGCTAAAGGATTTCCAGAAAGTGTACCGGCTTGATAAACTGGGCCCATAGGCGCCAACTGATCCATAATATCGGCACGGCCACCAAAGGCGCCTACTGGCAGACCTCCTCCTATGATCTTCCCTAAAGAGGTAATATCTGGCTTAATCTGATAGAGACTCTGCGCGCCTCCTCTAGCCAGACGAAAACCGGTAATAACCTCATCAAATATCAATAATGCTCCCGCTTGTGTAGTAATCTCACGTAAGCGGGAGAGGAAATTAGCTTTTGGTAATACACATCCCATATTGCCAACCACTGGTTCTAAAATTACTGCGGCAATCTGCTCGCCCACATCTTGAAAGACAGCCTCTACTGCGCCGATATCATTGAAAGGAACCGTTAATGTATTTTTCACTACATCAGCAGGTACGCCAGGAGAATCTGGTAGGCCAAAGGTTACTACTCCCGAACCAGCTTTGGCCAGTAATGCATCACTATGGCCATGATAGCAACCAACAAATTTCACAATCTTATCTCGACCAGTAAAACCACGTGCCAATCTAATTGCTGTCATCGTTGCTTCTGTACCAGAACTGACTAGTCGAACCTTCTCAATTGATGGCAGAGCATCACAGATCTCTTGTGCTAGTTCAACCTCTAGCTCGGTAGGCGCGCCATAAGAAGTGCCCCGCACGGCTGCCGCCTGAATTGCGGCCACCACCTGGGGATGTGCATGACCTAATATCATAGGCCCCCAAGATCCCACATAATCGATGTAAGTACGACCATCTACGTCTGTTATCTCAGCACCTAAAGCGCTGGCGATAAAGAGCGGACCACCTCCTACAGCACGGAAAGCACGCACAGGACTATTTACTCCTCCAGGAATTAAGGTCTGTGCGCGCTTAAACAGTTCAGCGGAACGTGCCCCTGCTACCTGTCTACTCTCTGACATTGCTACCTCCAGATTTACAGAAACTTCTCTTGGGAATGTATAGTAATGACAAAAAGGATAAACAGATCTGATCTGTCTCTCAAGCTTTTGTTGCTAGCTTCACGATTGAACAGACCGTCATGACCTAGTAGAATTATTAATGCAACTGGATCGGGTTTTATGGGTTTAATTTTCGAGGAAGTTGATAATTTACGCTGGCTAATGGTTAAGGAGTTCTCAATGCAAACACGCTATTTGAAACTAGCTTTAATAAATATTCTACTTATTCAACTGATCACACCTGGATTCGCTTATCCCAGCACTTCCCCCCAAAATAATCGCTTCACCGCTGTTATCCCATTAATTAAACCGCTACAAGGTACTAGTATTAGAATAAAGGAAACGAACCCAGTCGTAAATGAAAACAATCGTATCAGTCTTACTGCTGTCGATGCAAATGGCCAACCACTCAATGATGTAACTTGGGAGACCGGTAGCCCTGATATCGCCACTGTTGATCCACGCACTGGTGAGGTACGCGGTTTACAACGTGGCTTTGCCACTATTACTGCACGGCGTGGTAGCGAGAGTTTCTCAAGCTTTGTGGTAGTAACACGTGTAAGCGGCAAAAAAGGGCCACGTATTCCTGGCGATATGGAGATAACTAAGAATGGCCAACTTTTAATAAGCGACCCCACCAGTCATGTACTACGTAGGAAGAATAGTTTGGACAGTGACCCAGTAGTCTTTGCTGGTCGGCTTGGTATGCAAGGCAGAATGGATGGAATGACAAACGAAGCATTACTGGGTGGACCGACAGCATTAACAATCGATAATGCACGTGGCGCTATTTTCATTGCCGATACCCTTAACCATAGCATTAGAAGAGTAGATCTTAATAGTAGGATAGTGACTGTAGTGGGCAGCGGGGCAGCCGGTACCAATACTGCCGATGTCACTCCCTTCTCCCAAGCAGTATTCAAGAGTCCAAGAGGACTCGCAGCAGATCTAGGCGGTAATCTTTTTGTTTCTGATACCGACAATCATGCAATCTATTATATAGACTTTGCCCGCCAAGAGGTTCGACTGGTAGCCGGCAATCCTGGTGTATCAGGGCTAAAGGATGGACGCAAACGTGAGGCTCTCTTTCTGCGTCCAACCGATATTGATGTAACAGCCAGTGGTCGCGGTATTACCGTTTGTGATACTGGCAATGGTCGCTATCGTCAAATAACTCGTAACGGTGATGTCTCAACTATCGGCGCAGCTCAAGGCACTGTACAGAAGCCCTCATTAACCAGCATAGAGAATCAGCAAGCAGCAGGTGGATTTAATTTTGTTAATCCTAGATCGATCAGCTCCGATAGTGTAGGAAATCTCTATGTAGTTGACGATAATGGCGCATTTATCATAACCCGCACTAATCAAGTGATACCATTGGCACAACCAGGCTCAAGTTTTGGCAAGGCAGAAAGCGTAGTGGTACGAGGCACCGATAGTGGCGCCGAAGCCATTGTACTGGATAGCAATGCTGCTAGCGATGATGGAGCAATAAAAACTGTTACGGTGGGCAGACCACAGATTCTTAGCCTTAGTCAAGACTCTGATGGTGTAGCCGGTGGCGCACAGATAATTATCAATGGGAGAAATTTTGCTCCGGAAAGCCAACTGCTGCTGGCTGATAATCCAATTGATCAATTTGTTGTCGAGAGCGCAACCAGAATACGCTTTACTGTACCGGCGCAGAATGCTCCTGGTAGAACCACACTAACGGTCACAACCAGAGGAGGTATTGCACAAGCACCATTCTTCTATCAGCCACCCTCGCTAGATAAATTAACTGCTGGTCAGATCACTACAATAGCAGGTGGAAGAAACTTTGTTGGTGATGGTGGTCTTGCTACTAATGCAACTCTCTTTGGTCCAGCAGGACTTAGCGTTGATGCGGCTGGCAAACTGTTTATTGCCGACCTTAGCAATCAACGTGTACGTAGTGTCGATCCTGATAGTGGAACCATTGTTACTGTGGCTGGCAGCGGAATTTTTGGTAATGGTTCACCCGATGGAATAGACGCGATTACTGCCAACTTCACTGAACCAATCGATATCGCCTTCGATTCACAAGGTAATCTCTACACCAATGACTTCCTCACAATTGTGCGTGTAGATATCAATACCGGTAAGATAAAAAATCTCATCATTGATGGCATTACCAGCGCACGTGCTTTTGCATTTGACAGCAAAGATAATCTTTATATTGCCGACGTGAATTGCAACTGTATACGACGCCTTGAACCTAATGGCAACCAGAGTATATTTGCTGGTACAGGCATGCCTGGTTTTAGTGGTGATAATGGACCTGCCAGTAAAGCTCAATTACAGTCGCCCACCGATATTGCCATCGATCTTAATAACAACATCTACATTTGCGATAGCTTTAACAATCGTATACGCAAAATAGACTCCGATGGCATCATTACTACCGTAGCAGGAAATGGTAGACCCGATTTTACTGGCGATGGTGGATTAGCTGTTAATGCTTCCCTGGCTGAACCGCGTGGTGTTGCCGTAGATGCACGTGGAAATATCTTTATTGCTGATTCTACTAATCATCGTATACGTCGAGTCGATACGACCGGTATCATCAGTACTGTTGTAGGCAGCCAAAGCCAAGGAGGGTTTAGTGGTGATGGTGGATTGGCCACTGAGGCAAGCTTGAATAGTCCCAAAGCAGTTGCTGTAGATGGCGCTGGTAACATCTTTATTTCTGATGAAGGCAATAACCGTGTACGTATGGTAACCAATCCAGAACTTCCCGGTGGAGGTATTATCACTACATTTGCAGGTCAGGGTGCCCTCGAAGTAGGAGGAGAAAATATCGCATCTGTGCGTGCACGGCTGGTACAACCCTCTGATGTTGCTTTTGATGCGCGTGGCAATGTCTATATCGCTGAAGTCGCGATAGGACGAATACGCGCTATCGACAATACCAGTAAGCTTATTCAATCAATTGCTGGGTTGCGTACTGGTATCGGTATAGGGGACGGCGGACCAGCATTAGATGCTTTTATTGCTAGCCCAACAGATCTGATCTTTGATAAGACTGGCAATCTAATAGTACTTGATAATTCTCTCGGCACACTACGGCGTATAACTGCGCCTACCCCCACAGGTGCGGGCATTATTGAACGTATTGCAGGTGGTGGAGATGGATTTGCTGGTGAGAGTGGCATGGCATTAATGGCGAGATTCGACTTTCCCCAAGGGCTTACCATCGATAAAGATGGCAATATCTATATTGCCGATACTTTCAATCATCGTATACGCCGTATAGATACCAACGGCAATATTGATACTATTGCTGGTAGTGGTGCAACTGGTGAGAATAATGGTGGGTTTGCTGGTGATAATGGACCAGCCCGCCAGGCCCGTCTTAATCTACCTACTGCAGTTGCCCTCGATTCACAAGGTAATATCTTTATTGGCGACTCTGGTAACTTACGTATACGCCGGGTTGACGCGCGCACCAAGATAATAACCACGATAGCAGGCACAGGTGAATTGGATAATGGCGATCAACCTAATGGTGATGGCGGGCCAGCCACTCAGGCACGCTTCTCAACTTTAATTGGCGATCTAGTCTTTGATGCACAAGACAATCTTTTCATCGCTGACACCTTCCTTAATCGAATTCGTCGTATTGATCGCGCTGGCATAATTACCAGAGTGGCGGGTAAAGATGCTACCAGCAGATTTGCTGGTGATGGTGGCCCTGCTCTGGAAGCAAGCTTTGGCGCACCACGCGGTCTGGCATTAGATAGTGCTGGCAACCTATACATCACAGACCTAGGCAATAATGCGATAAGGGTTATCAAAGGTGTAGCAGGTGGTAGTATGTCGGCAGCACCATCGATCGTGGATGCCTTGTTCAAAAACTCAAGCCTATTTATCACCGGCAATGGGTTTGGCACAGACCGTGCCAATGTCAATGTTAATGTCAACGGTCAAGATATCAGTAACCGTATCAAGATCCAAACTGACACCTCAATCACACTGAAAGGCAATAAAAAGAGGTTAAACCTTGGCAAAGGCGCCAATCAGGTCACTGTGACTGTACGTGGAGTAGTTTCTAATACTTTTATGCTCAATCTTTTCGATTAGCTACTGAGAGTCTGTAGTGGTTATGTTGATCTTGCTCCGGCAACAAAATATAATAACGCCTTAAAACTTTCTTTATCTAGAGCTTGTGCCAGAGTACGCAGGTATGCGCGGCCACAGCACTTGGAGAGGAGTATTGCTGGCGTCTCGCCTTGTATCAAACCTCATGTCTTTGGTCCATGTGCTAAAAGCAGTGCTTTGACAATCCTAAAAAGATTATAGGGCCTAAAAAGATTATAGGGATAGTGTTATGAGTATTAAGATGTCAAACATCTTCCTCTTGCGACGATTGCATTCGCTGAGTGGAGTAATACCGATCGGAGCCTTTCTGATTGAACATTTCTATACAAACTTTGCTGCCGTAGACGGTCCACAAGCTTTTAATGATGCGGTTGCACATCTACGTATACTGTTGCCTGGGCCACTGCTACCTATGGCAGAACTACTCTTTATCGGTTTACCGATCATCTTTCATGCCTCATTAGGAAGTTATATTGCCTATACTATGCGTAATAACTCTGCTACCTATTCTTATGGACGCAACTGGGGTTACTTTCTACAGCGTATTACTGGTCTCTTCCTGATTGTCTACATTGCCTTACATGTCGCATCGATGCGTTTTGGTTTTTGGGGATTAATAGGCAATCATTTGTCGGTTGATGAGCATGTCGATCAAGCTTTTACCATTGTACAGGCAGACTTGATCAATCCTTGGATCTTTGCTTTTTATATTATTGGTGTACTAGCAGCATCTTATCATTTCGGCTTTGGGTTATGGAGCTTTGGCGTTCACTGGGGGATCACGGTAAGCGAGCGTGCACAGCGAGTCTCATTACGTTTATGTACTGTGATTGGGGTAGTTGTTTCAATTTTGGGATTGGCATCTGCGCTGGCATTTGTTAGGTAGGAGAGATTAGTGAATGAGTAAGACGAACGGAAGGCGTATAGCGGTAATAGGTGGTGGCCTGGCCGGATTGATGGCGACAATCAAGATTGCCGAAATGGGTTATGGTGTTGATCTCTTCTCTATTGTGCCTGTTAAGCGCTCTCATTCAGTATGTGCACAAGGCGGTATTAATGGCGCAGTCAATACTAAAGGTGAAGGCGACAGTCCTGAACAGCATTTCCAGGATAGTATCTATGGTGGTGACTTCCTTGCCGATCAACCACCAGTAAAAGCGATGTGCGAGATGGCACCCTCAATTATCTATATGTTTGACCGTATGGGTGTGCCTTTCAATCGCACTAAAGAGGGACTGATCGACTTTCGCCGTTTTGGTGGTACGCTCTATCACCGTACTGCTTTTGCTGGCGCAACTACTGGACAACAACTTCTTTATGCGCTTGATGAGCAAGTGCGCCGCTATGAGGCGGAAAAAATTGTGAATAAGTATGAGGGTTGGGAGTTTCTTGCTGCTGTGCTAGATAGCAAAGGGGTAGCGCGCGGTCTTACTGCAATGCATTTAAATACTCTAGAAGTGAAAGCCTTCCCTGCCGATGCATTAATTATTGCTACTGGTGGAATCGGCGCTATCTTTGGCCAGTCAACCAACTCTGTCGTCTGTACTGGCAGTGCACAGTCAGCGCTTTACCAGCAAGGATGTAAATATGCCAATGGAGAGTTTATTCAGGTTCATCCTACTGCAATTCCTGGTGAGGATAAACTGCGTCTGATGTCAGAATCAGCACGCGGTGAAGGTGGGCGTGTATGGGTGCCACGTATCAAGAGTGATAAACGCAATCCGCTGGACATTCCCGAAAATGAACGCTGGTATTTCCTTGAAGAGAAGTATCCTAAGTATGGCAATCTAGTACCTCGCGATGTCGCTACCCGCGAGATCTTTCAGGTCTGTTTGGATGGTTATGGTATTGATGGAAAGATGCAGGTCTATTTAGATCTTACTCATAAATCTGCTGAGGAGTTAGATCGCAAACTGGGTGGTATTTTGGAGATCTACGAGATGTTTGTTGGTGATGATCCACGCAAAGTTCCTATGCGTGTCTTCCCAGGCATGCATTATACAATGGGTGGGCTCTGGGTCGATTTCAATCAGAAGACAAATATTGATGGTATATATGCTGTAGGCGAATGTGACTTCTCAATTCATGGTGCTAACCGACTGGGTGCCAATAGTCTGGTCTCTTGTATCTATGCTGGTATTGTTGCTGGTCCTAAAGCGGTCGAATATGCCAAAGGATTAGAACAGCATTTAGACGAATCAGAGAAGATCTTCGAGGATGAGGGTAGGCGTGAAGAGGAGCTTAATACCAAGCTTAAAACCAAGCGTGGTCGAGAGAATCCACAACTTTTACATGAAGAGATGGGTCGTTGGATGACAGAAAATGTTACGGTAATACGCTATAACAATAAACTCCAGGATACCGATAACAAGTTGCGTGAACTACTTGAACGCTACCAGGATATCGATATCAACGAGTCGAATTTCTGGTCCACACAGGCCTTGCCACATGCGCGCCAGTTACATAATATGTTGCAACTAGCGCGTGTCATTACGATGGGAGCACTACTACGTAATGAGAGTCGTGGCGCCCACTACAAACCGGAATTCCCTAGTCGTGATGATGAGAATTGGCTTAAGACCACCATTGCCACTTATACGCCAGAAGGCCCCGAATTCAGTTACCAGGAGGTTGATATCTCTCTGACTGCACCGCGCCAGCGCAAGTATAACTAATAGAAGGGGACCATATGACAGACAGAAGAACTGTCAGACTAATAATCAAACGTCAAGATAATCCTGAGAGTAGCCCTCGCTGGGAGGAGTTTGATATCCCCTACCGGCCAAATATGAATATCATCATCTGCCTGATGGAGATTCGCAAAAAGCCTCTCACTCGTGAAGGTAAGCAAACGACCCCAATAGTATGGGATTCTAATTGCCTAGAACATGTTTGTGGCGCCTGTTCAATGATTATTAATGATCAAGCACGACAAGCCTGTAGCACACTGGTCGATAAATTGGAGCAGCCAATTACAATTGCTCCTATGACAAAATTTCCTCTTGTGCGCGATCTACGTGTTGACCGTAGTCGTCTTTTTAATGATCTTAAACGTGCACATGCCTGGATTCCTATTGATGGCACCTACAACCTGGGCGCGGGTCCGCGTCTTGATGCAGAGACTCAAGAGATTCGTTATAAACTCTCTACCTGTATGTCCTGTGGTGTTTGTATGGAAGCCTGTCCGCAGTATAACAATAAGACCAAGTTTGTTGGTCCTGCTGTGATCAATCAAGTACGATTGATGAATCTGCATCCTACCGGAGCTATGCATCGCCATGAACGGCTAGAGGCAATGATGGGTGAAGGTGGTGTGCAAGACTGTGGTAATGCGCAAAATTGTGTGCGGGCCTGCCCCAAAGGCATCCCGTTAACTGAATCAATTGCTGATATCAACCGCGAGACTACCTTCTACGGTCTGTTAGGATGGCTTAAGCGCTAAATTCAATGAAAGCCGAAAAGATCTCTGAATTGACCATTGACCGCTTATCGATCTACCTGCGTTGCCTAAATCTGCTGGCTAGCAACAATATACAGACTGTCTCTTCGCAGGATTTGGCTACTCAGTTTAATCTTAACTCTGCTCAGATCCGCAAAGATCTGGCTCAATTTGGTGAATTTGGTGTACGTGGTGTTGGCTATTCAGTCGAGAAGTTACGCAACTGTCTTAAGCACATTTTGGGACTTGACCGACCTCACAATATAGGGGTGATCGGGGCAGGCAATCTAGGAATGGCGCTGGCCAATTATGAAGGTTTTGCTGGGACAAACTTTAATGCTGTGGCGCTATTTGATAATGCTCCAGAAAAGATTGGCAACCAGACCAAGCGTGGTCTACCTGTACACGACGTAGGTAAGCTTAAAGAGGTAATCAAGCAGACTGAAATAGATATTATTGTACTTGCGGTACCAGCTTCAGCAGCACAGCAAGTGCTCGATCAGGTAGTGGAGGCTGGTATTAAAGCGATCCTCAATTTTGCTCCTGTGCAATTGCATGTACCAGAGCAGGTGAAACTCAAAACTGTGGACCTCACGGTCTCTTTTGATAGCCTCTCGCATTCGCTAGTCAATCCACAAGCAAGTTGGGAAAGCGATCCACGTCTTTTCTCTTCAGTATTTGAGAACCCACGTCCACATAAGAATGCTAGCCAGCATAGTGGCAGCACACGCCGTAGTAAAAAGCGGATCGTGTGAAGGGCTTTGCGATCATTATAGGCCGGAGTATAATAGCATTTTCTAATCGTGAAACATTGACGCCAAAGCGCTTATGAAATCCGAGCAGGAGCATAAAGAAGAGATAGTCGAGATCGGTCGTCGCCTCTATGAACGAGGCTTTATTGCCGCTGGCGATGGCAACATCAGTGTACGTCTTGATGATGGTATTCTCACCACACCACGCTCGGTATGCAAAGGTTTTCTTACCCCTGATATGATTGTTAAGGTCTCCCCAGATGGCCAACGTAAGCTTGCTGGTGAGCGAGATGCATCCACAGAACTTTCTATGCATCTGCTGATCTATCAGGAACGGCCAGATGTGTGTGCCGTAGTACATGCGCATCCACCTTGTGGCACTGGTTATGCCGCCGCTGGACTACCACTTGACCAACCACTTATTTCTGAAGTGATTCTTACGCTTGGTTGTATTCCATTGGCAGCTTATGGCACACCCTCAACAACAGAATTGACCGAATCGATGCGTCCGCTGGTGAAAAATCATGACGCATTACTAATGGCTAATCATGGCGCAGTTGCCTATGGACCTACACTCGATATTGCTCATGGTCGTATGGAGACACTTGAGCATTTTGCCCGTATTAGCTTAGTAGCTAAGTTGGTTGGGCGACCACGTGAATTAAATCCCGAAGAGGTTGGGAAATTGATCGATCTACGTGAGCAAGCTGGTTATATGTCGAGCAATATGCGCTGTCAGGCCTGTGGCTTTCTTGCTAATCAAGGTTGTGAAGTAAAGAGCGAGCCAGCATCGACTCGCGCTGAAGACTATATTACGCTTACACGCAGTGAACTGATTGAACTGCTTAAACGCGCCTCGCAATTGGCGCTTAATGGCAGTATGCATTAATGTCAGTTTTTTCTTACTCTTTCCCTTAAAGGAGTCTCTGATCTATGGATATGGAAGCGCTAGGGATGGTTGAAACCAAAGGTCTGGTGGCGATGATTGAAGCCTCTGACGCAATGGTTAAAGCAGCCAATGTTACATTAGTTGGATATGAGAAGATTGGCGCTGGTCTAGTGACCGCGATTGTACGTGGTGATGTAGCAGCAGTAAAGGCAGCTACTGATGCTGGCGCAGCCGCCGCGCGCCGGGTAGGTGAACTGGTTAGCGTACATGTGATTCCACGCCCACATGCCAGTGTGAATCTGGGATTGCCTGTCTCTCACGAGTCGCGCCAAGGATAACTATTACAGACTCTTCAATTGCAAATATGATTTTGGCGCGTATTCTTGGTACGGTAGTAGCAACTCGCAAAGATGCACGATTAGAAGGTAAGAAATTGCTAATTGTGCGTCCTATTGATGTTCATGGTAAAGATGAGACAGGCTATCTGGTTGCACTCGATACAGTAGGAGCCGGCTTTCGCGAGACAGTGTTAGTAGTGCAAGGTAGTTCTGCACGTCTTGCTCATGGACTTAAAGACTGCCCTGTTGACGCTGCCATTATTGGTATTGTCGATACTGTCAAAGTGCAGGATTAGCTTCTACTCATTTCTCCTTTTTATTGGAGCGGCGCATCTTGGTGCGACAATTGGGACAGACAATTGTCGCATTGGCTACTACACTACGGCCTACCTCTTCATTACAACGCTCACAAATAACTGGATAGGTTGTAGAGTTAGTGATAGGCAATCGTATTGGTATACGCCCTTTGACGGTGTCGCGAGAGACCTCCTGTTGTGGATCGGTCTTCTCAGTATCGTTGTAAGGTACTGCTACTGCATCTACCAGAGCATCTAAACACTCATCACAAACAGAGGTGCAACCTGGCAAGGCACTGCGACCTAGATCTTTCCCACATTCTGAACATGCGATCAAATAAGCACCGCCACTCACTGAAACAGGTTTGCCCTTTTTCGCTTCACGAGCTAACTGTTTTTTCGCTTCGGTCACCTGAGCCTCATCGGAATTGGTAGAGATTGGCTCAGACAATGGAGTTGTCCTGGGGGGAGGAAGTGGCTTAGTATTTACCTTCACAACTGGCACACCAATTTTTGGTGTTGGTGAAGAGGAAGGAAGATTTGGCACCCTATTATTCTCTATCTCTTGTGGAGTGTGGGTAGATTTTGGTGAAGTAACATCAAGAGT
>JBFLVQ010000029.1:0-31762 GCA_040758525.1 Acidobacteriota bacterium
GGAATCACTGTAGAACTAACCAGAGTGATTATCGTTAAGTCCCTGATACAGTGCTTAGAGCGACCCCATTCTTGTCCCTGTGCATAGAGACGGCGTATCCACAAACGTATCTTCCCAATCACCGCAAGCTCGCCTCCGCATACACACATCTTGCGAGCCAGGTAAAAAGTAGATTCCTGCTACTCATTACTCGTCGAGCAATTGGTTGCTGATTTAAGGAGAAGTTCAGAGTCATCCAAGAGAGTATACACTTTTTCTTGCGACTCTGAACCTCAAAGTGGACCTTTTCAGCTATCGTTCAATCTTAATACGCATACTGTAGAAGGAACGCCAGACAAAGATGGCTGAAAGGATGAAGAAGATCAAGGCCAGTGCTAGTGGGAGATTCCCTTTTAGTTCGATTGCCATCTCGACAGCAAGCAAGCCAAAGAGAGTGGTGAACTTGATGATCGGGTTCATAGAAACCGAAGAGGTATCCTTAAATGGATCACCTACTGTATCACCCACTACAGTTGCTGCATGCAGCGGAGTACCTTTCTTCTTTAGATCCACTTCCACTACTTTCTTAGCATTGTCCCAGGCGCCCCCAGCATTAGCCATAAAGACAGCCTGATAGAGGCCAAAAGCAGCAATTGAAATTAGGTAGCCAATAAAGAAGAACGGCTCGAAGCAGGCAAATGCCAGTGTGCTAAAGAAGACGGTGAGAAAGATATTAAACATACCCTTCTGCGCATACTGAGTACATATCTCTACAACTCGCTTGCTATCACTTACAGAAGCCTTCTCAACCCCCTCTAACTTAATGTTCTTCTTAATAAACTCAACAGCGCGATATGCGCCAGTAGTTACTGCTTGCATTGACGAGCCGGTGAACCAAAAGATTATTGCCCCACCAGTAATAATTCCCAAAATGATCATTGGGTTAACAAGCGCTAGACTCTCGGTTGCTTGTACATCACCAAATGAGCCTTTGAGAATCTGTATAATCGAAAAGATCAATGTAGTTGCGCCTACCACGGCAGTACCAATTAATACCGGCTTGGCCGTGGCCTTAAAGGTGTTGCCAGCACCGTCGTTCTCTTCAAGAAAGTGCTTAGCCTTGTCGAAGTTTGGCTCAAAACCAAACTCTTTCTTGATCTCTTCTTTGATATTGGGAATATTTTCGATCAGGGAAAGCTCATAGACCGATTGGGCATTGTCGGTGACAGGTCCATAACTATCAACAGCAATCGTTACTGGTCCCATTCCTAGAAAGCCAAACGCGACCAGACCAAACGCAAAGACTGCCGGCGCCTGCATTACATCAGCTAACCCAGTAGTTGATACTCCATAAGCAAGACCCATCAGCAGTGCGATAATGATACCCATCCAGTAACCGCTAAAATTACCTGCCACTAGTCCGCTCAATACGTTTAGTGAAGCGCCGCCTTCTTCTGAAGAGGTTACCACTTCGCGCACATGCGCGCTTCCTGTTGAGGTAAAGATCTTGGTTAGTTCAGGAATAATTGCTCCTGCCAATGTGCCACAGGAGATGATAGTAGAGAGCTTCCACCAGAGTGTGCCATCACCAAGATTGCCAATTAGCCAGTTAGAGACTGCATAGGTAAGCCCCACTGATAGTAGCGAGGTGATCCATACTAGCGAAGTGAGCGCTACCTCAAAATTCATCTTATCAGCATTATGGTATTTAGCTTTTGCGATTGTTTGGTTGATAAAATAGGCGACCACCGAGGTCATAACCATAATAATACGCATGACAAAGATCCAGACAAGTAACTGTACCTGTATAGCCTTTTCTGGTACCGCAAGCAGGATAAAGGTGATGAGCGCCACACCAGTAACACCATAAGTCTCGAAACCATCTGCAGACGGGCCTACCGAGTCGCCGGCATTGTCACCTGTACAGTCGGCAATTACGCCAGGATTGCGGGCATCATCCTCTTTAATGTTAAAGACGATCTTCATAAGGTCGGAACCGATATCGGCAATCTTAGTGAAGATACCACCAGCAATACGTAAGGCCGAGGCGCCCAATGATTCGCCGATCGCAAACCCTATAAAACAAGCTCCTGCATATTGTGGGTTGATAAATAGCAGGATTACTAGCATCATTAGCAGTTCCACACTGATCAACAACATGCCGATACTCATACCGGCTTTGAGGGGAATATCAAAAGTTGGCCAGGGTTTGCCAGTGAGTGAGCCAAATGCTGCTCGCGAGTTGGCATAAGTGTTGACACGAATACCAAACCAAGCCACTCCACAACTACCTAGAATACCTATAATGCTCCATAGCAAAATTATCACCACTCTGGATACATCGAAATGCTGTAACCAGCCAAAGTAATAGATCATTACAATGCCAATAAAGATTTCCAGCATAAGAATAAAACGCATTTGCGTAAGCAGGTATGTTTTACAGGTCTCCCAGATAAGATCGGAGATCGCTGCCATAGATTTGTGTACAGGAAGGTTCTTGAGCTGTACCATCTGCCACACTCCAAACATAAAACCCAAAAAACATACAACAAGACCGCCATAGAGTAACTGTTTGCCGGTATAATCACCGACCACTGGCATACCTAGATCTGGTAGTTCGATATTGGCTTCGCTGGCCCATGCTAATTGAGGCGCAGCCATTATTGCTAATAGCACTATTGCTAAGCTGCCGAGTTGGGCCAATAAACTATTGCGACGTCCACTTTCGCGTTTATGTAGAGTTAAATAGCCTATCAATAGAAGTGAAACGACTATGAGCATGAGCACAAATTCCATAAATTTACGCTTTTCTCCTTGCTGGTGGTAGATCGCAGTGCTAATCGAGTTTGCCGCTTTGCGATCGGCCACGGGCGTTCTGGATTCGATAAATAAGGATTCGTAAAAGTAGCAAACGTGGCAGTTTACTATATGCGATGGAATTTCGGCTAGCAACCTCGGCGGGTTACTACCGGAGGATCGGTTTCAGTTATTCACCTAAATAGGCTTCGCGCACACGTGTATCAACAGCCAATTCCTTAGAAGCCCCTTCTAACACTATGGCGCCGGTCTCTAACACATAAGCGCGGTGAGAGTGATTGAGGGCAGCATGAGCATTCTGTTCTACCAGTAATACTGTAGTGCCAGTTTTATTGATCTCATCAATTGCCTGAAAGATAGTCTTTACCACCAGTGGCGCTAGTCCTAAGGAAGGTTCATCAAGCAACAATAGCCTTGGTCTTGCCATTAATGCACGTCCAATTGCCAGCATCTGTTGTTCACCACCAGAAAGCGTGCCAGCCTGTTGTTTGATACGTTCTTGTAGACGCGGAAAGAAGTCGAAGACCTTCTTTAAATCCGACTTAATACGAGCCTTATCATTAGTAAGATAAGCTCCTAGCTCCAAGTTCTCTCCTACCGAGAGATTGGCAAAGACGCCTCTACCTTCTGGAGACATACATATACCCTGCGCTACGATCTTATGGGTCGGCCAAGCCGAAATGTCTTTGCTCTCAAAGAGCACACGTCCCTGACGGGGCGTAAGCAGTCCTGTAATAGTCCGTAGAGTGGTTGTCTTACCGGCGCCATTGGCGCCAATAAGAGTGACAATCTCGCCAGACTCTACTTTTAGTGATACACCTTTAAGTGCTTTGATCGCGCCGTAGGAGACATGTAGATCTTCAAGTTGTAGCATATTTTCTCAGACAGCTCGCGCTTAACCTCCTAGATAGGCTTCAATAACTTTGGGATCATTCTTGACCTCTTGAGGCAGGCCTAGGGCAATGCTTTTGCCATATTCGATCACTTGAATGCGCTCACAAATACCCATCACCACTTTCATATTGTGCTCAACTAGCAGTATAGTGAGTTTAAAACGCTCACGTATATTACGTATCAAGTGCATCAGTTCAACAGACTCTTGTGGGTTCATACCAGCCGCTGGCTCATCAAGTAGCAACAGCTTGGGACGGGTGGCAAGGGCACGAGCAATCTCTAGCCGGCGCTGGTTGCCATAAGGCAAACTGGTAGCTTGTGTATCACGAAACTGTTTTAAATTAAAAATATCAAGAAGTTCTAAACAGAACCCTTCCTGTTGCTTCTCATCTGTTAGATGCCTTTTGCTACGTACCACTGCATCAAGCATAGACTGCTGTGCATGTAGATGATAGGCGGTCATCACATTCTCAAGTACAGTCATTCCTGAGAAAAGCCTGATATTTTGAAATGTACGAGAAATACCCAGTGACGCGATACGGTAAGCTTTAAATCCATTGATCTTTTGATTAAGGAACTTAATTATCCCACTAGTGGGTGTATAGACGCCTGTGAGGAGATTGAAGATAGTTGTTTTACCAGCACCATTAGGGCCGATCAGACCGTAAAGCTCACCCTCCTCGATAGCCATATCAAGCTCGCTGACGGCCGTCAAGCCACCAAAGCGTATCGTGCATTTATCAGTTTCTAGAATGGTTCGTGCACACATAATTAAGACTTCTCGCCCTCCTCAGCCGAAGCAGCGCGTATCTTTACGCCTTGTGTACCAGTGTGCGAGCGTGCCAACTTGCTGCGCAGCCACTGTAGAGAGAGTTCACGATGTCCTAAAATACCCTGTGGTCGTACGATCATAATAATCACTAGCAGTAATGAATATATGATCATACGCAGTTCCTTTAACTCTCTGAGAAATTCTGGCAGCACAGTGAGCACAATTGCCCCCAACACCGAACCAGTGATCGAGCCCATACCACCAAACACGATCATCACAATGATCTCTACGGAACGGACAAAATCGAAGGTCTTTGCTACTAACTGCCCTTCTTGGTGGGCAAATAGTCCCCCTGCCACTCCCGCTAATGCCGCACTTATTGTAAAAGCGATTACCTTGTAACGGGCAGTGTTAATTCCCATCGCCTCGGCAGCAATCTCGTTTTCACGAATGGCAATAAGTGAACGGCCATAGCTTGAGTTGACGATGTTATGCACTATAATTATTGTTATCACAGCAAACAGGTAGATCCAGATCAAGCTAGGAAATCTAGGAATACCAAAGAAACCGCGTTGTCCACCAACAGCATCAATGTTTTCGATGTTAAGTCTAATGATCTCGCCAAATCCTAGCGTTACAATGGCCAGATAATCGCCTTTGAGGCGTAATGAAGGTATACCAACGATTAGACCTGCAATCGCACTAGTCAATGCTCCTGCTATCAAAGCGCCGATAAAGACCAGTACCTCATAGACAGGATCACGCTGAGCCTGACTCCCTAATACGGTATAGGTTATATAGGCGGAAGTATAACCGCCTATCGCCATAAAACCAGCATGACCAAGTGAAAACTGGCCGGTATAGCCATTAATCAGATTGAGGCTAACTGCCAAGGATATGCTGATACCAACCAAACTAATTATGTGTATGCCATAATCGGTGATGATATCACCACCCATAAAGCGGTAGCCTTGGGCAGATTTTAGGGCCAATTCTAACGCAAAAAGGATTACCGTCGTAGCTGCTAGCCAAGTGAGGATTCTTAAGAGCGTGCGCACGAAAGTCTCCTATACCTTCTCTTGCGCGACCGAACCGAGTAGACCCGTAGGACGCACTAAGAGGACCATAATTAGTACTAAAAATGCGATCACGTCCTTGTAAGTCGAAGAAACGTAACCAGCTACCATGGTTTCGGCAACCCCAATAAGCAGTCCGCCCAATACTGCTCCAGTGATATTGCCTATGCCACCTAGTACTGCTGCAACAAAGGCTTTGAGTCCGGTTAGTAACCCCATTAACGGATCAATTTGGCGAAAACGGATTGCAAAGAGGATACCGGCTACTGCGGCTAGTGCTGAGCCAAGCACAAAAGTGAAAGCGATAATACGATTGGTATTGATGCCCATAAGCTTGGAAACGTCTAGATTGAAGGAGACGGCTCGCATCGCCTTGCCTAGTTTCGTTTTGAAAACGATGGTATTAAGCATCACCATAAGTAACAGCGAGACAACTATAACTAATATAGAGTCATTACTGATACTCACTTCACCCATCAGAGGAATATTGTAGATACGTATCAATGACGGATAACTGCGCGGCGTTGCACCAAAGACATATTGGCCACCATATTCCAAAAAGAGCGACACCCCTATCGCAGTAATAAGCGAGGTAAGGCGTGAATATTTACGTACAGGTCGATAAGCAAAACGCTCAATTATCACGCCTAACAAGGCCGCTCCAGACATTGAGAGTACCATTACAAAAAGTGCACCGCTTATTGATGGTTGTGAAATATTGAGTGCTCTGGCAGTGTAAAGTCCTATGAAGGCGCCTACCATAAAGACGTCACCATGGGCGAAGTTGATAAGCCGCAGCACACCATAAACCATCGTGTAGCCGAGCGCGATGAGTGCATAAATGCTTCCGAGCAAGACACCATTGATCAACTGCTGGAGGAATGTTTCCATGCGCTCTCCTGATTGCGATTATATTTTTACTGACCAGCACTGGCTTGTACAGCCTCGCTACTGGGCTGGATCTTGTCTCTCAGCTTGTAGTTACCATTTTCGATCGCAATGATAACAGCCGGCTTCACAGCATCGCGCTTAGGACCAATTGTGATCGTACCAGTCACACCTTTGAAGTCTTTAGTTTGTGCAATCGCATCGCGAATAGCCTTGCTATCAGTCGAGCCTGCTTTCTTAATCGCTTCGAAAAGGATACGCGCAGCATCATAGCCGAGTGCCGCTAAGGCATCCGGAACTATACCGTATTTGGCTTTGTAGGTATTTACAAATTTTTGGATATCAGGGTCTTGGTCTTCAACACTGTAGTGGTTAGAGATATAACAGCCATTAAAAGCCTGCTTCTTCTCGTCAGTCTCAAGTAATGCGGGGGAGTCCCAACCATCACCACCCAGTAGCGGGACTTTGATACCTAGACTGCGTGATTGCACAGCAATCTTACCAACATCATCATAATAGCCAGGAACATAGATGGCTTCAGGCTTGAGCGCACGAATCTTTGTTAACTGAGCATTGAAATCTGGATCACCCTGCTGATAAGCCTCATCAAGCAGTATCTCACCACCTAACTCCTTGAATGTCTTGGTAAACTGGTCTCTTAGACCAACACTATAGTCAGAACCATTGTCGTGCAGAATCGCTACCTTCTTCAATCCTAGCTTGGTAGCAGCAAAGCGTGCCATCACTTCACCTTGGAAGGTATCGATAAAACAGACACGAAAGACATGATCCCCGATTTGAGTTACTTTGGGATTGGTCGAGGAGGGGCTGATCATTGGAATGCCCTTCTCCTGACAGACTGTGCCACCAGCGATCGAGTTAGTAGAAGCCACTTCACCAAGCACAGCGATCACTCTGTCTTTATCGATGAGCTTCTGTACAGCACTTTTTGCTTCTTGTTGCTGACTGCGATCATCTTCGACAATAACTTCAATCTGTTTGCCTAATAAACCACCAGCTTTGTTATATTCTTCTTGTGCTAGTTTAACACCATTTTTGGTGGATATACCGAAATTGGCAATTCTGCCAGTAAGAGCACCATATTCGCCTATCTTAATTGTGTTAGACTGTGTGGAGGTATTCGTTGTACTCTCCTTACTGTCATCCTTCTTCTCACAGGCATTCAAGCCAGCGATTAATAGAATATTCAGCAACATAACGAGAAGCATTTTACAGAAAAACTTTTCTCTCATAATTTCACCACAGATGAGTCGGTATTGGGATGTTATTGATTTAGCGGTTCATTGTTATAAGAGAATCCCCGCAATGTCAACTCAAAAAGGCGCTACGGGCCAGCTTTAACTGCGGTCTCGCTACTGGGCTGGATCTTGTCTCTCAGCTTGTAGTTACCATTTTCGATCGCAATGATAACAGCCGGCTTCACAGCATCGCGCTTAGGACCAATTGTGATCGTACCAGTCACACCTTTGAAGTCCTTAGTTTGTGCAATCGCATCACGAATAGCCTTACCATCGGTTGAGCCTGCTCTCTTAATCGCTTCGAAAAGGATACGCGCAGCATCATAGGCGAGTGCTGCAACTACATCCGGGACTTGGTTATATTTAGCCTTATAAGTACTTACAAATTTTTGGATATCAGGGTCTTGGTCTTCAACACTGTAGTGGTTAGAGATATAACAGCCATTAAAAGCCTGCTTCTTCTCGTCATTTTCTAATAGGGTAGGGGAGTCCCAGCCATCACCACCCAGTAGTGGGACTTTGATACCTAGACTGCGTGATTGCACAGCAATCTTACCAACATCATCATAGTAGCCAGGAACATAGATAGCTTCAGGCTTGAGTGCACGAATCTTTGTTAACTGAGCATTGAAATCTGGATCACCCTGCTGATAAGCCTCATCAAGCAGTATCTCACCGCCTAGCTCCTTGAATGTCTTGGTAAACTGGTCTCTTAGACCAACACTATAGTCAGAACCATTGTCGTGCAGAATCGCTACTTTCTTCAATCCTAGCTTGGTAGCAGCAAAGCGTGCCATCACTTCACCTTGGAAGGTATCGATAAAACAGACACGAAAGATGTAATCACCAATTTGGGTTACTCTAGGATTGGTCGAGGAGGGGCTGATCATTGGAATGCCCTTCTCCTGACAGACTGTGCCACCAGCGATCGAGTTAGTAGAAGCTGCTTCACCAAGCACAGCGATCACTCTGTCTTTATCGATGAGCTTCTGTACAGCACTTTTTGCTTCTTGTTGCTGACTGCGATCATCTTCGACAATAACTTCAATCTGTTTGCCTAATAAACCACCAGCTTTGTTATATTCTTCTTGTGCTAATTCAATACCCTGTTTTCCTGATTGGCCAAAAGTGGCTAGTTCGCCGGTAAGGGGATAATATTCACCTATGCGGATCTTGTCAGTTTGTAATCCAATGCCATTTGTACCATTTTCCTTCTTTTCGCAAGCTACAGAACTACCCAACAAAATTGCAATTAACATTAACAACAGTGCGCTTTTCAGGAAAAAGGGTTGTCTCATATTTTCACCTAGGATTAATATTGATATTTGGATCAAGAATATTAACTCATTGTTATAAGAGTTTGCTTACACATGTCAACTCATACAGGTGCTAATCGTCAACCTTCGCTTGCTCGTGCGCGCAGCAAGGTGAAAAAATGGACGCTTAAAAAGATCTTGCTAGCGCTATTAGTATTGGGGATTGGTTATCTAGGCTTAGAATACCTACTGCTACCAGACTGTCAGGAATTGGTAAAAAATAATCCAGAGACTACTGCGCTGATTGAAGCACGTCTACATAGAGCGCGTGAGGAAGGACGCGAGCCACGACGACAACAGGTATGGGTGCCAATAGATCGTATATCCAATAATCTCATACGCGCTGTGCTAACTGGCGAAGACAATCACTTTTTTGCCCATAATGGTTTTGATACTAAAGCGATTCAGAAGGCGATCGAAGAGGATTGGAAGGAGTTCAAATTTAAACGTGGTGCCTCTACCATTACCCAACAGTTGGCCAAAAATCTCTATCTTTCTGAATCCAAGAACCCATTGCGCAAACTCAAGGAGGCAGTGATTACCTATCGTATGGAGAAGGTGCTAAGCAAGCGGCGTATAATGGAGATCTATCTCAATGTGATTGAGTGGGGAGAAGGGATTTATGGGGCTGAAGCTGCCGCACGACATCATTTCTCGAAATCTGCCACACAGCTTTCTACCAGTGAAGCGGCCTATTTGGCGGCAATGATTCCCAATCCCCGCACAGTCTATAACCCACGTAAGAATCCTAGACGGGTAGCGCACCGCCAAAGGATCATATTGCGCCGTATGAGTGCTATCGCGCTACCCAGGGACTGGCGTTAATATAATGAGTTTCTATCTCCTTTAAGTTTTTTTTGTTACAATAGCAGCACAGGCAAAAATGAATAGAAAAACCCCTTTTGAAAAAATTGATCAGAGTAGTGTGCCTGCGGCTGATGCCGACGCAGAAGAGGTCTCTGTCATTACCAATATAAAAATTGATGCAACAGATGCAGATCGCTCTAGCGCAGATCGCTCTTTAACTGGTACAGGAGGGCTACGCACACCTGGGCGTACTACACTGGCACTCGATCCCAAGCCTTACCGCCGCCGTGAGCGATTCTATTTTATTATTATAATTGTTCTTACTTTGTCAGTGCTGGTAATGGCAGGCACGCTATTGCAGTTTCAGCAGGTGTTAATGCAGAGTGCTGTCCCCGCGGCTAATTGGGAGATAGTGATTGCTGGAGTTGAAACTAATCGCCGTGAGCTTGAGCGCCGAGCGGAAAAGTTTATGCAAAACAATGCTGGCACACTAGTAACAATTGAATCGGGTGGTAGCGCTCTTACACAACTGGTACAGAAACGGGTGCAGATCGCTCAAACAACACATAAGCTTTCTGATCTAGAACGCCAGCGCTTGGGCGCATTGGCAGGAAGACCTATCCAACAAGTAACCAGCGCCTGGGCGGCATTAGCTGTTTATGTACATAGAGAGAACCCCATAGAGGAGTTAACCTTGGCACAGCTACGTGCGATTTATACAGGTGAAATTACCAGTTGGCAGGCATTAGGTGGGCCAGATATGCCTATTCTACTCTATAGTCCAAGCTACTTGTCAGAGGCTCGCCTATTATTTCGAGAGCGAGTGTTAGGAGAAGCAGCCACTGCCGCGACATTGATATCTTTGCAGGATATCGCTGCTGTGCCAGCACAAGTAGCAGTATCTACCAATGCAATTGGCTATGGTGATGCATCTATCTCTTCACCGCAAGTTCGTATTATTAAGTTGAAGTCAACACCCACTACTGCGGCAATGGCGCCATTCAAAGATAATGTTCCTGATAATACCTATCCACTTACACATGAAATATATTGGTATGTTTTAGGCACGCCACAAGGAACATTAAAAACTTTTCTTGGAATATCAGAGAGTAGGAAAGAATAAACGTAATGGCCACCAGATCTGCGCTATTAGCGCAGATCCCTGGCGGCCATGGCTAGGTCGGTTATGCCAAACGTGTAAGTAGATTGCGCAATCGCTGGCTAAGCACTGGATCGTTTTGAGCAAAATCTGAAATTGCCGAAAACATCTGTTCAAGATCTATTTTATCTTTTAGCTCAGGATTGATCAGCCCACTAATGATTGCCCTGGTTGCTTGATCAATAGCCACTCGCGACATAATTGAATTATTCATGTCAGAAGCTTTTGCAATACCAGTCAAAGACTTCTGCAATGGTGAAGCCGTTGGCGAAGCGGTCGGCAGGCTGGGACTCTCCAAGCGATTGTTAAAGTCCGCACGAGCAGGCGTTTCGTTGCTGGTATTTCTCGCTTCGTTGAGTGAGTTGAAGTCGGGCAAATTGAATCGATCTATCTTCATATAGATTGGCTCCCCCTAGATGAGGTCTCTCTCTCGCTCTGGCAATGTTTTCGGATAATTATTCTATTATTTCTAAAATTGAACGGGCCAATTTACCAAAAGCGCCATCTGGATCTAGTTCAATGGCGCGTGAAAGCTTTTCACGCGCAGCATCGAACTCCTTTTTCATAAACAGCGCTTCACCCCAATGGGCATAAGCATAAGCACTCTTTGGTTGTTTAGAAAGGGCAGCTTGATAAGTTTCAATCGCTTCATCAAGCTTGCCTTCAACAAAAAGTATTGTGCCAATGGCTACCTGTGGAATATCAGAATCAGGTCGTAGCGCCATTGCACCACGAAAGACATCACGTGCCTCTTGATACTTGCCAGCATCTCGGTAGATGAAACCGGCTTCCATCAGGAAGTGTAGCTCCTTTTCGGAGACATTCACGTTCAGTCTTGCCCCTTGTGTCATTCGCTTCTCCTATTTAAGGTTACGAGCAGCCGATAGGGCCGCGTCGTGGCGCGATTTAAGAATGTTGGTTAAAATCTCAGTCGTGCGTGATTGGGATTGTACACGCTCTTGTAGATTAATTAATGCTAATTGATTCTGAAACTGTTCTTGTAATGCGTTCTCCGCTACTACTGAATTAAGAGAATCGGAGACATTAGGATCCTGACTGCTGACATCACCAAGTCCTAAGCTGCCGCCGGTTGCAGTATTGTCAATTTCATTGAGGCCAAATGAACCATTAGAACGGCCCAAAGAGAAGGATCCACCTGAACCTGCTGTACGATTACCACCTACTAGAGTACGAATATTACTAAGATTAAAAAGATTGTTATTGTTTAATCCCTGAATAGCCATTTTTTATATTCCCTCCTATGCATCTCTTTCAAGCACGGTAGCTTGATTCAAACTTATTATCGGAAGGGCATATCAAAAGTTGCTCGACCCAAAAAGAGAATTTCCGCACCAAAAAGATGAAAAAAGTGCTATCGACTACGGAATTTGGCCTTAATTTCAATTAGCTCACTAGCCAGTTGCATTGCACGGCCATAAGCATTAAGTGCATATTGTGCTTCTTGGGCAGCTTCTCGACTGCCAGTACGAATAATTCGATCTAATTCGATACAAGTCTCTTCACACTTCTGAAAGAGTGGCGAGAAGTCCTCCTTAGTAAGAAAAAAACGGAAAAGAGGATAGTCACGCTCGATCTTTACCTCAGCAGTCTCTACTTTAGGAGTTGCGCGTGGTTGTTGACGTGCTTGCCAGTCACCTACCTTAAAAGGCTGGAATTTTTCGTCTGGACACATTAATTGCCTCCCGGTTAATAAAACAAGAGCTAGCTAGCAATTACTAAGCTACTCTGTAAAGTTAAGCATTATTGGCTACTTTAATTGCCAATTCAGCTCAAAGGCTAAATCTTCACTCTCAGCTTGAGATGAGCTTTCTATCGCGATTGTGGCGACATACTGATTTGCTTGGGAGGGCGGCTCGACTAGCCGAATCTCAGGTTTGCCGCTGATCTTACGCAATTTAACAATTGTGTTCTGGTGTGGCAATGCTTCTACTTGAAAATTCACATCCTGGGCGGCGGTGCCGTTGATCTGTTCAATATCAATAAACGGTCCTTGTATACGCATCAAGCTGCGACCAGAAACTCGACCACGCCATGAAATACGACCTTCGCGCTTAAGCTCCCATTCTAATTCAAAACTGTGGCTCTTGTTATTTGCTTTTTTGGCATCAAGCACAAGTACCGTAGAATAACCATTGGCGGTAGTTGGTTGTTCTACCACACGTATCAATAGATCTTTACTAGTTGGCTTAGTGCGCTTAATTGTATAGCCAATATCTGGTAAGCCCGTATCGACACTTGCATCTATCGCCTTCTCACCATCTAGGAAGACTAACTCTTTCCCTTTTATCATCAGTTTGGTTATGCCATCCAGTGTACCTCGCCAGGTGAGCTTACCTTTGGGTGGGAGGGGTTGGCCTAGGCGTAAACTTAACTCTGCCAGTCGCCGTTTTACCTCTTCATCTTCAGGTAATAGTGCTAGTGCCTGTTTAAATTCACGTTCAGCATCTAAATATTTGCGGCTAGCATAGAGCTTCTCAGCACTCTGCTTCTGTAGATTGCCTTCAGCCAGTTGTAGATCACGTTTCACTTCCTCATTATTGGGATCAAGTGAAAGGGCATCTTTGAGATTGGTTATTGCCGCCTCAAAGTTACGATTCTCAATATTGCTTTTAGCTGCCGCTAGTAGCGAGCGCAGGTCGAAGGTCTGTAGAAAAGCGGTTGCTTTCTGATTTTTGGGATCGAGTACTAGCACACGTTTGAAAGTGGTCTGTGCAATTGCCTCCTTGCCCGCCTTCAATTCCGCATCACCACGTCCTAGTAGGGCTTCTACTAATCTCTCTTTTGTCTTACTATCATTAGGGTCGATTTTTAGCAGTAACTCTAGGCGTTCTACCGCACGCTTGTAATCCTGCTTTTCAAGTGCTATTTCACTATCTTTACGGTAGAGTTCAGGGAGCTGTTCTTTAGCTTTCTGATCACTAGGACGTAGCCTGAGGACCTCTTCGTAATTAGCTAATTTCTTCTCAATATCACCTTCCCCCAAAGCATTGGCCTCAACATGTAGTTTAAGAACCTGCTTGAGTGTATCCAGGAGATCAATAAGGGCAGGAGTAATACTACGATCCTTAGGCTGCGCTTTACGTCGTGTATCAGCCTCATCAAAATAACGCCGCGCCTGTTCGAAATCATTATTATCAAGAGATTCTGAACCCTTGCGCACCGATTCTTCAAAGTTGAATCGCTTAGTTTTACTACTAGAAGTCCTAATATTACCAGGTGGCCGTGTCCTTTTTGATCCTTCACCATTGGGTGGTTGTGGTTGCGGATTAGCCTTCTTATCACCTATGTTGGGTCGATTAGATCGTTCAGGCTTCTTTCCTATTGCTGGTCGCTCGTTGTCCTGCGCCGCTGCCAGCGCGAGCCCGACACCTAGACCGATTTGCACACAGATAATAAATAAGGATATAAAAGCTAGTCTGTCCTTCATTTTATTTCTTCCAACGCAGAACTCATCTAAGGCCTTGTGCTTCAAAGCTTAGATCAGAATTGTTATATCATCCTACAATGGTTGTAGAATGAACTATACCACAGCTTTATATTAAGCAAAACGGAGCTATTGCCGTGCTTGGCACGTCCTGATTTATAGCGCAAAATCCACCTCTGCTCAAGATTGGCCGACAGTCGATGAGCTTGAGAATTGGTACTAGAGAAACCCCAGCGACTTCATCCATAGCCAAGCCACAATCGCAATGCCAGCTATTGCGATAATAATCGCTATTATTAACACAATCCGTTCTAAGCGGCGCACACGATTGAAATAGAGGCTTTCCGTTGCCCCTGGCAAAGGCATGAAACTGAGCAATTGACGAGATGCCTTGGCTGCATTGTTATCACTATTGATCGAAGCGAGTGGCTGGCTAGGTGTGATCGCTGGTTCTATCATCGTTGCGACCGGCGGCGCCGATGTAGGGATAGGGGAGAGCACAGGAACTTCCGCCGTCTTATCAAGGATCTTTTCCATTGTATCTAGCTCACCAGTTGGTATCTTCTCATTAGCTAAGACTCTGGGCAACAATAGCGGAGTCGGCAAACCAATATCAGGATCCGGCTCAGCCATAAAGCCTGGCACTGGTGGCGGCCAAGACTCTAGGCTCAATTCTTGTGAAGCCACTAAGGGTGGCGATTCAACCAGACGCGCTGAAGGCAGAGAAGTAGAAGCACCATTGGCTAACTTCTCACGACCATTTGAGCCATAGGTGAAGTTGGTTGGCAATACCCTAGGCATTTGAAAATCGACGGTGTCTGGCAATAGTTGCACAGTGCCTTGATTCATCTGCTCCTCAAACTCTTCTGTAGATGGCTTAAATTCAGCGGAAGAGGAGAGATCACTGCTAATATGAGCGCTGACGTCGGAACGCCAGGGATTACTCGCTAAGGGCGCACGATTCGATGGTGTTGCCACTTCTGCGGAAGCAGAAAAATTGCTATAGATGCTCTCTTCGACAAGTGGCTCGGGCTTTGTAAAGGTTACCGTAGGCGGTAGCTGCATCGATGGTGGCGCCAAGGGAGTCGGTGGCAATTGTACAGATGGTGGAGAGACAGAGACAGATGGTGGAGGCGCAACCGGCATAGACAATGGTGCAATAACCTCATGTGATTCCGGGGGCGCAGGCAACACTGCTTTCAGGCGTGGCGGTGGTATTGTACGGCCACACTGACGACAGAATTTTTTCCCTGAGCGGTTTTCAGTCCCACAGAAGGGACAAAACATTACCCCCTCCTCGATTTTTGCCGAAAACGTCTCTGATATTTTCTGCTTAACCCTTCTATCATAAGCTAAATACTATTAACTCAAGCATTTTATCACTCATTTCCAGTGACTTTCAAGGGCAGGGATAAACTACTTCGCAAGTCTCGATCGCAGATCAATGTTTCCCCTTACGCAAAGATCCCTTTGCCAGTGATGTGGGAACTGGCATTAGGATCTGTGCTACTATCAGAGGAAGTAATACCTATTACTAGAGGTATGGGAAGGTTGAATGCATCTGCATGAAGAGAAGAGGGTTTATACTGGCGCGGCTGATGAACTAGTATGTGAATGCCTTTCAGTGGAGCGTAGCGAGATCGAGGCCACGATTGAGGCAACTGCGGCAATAACTATTGGCCAAGTGCGACGCGAATGTGCGGCTGGAGGTGGTTGTGGCTGCTGTCATGAAGAGATTGCACGGTTGATCTTGGGCCATTGCTTTAGTGAAACACTCGATTTCACAGATACCCACAATGAAGTAGAGAGGGATGTTGGCGAATTGGTGGCTATCCCGCCAATGTTGATAGAGACCAGACTAATCAATGAGATAGAGGATCTGCTAAGCCAATTTATCAACCCTAAGCTAGCTGTATTAGGGGTGGTTGCTGGCATTATAGAGGTAGGTGAAGAGGTGGTGCTTGAGCTTGCGGGCGCCGATGAGGAGCTAAAATATACACTAAGTTTCTGGCTTGATGCCGAATTTGCCCGCCACTGGGGTGAAAGCATTACTGTCATTATCGCCTAAAGCGATTCAACTGATGAACCATTTATATTTGATCTCACCAAGTTTACATTGTGGGCAAGCGACGCCACGTTTTAAGCGTCGCTCTCCCGCTATCTCCTGGTCTAGTTTGCTAACACGTTGTGTCAATTGATTGGCGAGATTATCTAGCGCAGTTAGTAAGCAAGGAATATCCTGCACATTGCTGACCTGTCCTAGCAGGTTACCAGCGAGCAGGACACGCATTCCCTGATCAGGGAGGGGAAGCAGTTCTGTTTGACCTGCACGTATAACTACTTTCTCTCGGAATGCCTCTTGCAGCCGTGCAAGAAAAGTAGGCAAATCTATCTTTGTCGTCTCGCCATGCCCTACCAACTCTATATACTCTTTTAACATCGCTTTGGTTTTGGTGGCACTGGCTAACTTAATGCGGCATTCACGTAGAGCTTCATCATAATCGGTGCGTATACGGTCCTCAAACTTTTCTAGGAATTTGTGTGAGTCAAGCAGCAGACTGCCACATTTACGGCAGGTAGTGACTTGTTCTACAGCAATATGTGAGGGGGCATTAGTGACAGTGCCATCTTCATTCAAGTAGGTAGATTGGCGATATTCTAGGAAGCAGCGAGGGCAGACCTTAAAATCCCAATAGCCACGCAGTCCGGCAAACTCCGACTTTTGCAGTCCTGGTAATACTGAATCAAACGGTTTCTCTACCCCATCGGCAGAGAGATAGAATTCGACACCAGAATCGACTTTGAAGCGTAGATCACAATGAGTACAACGGCAGCGTACATGAAATCCCATAACGCCATTCACCGATCGCAAACGAGCCAAGCTCATTATAAAGGAAATCTTCCCACATCCCCATCTAAAAGTATTTATCGTGCAGATATGGGCATACTATCGCTATTCTTCACCTACCATTGTCAGTGAGCTTTTTAGTGTCGCACGCAAGTAGCGAGCAATCTGCGGCGGGATCAGGCGTAATTGTAAGATTGTCTTACGGGCATAACGGGCAACCTTCTCATAGCAGCAACTATCAGCAATAAGCAGATCTGCTGTACGAGCCAGCGCACGCCATTCCTGCACAGCAGAGTAGAGTACAGGACGTACCAATAGATCCTCGCCGCGTAATGAGGCAATAATCACCTGAGCATATTCCAATACCGTAGGGCCAATCGAGATTAATCCTACTAGAGCGCCCAATGGTAGGCGCTTAAGTTGTTGAGATTCTGCTTCGCCTACTTGTAAATTAAGCGTAACAAGCATGGCAGTAGCAGGTAGTGACCGCTTTATTTCTACACCATGATAAGCGGTCGCCACTGCCAATGCACCTGTGAGCAGATTGGTATGTGCACATACCTCCTCAAGGGTAGCTGCGCTTACCCCAAAGTTGAGTTGCTGACCTAGCTCGTGTACAAGGATCTGTTGTAAGTCCGTAGCCGGCTCAATTACCAGTA
This sequence comes from Acidobacteriota bacterium, assembly GCA_040758525.1. GTDB lineage: Bacteria > Acidobacteriota > Blastocatellia > Chloracidobacteriales > JADJPF01 > JBFLVQ01. The sequence continues at coordinate 17,920 of JBFLVQ010000029.1, forward strand.
GGTGATCAGGAGGTTGACGCGCTAGCCAGTTGCTTACACCATTACGGATCGCTTGTAACGAGTAGCCTTTTTTACGCGCTGTTTCTAGAAAAGATCTAATGATTGTGTCCAATTCTGAAGTATCGTCACCCACAGCAGTGTTTTCAGATACATAAACCCCACTACCATGTCGCATCTCAACCAGTTGACGTTGTGCCAGTTCGCTATAGGCTGCGCTTACAGTATTATGGTGTATCTTTAGGCGTCTAGCCATTGCACGCACAGAAGGTAGTTTATCGCCTGGTTTCAACACTCCTGTAACGATATGTAGAGTAATTTGTGTGACCAGTTGTATGTGCAGTGAGATAGCGCTTTTACGTGAAAGCTCAATATGAAAAAATCTCTCTAGCCGCGATCTTCTTCTCATTTACTTTCTCGTAAATAGGTAGTTTGCGATAATCGGGATGTATTAAATAGAATTCAGTTGCTAAGCGCTTTTAGGGTTGTAGCTGAGCCAACAATTTTATGTAGCTCACGAACCTTCTCTACATCGCCCATTACAATGAGAGTATCATCAACCTCAAGGGGAGTGTCCGATCTAGGATTATAGACATATTGGCCAGCATGTTTCTTGATTGCCACAACAATTAGTCCTGTTTGGCGGCCTATATCAGCATCGCGCAAGGAATGCCCAATAAGTTTTGATCCTGAAGGTAGTCTTACTTCCTCTAGGCGTAAGGTTATATCCTGCTGGCTGAGCATAATGTCTAAGAAACTGACAACAGCAGGACGAATCATAATCGAGGCCATACGCATTCCCCCAATCATATTAGGGGAGACAACATTATTGGCACCCGCCGCGATCATTTTGCGTTCCGATTCGACATCGACAACCCGCGCGACAATCCTTAGCCTACTATTGAGGGCACGCGCAGTAAGCACTACGAAGAGGTTATCCTTGTCATTATGTAGTGCGCTTACCAGTCCCTGTGCACGTTCAATACCTGCCGCTAATAGGGTCGCATCTTTAGTGGCATCACCTACGACAAAGCTGAAGTCATAATCTTCACGTAATTGGTCGAGTCGATGGGAATCACTTTCAATAATCACAAAAGGAGTTTTGGTCTTAATAAACTCATGCACAACAGAGCGGCCTGTTTCGCCTATACCGCAGACAATAAAGTGATTTTCTAGTTTCTCGATCTTCTTTTCCATGCGCCGTCTCCTGATTAGCCGCCCTAACTCTCCTTCAACAATAAAGGTGGCCGTAATACCCAGGCCATAACCCATAATACCCAAGCCAGAGAGGATCAGCATTATTGTGAATATACGCCCATAGCTCGAGAGTGGGTGTATTTCACCATACCCGATCGTAGCCAGTGTAATCACGGTCATATAGAGAGAGTCAAGTAGGTTCCATCCTTCAATCAGATGGTAACCAAGAACGCCTATACAGAAGACCGCGATCGTTAGAATAGTCGCGGTGACCAAGCGAGTCTGGTAAAAGTGTTCCTCTCTCATCGCCATCTCACACGCAACCGTAGTAGTTAGGAGAGATGTTTCTACTGGATCAAATTGCGGAAGACAAAGAAGCGGCCATAGATTCTTCCACTCTCATCTCGCACAGGGGCACTGTAGCGCTTCATCTTAGCTACCCCACGTTTCTCGCTACGTGTCTTCACCTCGTCATCAGCGATCATCTCTGGGTTATTGATCAATTCGGTAAAACGCTGCAGTTGCCGTTCTGGACTCTCGTACAAGTGCTGAATCTTCTTGAGCAGAGCGCGGTAACCAAACCCAATGATGTGATCCTTTTGAACTCTATGAAAATCCTCAAAGGTCTGATTGACGGCTGTCACCCAACCGGCCGGATCCAATATCAGAATGCCATCACTAGTAGCATCCAATACATTCTGGAAGATATCCTGGCGTGCCTTTGCCACTGTCTCCATCTCAATATGGAGTTGAATATTGGTTGCTTCATTCAGAGCACTCTCATAGCGTAGCTGTTCTAGTAATTTAGCGCGCTCGGCATAAGGTTTCACACGTAGTAGTAACTCACGCTCATCAATTGGGAAGAGTAAATATTCGTCAGCGCCAGTGCTGAGTGCTTCGATGACATGATTTTTGTCAGTATATTTAGCGGAGATAAGAATAATAGGAATATTACGGAAGCGCTCATTGCCCTTGAGAGCTTGGCATAGACTAATGCCACCAATCTTATTCAACTCTACACTGGCAACAATGAGGCGCGGTAGCTCTGTAATTGCCTTAGCCAGTCCTTCTTCACCATCTGTTGCACTGATCACTGAGTAGTAAGGCTTGAGGATAAACTCGAAGGAGAGCAGACGTTCAGGTTCCGAATCGATGATCAGCACACGATCTTTAGCGGGCGCAGGTACAGGTGTAGGCAACGGTTCTGGTTCTGGTGTGAGTAGCGCTGGAAAGGGAGTATCTACATGGTCTAGCCGTGGCACATCTTCAGGAAGGACAAGTTTGGTCTCGTCTTCGGGCTGGAAGCCAATGGGTGGCATCAACCCACCTGTCATCGTGAAGTAGGATTGTGTACGTGTACCAAAATCGGCCTCTGCCATTTCTGGTGTGCTGCTATATTCGAGTGCCGCCAGAATAATAGTGATGTTATCTTTGCCACCATTTACATTGGCCGTCTCGACCAGTATCTGGCAGCCCATCTCCAGGTCTGGCGCAGAAAGAATCAGTTCTTGCAATATGGCATCCTTTACCATGTTCGAGAGGCCATCAGTGCATAGTAGTAAGTAGTCGCCATTATACAGGTCTATTGTCGAGGTAACTGGATAAACGGTTGGTTCAGCGCCTAACGATTGCAAGATAACATGACGGTATGGATGTGTATCAGCCTCTTCAGGCTTTATAATGCCAGAGTCGATCAGGGTTTGCACCATGGACTGATCTTTAGTAAGTTGAAAGATCGCATTGCTACGCACAACATAGGCACGGGAATCACCTACCTGGACAATATGCGCTTTAGAGGATTCAATCACCAGTGCCGTAAGGGTTGCCCCCATTCCCTGTTCTTCTGTGTTACGTTGTGCGCGCGACCAGATTGCCCAGTTTGCCTTCTTGGTGATCTCAGCCAGCACTTCGCAACCAATATTCTTGACATCACGCCCTAATAGTTCGTTACGGAAAACATCTACAACAATCTGACTAGCAATCTCACCAGCATTACGGCCACCCATACCATCCGTTACCAACAGTAGTGTGCCACGCTCACCTAATGAGATTTTAGTAAGTTTAGACGGTTCGCCAATAACCTTGGTGGACAGATCAGCAATAAGGAAGTTGTCCTCGTTATTCTGGCGTACACGACCGACATCTGTGAAGCCGACCACCTGAATTGCACTTACTGGGGTTGGCTCACTGGCGCGAGGGTCACCCTCTTCCCATTCACCCATAAAGATCAGGCGCAACAATTATCAACGTTTAGTAAACGAAATGCGCCGTACCTACCTTTCTAAATCTGACTCAAGAATTTGATCTAGGAGTAGTCCTCTCGCCACCCTCTTAGCAGTGTGTAAACCCAGTAGAGGTGTATACGCCTAGCATTTACTCTGGCGGCGCCCAATCGCATAGGGGTGGGGCGAAGGGCAGACCAAGAGCGGCAATATTTTTATCATAAAACTTAGCTTTGCGCTTCCAAAAATTGAAAATTTACTCATAATAATAGTCTATAACATTCGGGCGGGACAGTTTGTACTCTATGAAATCTTGTCCAATCTGCAAGCAAGAACATAAGTTCGGCGAGCCTTGTCCTGACCTTGAGTCAGCGTCACAGGTGACCGATCCGCTTATTGGACGTGTATTGGATGGGAAATATGAACTGGAGTATCTGATCAGCACTGGAGGGATGGCCAGCGTCTATTGCGCACGTCGTCGTCAGATAGGTGATCTAGTGGCAGTCAAGGTACTTACAATCGATGAGAATCTTGATCCTGTCGATCTCAAACGCTTTCGTTTAGAGGCTTCTGCCGCTGCTTCAATACGCCATTCCAATATTGTCGCAGTTTATGACTTTGGTATTCTTGATGACATTGCTTATCTAGTTATGGAGCGGCTAGAAGGTCCTGCCCTCTCCAAAGAGATCCGTAGTTGTGGTGCGCTTTCGCTAGAACGTGCCTTAGGCATCTTTAAACAAGTCTGTGCCGCCGTCGCGGCTGCTCATAAGCAAGGAGTGATCCATCGCGACCTAAAGCCGTCTAATATTATCTTCCAGAATGCTGATTGCGAGGAAGATCTAATTAAAGTAGTTGATTTTGGTATTGCCAAGCTGATTCGTAACAAAGGTGGGGAAAAGCTTACTGCCGCCGACTTTGCGCTTGGTACGCCTGAATACATGTCGCCCGAACAGTGTTTGGGCCATAAGCTTGATGAGCGTTCTGATATCTATTCACTTGGTATTGTGCTCTATGAGATGCTTACTGGCGAAGTACCCTTCTATAATCCCGTAGCTTCAGCAATTCTTGTCCAGCATGCCATTGAGACACCACGGCGGCTCTCATCTGTCAACAGCAATGTACCTACTGAAATTGATGGTATGGTAATGAAAGCGCTGGAAAAGAACCGTGAGCAACGTTATCGTTCTGCTCTCGAAATGGCTGCCGAATTTGAATTGGCATGCCGTAGTGTTGCTGCCGCTCAGCGTGATGAGGCTATTACTATTATTCATACTCAAGGTAATGGGGTGCATGATTCCTCCCATACACAACGCAAACGTACTGTTTCCAAGCGTGAGCCGCTCCCTTTCCATACTCATGTACCATCTACTACTGCTAATGCGATTGGAGAAGGAGCAGCTAATACAGATCTACACAAGCGTGTGCGTTTCTCATTTGAAAGATTTATTGGTCGTGGTGAGGAGTTGAAACAGCTTGCCGAGCACTTTGAACAGGCGAGTGCAGGGCTGGCACGTACGATCTTTATTATCGGTGATCCAGGGGTTGGCAAGACATCATTAGTAACTCAGTTTCACCAGCAACTAGGTAATGAAAAGGCGCTCTTTCTCACAGGAAAATTCTATGAGTATGGTGGTGAAGGCGCTTACCGCCCCTATCTGGATGGATTACACAGTTTCGTGCGTAATTTTCCCGGCCGCAACCGTATGTCGAAGAGTCGTGTGAAAGGGATCACCAATAAAATTAAGGAGGGGCTGGATGAAGTCAATGGTTTGATCAGTGACAAACGGCTTAAGGCTAGTACCATTGATGAAGAGACTAAATACCGTACCTTTGAACTGCTCGCTAATATCTATGTGGCAATCTCTGCTTCAATACCTTTGATCTTCTTTCTAGATGACTTGCAATGGGCTGACTCTCTCAGCTTGGAGTTTCTTGCTTACCTGGTACGTAACACAGAAAAGGAACGCATAATGGTTCTAGGTACTGTACGTAATCAGGAGCTGCTTGATGATACACGTCCGATCCGAGCCTGGTTACGTCGTATCAGTCGTTATAATGGCTATGCGCAGATCAAACTGGCAGCGCTATCAGGTCAAGAAGTGCATAAAATGATCGAATCGATCTTTAGCAATATACAGATTTCTGAGAGTGTAATCGGCCGTTTCTATCAAGTGACACAAGGCAATCCATTCTACTTAGGTGAGATCTTAAGGCAATTGATCCAAGAACAGCGGATCTGTTGGACAGGAGATCGCTGGCACTGTGCCGATATCGAACAGATAGAGTTGCCTGGCTCGATCTTGGACATCGTTGAGTTGCATCTAAAGCGATTAACTGATGATACCGTTGAGGTCTTTACACGTGCTGCGGTTGTAGGGGAAAAATTCTCTTTGCAGATATTGGCAACGATAACAGAGCTATCGCAGGAAGCATTGATGGATATCATTGATGTAGGACTGCATGAATTTATCATTAAAGAATCTACGGCTGCTGAACCATTCGCAGATGATTACTTCGTCTTTTATCATGGCACACTGCGTAAAGTGCTCTACGAACGGCTTTCTGCCTACCGGCGGCGGCGTCTACATGCACAGATCGGCGATAAGCTAGAGAGTCTGCACAAGCGTCGGCCAGATCGTGTAGCAGGAGAGTTAGCTTACCATTTTTATCATGGCGCTAATCATGCTAAGACACTGCAATATGGCGTAATGGCTGGTGATACTGCGCGCAAGATATTTGCTGTTGAAGAGGCACAGAAATATTACGGTTGGGCAGATCAGTATTTAGGCAAACTGCGTGAGGCCAATACTGTGCCAGAACAGCAGCCAGAATGGCTGGGCAATTTCCATCTGGCTTTTGGTGATGTATTAATGCATTTGGGTAAGCATGATAGTGCACGTGAACAGTTTGAAAAAGGGCTTAAGTTAAGTCAACAGGCATCGCTGCTACCACTAGAGGGGCGTATCTTACGAGCACTAGGAGAACTGGCTTGGAGCGGTGGCCGTTATAAGGAGGCCCTGGAGTTCTGTCAGTCTGGATTTGAACTGCTTAGTATTGTCGAAGATATTGAAGGACAATGTCGATTACTAGGTGTAATTGGCAATACCTACTTTAGCCAGGGGCTATTTGACCAGGCAGTCGAATTCTATCAGAAGAGTTTAGAAACGGCGCGCAAGATCAGTGATCTTGCTAGTGAAGGTGAGGCACTGCGCCATCTAGGATCAATCATGGGCTGTCGTAGTCAGGCCAAAAGCGCACTCGATTATTTGCAGCAGGCGCTGGTAATCGCACGCGAGATCGGCAATCGTGAAAGTGAGCGGCAAGTAATGATGCTGATAGGTAATATTTATTGCGAACATGGTGAGCCAGGACGTGCGCTTGAGTACTACCGTGATTCGCTTACAATTGCGCGTGCAATTGGACGGCGACGTGGAGAGTGCCGTATTGCCCTCAATATGGGTGAAGCTTGTCGTCAACGCGGCGACCTACTTGATGCGCAAAACTATTACCAGGAAGCGCGTATGATTGCTGCCGAGATCGAGGATCGTGAAACCGAAGGCCATACACTCTCGAATCTGGGACTGCTTTATCAAGATCTAGGTGCACTGGATCAGGCGCTAGTATCTTTCCAACAGGCTTTAAGTATCTTCCGAGAACTAAATTATCGTAGCAATGTAGAGGCCGAGGCGCTCTCTGGCATTGCCAATATTTTATGGCAACAGGACCAAGTATCAGAGGCCAAGAAATATTTTGAGATGGCGGTTGCCAGTGGACGCGAACTGGGCTTATGGCATCTAGTTGTGCCTAGTCTACGTTGCTTGGCTGCTTGTGAACGGACTCTGGAGCAGTCAGAAGCAGCCCTTGAGAAGCTTAAAGAAGCCCTGCTAGCATTAGAAAACATGCTTTCAACCAATCTATCTGAACAGGAACAACAGCACTGCGATAAGATCAAAGCCGAATTGATTCAGGAATTGACCGAGTTAAAGGCTGATACTGCCTATTAATGATCCTCCCCATTAGTAATTTCACGCTACTGTCAATTTTGACTGCTTTTCTGTCAAATTGACAGCAAAGCGGTCATCTCTTAAGGTCTGTAATTCCCTCATAAAACTGGAATTTTATTGACATTAAAGCCATTAGGGAAACAGCGCGATTGTGGTATGCATATTGCTCTTGTTTTACTATCAAGCAGATAAAACTTAATGTGAAACTAGGCTAAGCTAACTGTGATTGAGGAAGTGCAAAGCCAGGATGCGCTCACACAATCAAGGGAGACAAAATATGAAGATTATCAAGAGTGTCGCTTCCTTTTTAACGCTCGCTTTTTTGTTGCTTTCACTTCCCCATGCGCCAACCTTTTTCCAACCCATTGTGCCGGTAAAGGCAGCTATTAAAGGTAAACTTTCTCCTGCGCTAGCCAGCAACCTACAACGCTTCGACAGCAAAGGTCGATTGTTAGTGATTATCTCAACATATAAGACCCCCTCAGTCGCGTTAAAAGCAGAGCTAAGAAAAATAGGCGCAGAGATTGGCGAACAGTTTCAAACCATTAATGGTTTTGCTGCTGATGTGCCGTTTGATGCTCTTGGTCTATTAGCCTCCAATGTCGAGGTGCAGGCAGTCACTCCCGACCGAGCGATCTTCCCATCTATGGATGTGACTAGACCCACGGTGGGCGCTGATATTGCACAACAGAGCTTGGGGTTGGATGGTAATGGTATAGGAGTGGTGGTTATTGATAGTGGTATAAATGATCATGGGGATCTTAGATCAAATAAACCAGGTCAGGGTGATGGTGGCAAGAGTCGTATTGTCTATGCAGAGAATTTTGTTGCTGGTGAATCGACTACTAATGATCTTTATGGTCATGGCACACATGTGGCGGGGATTGTCGCCGGTGATGGTTCAGCTTCCAGTGGTAGCAACAGTTTTCGTACCATCAAGGGGATTGCACCACGTGCCAATCTGATCAATTTGCGAGTGTTGGATGGGCAGGGAAACGGTTCCGAGAGTGCGGCAATCGCTGCGCTTGATAAGGCAATTGCCTTAAAGACTATGTTCAATATACGAGTGATCAACCTCTCGATTGGCGCTGGTGTGTTTGGTTCATATGCTAGTGATCCGCTCTGCCGAGCCGCTGATCGTGCCTGGAATGCTGGAATGGTGGTAAGTGTAGCAGCCGGCAACTTAGGCAAGGTCGATCCACAGACCCCACTAAGTGGGCGCACGGAAAATATCTATGGGCTTATCACCTCACCTGGCAACTCGCCCCATGTAATTACCGTAGGGGCCACTAATGCAAAAGGGACAGCAAATCCCGCTGATGATGCTATTACCAGTTACAGTTCACGTGGTCCAACCTTGTTTGACCATATTGTTAAACCAGATCTGGGGGCGCCCGGCAATAGAGTGAAATCGCTGCTAGCAGAGAATTCCTTGTTAGCTCTCGATCCGATTTTTGAGAAAGTCGATCCTGCTTACTACCTCAAGGATGGTAAGGGTAAGAAGATTAGCTATGTGATCGTGAGCGGTACTTCTATGTCGGCACCCGCAGTAGCCGGCGCAGCAGCCTTAATGTTACAGCAATCTCCCGGCTTGAATAATCACACCATTAAAATGCGACTAATGGCTTCTGCGCGCAAACAGTTGATGCGGCAGTGCGAGCACTGCAATATTTTCACAGTTGGCGCGGGTGTCCTTGATATTCCTGCGGCATTAGCGCACACAGGTATCGCTACTAGCAGTAAGTCTGCGATAGCAGTACGCAATCCTGATCCCAATGATGGGCATGTGCGTATTCTCATCGATGCAAGTTGGGGCTCACAATCAGAATGGGCGATGGGGGTAATCTGGGGTGATGGAGTCATTTGGGGTGATGGGGTCATTTGGGGTGACGGCGTGATCTGGGGTGATGGGGTCATTTGGGGTGATGGCACGCCGATCAGCGATCCTGTTACCCAATTTCAACAACAGCGCTTTATTAGCGCTTTTGGTGATTAAAATAGTTTGGGTGCGATGGCGTTCAGGGGAGGGAAGCAACTCCTTCCCCGTTTTTTCTGCCAGGCGAGTCTATGTAATATACGATGTGGTAATGGAAGGTATTATCTACCTAAGAGCAATAGCAGGACTACAGTGAGCAGTATCAAGACTCCTGCACCTACTGCGATCCAGATAGGCTTGATTTGGTTCTTAGTCTCTTTATCAGCAAGATCATTAGCAGTAGCTGGCGAACTACTAGATACCTCGCTAGCATGAGTATGAGGTTCTGTTGCACTAGCATCATTTGTAATACTGTTAGCCATCTTATGGAAAGCTTGATAGAGTTCACCAGCAGTCTGGTAACGTTGGCGTGGATCGCGTGCCAGCACCTTTTGTAGCACATTGTCGATCTTCTGAGGTAAAAAGGGAAACCTATTTGAGGGCGGTGGTATATCCTGATTGATCTTAAGAGCAAGAATCTGCCGTATACTACTGGCTTCTATTGGCATCTTGCCAGTTAACATCTGATAGAGAATCACTCCCAAGCTATAGATATCTGCGGTTGGTTTGAGTGGTTGTCCGATCACCTGTTCAGGCGACATATAGAAAGGTGTGCCACAAGCTTCTCCCACCGCTGTGAGGTTTGAGCCTTGTGTGATCTCCTCATCTGGTTGTAGTAGTTTAACCAGACCAAAATCGACCAATTTAATATTGTCTATACCATTACTGTTATATGCCATCAAAATATTGGCTGGCTTCAGATCGCGATGCAGAATATTACGAGCATGGGCAGCATCTAAGGCTTCGCATAATGGCTTCAAAATTTGTGCGCAGCGCTCAGCTGATAAAGGGCCGAAACGTTCCAAATAGTCACCTAATGTTTCACCTTCGACAAATTCCATAATCATAAAGAGTAGACCTTCTTCTGTCTCACCAAAATCATGTACTTTTACAATATGCGGGTGAGAGAGTGCTGAACCTACTCTTGCTTCTCGTTTGAAACGTTTAACAAAGACAGGATTGGCGGCCAGATGTGGTGAAATCACTTTGATGGCAATAAGGGTGCCCTGTTGCAGATGTGTACCCGAGAAGACCGCTCCCATACCGCCTATGGCTAATCGCTTCTCGATACGGTAGGTCTTGTTGATCTCCTTGCCAATTAGACTGTCAAAATATTCGATTTGGCCAGTATTGCTACTCATAGCCAGGTATCAATTACCGGTCGCTTTATAAGCCACACGAAATCCCAGGTTGGTGTTGGTAAAGTCTTCGAATGCCCAATGACGAAAAGTGATCTGATCATTACCTTGAGCTCCTACTAGACCTCGTAGAATACGCACACGGTTTGCTGTATTACCCATTTTAATCTTTGAACCAGGATAAAGATAGAATTCTGTATCAGTCCATTCATTGAATCGCTTAGCTAATTCGTTTACACCAAATTTTGTACTATTACGGGCTAGATACTCCCATTCCTTCTCAAAGAGTAAACGATAAGCCTGCCCAGTTTGAGCAGTAAGCCAATTGCAATAAGAGTTGGCATCGCGCCAACTCACATTAGTGACAGGCTGCTCAAGAATATCGTTAGGAGGAGTATGGCTCTGCCAATGCGAAGGCGGACGATAATTGCCCAATTTAACAAACTCTGCGTATTGGCGATTGGTAACCAGAAAGCGACCAACCTGAAATGGCTCGACTTCAACCAGATGTTCTGGTTGTGCAAAGTCATCACCACGGTTTGACCCCATAATGAATTTGCTACCTCTGATCATAATAACTTCAGGTATCGCAGTGGGAGAGATCTTGGGAAGGGTTTCACCTTGCAGTCGAATATTAAATGTGGGATAGATACGCCAACCGATCAGACCGCCAGCAACTAAAAGTAGTGTTGCCGCAATTAGCCAATAACGATGTGTGGATGGTGACCTTTGTACTTCTACAATATTGTAGGCTTCTGGCCTGATGCTATTTACCACACGGCGATTACGGGCCGTAGGAATAGCCATATATTTCGAAGTTTGCGTACCCTCGCCACTACCTAGCGACTCTTCTAGTACTGCCTCAACAACTGCTTCATGTTCTAATACCTCTAGCTCACGTTTCAATTCCAAGGCAGTTTGTGGTCGTTCCTCTGGTGACTGTGATAGTCCCATCAAGATTATATTGTTCAATCTCGGCGAGGTATCTGGGCGTAGTTCAACTACTGGCCTTGCTAGTGACATTACTGCAGGAGCAACAATACCAGTAAGCATTTCATAAGTGATCAAACAGATGCCAAAGATATCTGCGCGCGCATCAATGGGTGCGCCAAGAAACTGCTCCGGAGACATATATTTTAAGGTACCAAGAAGTTCCTCACCATTGGTAAGATTCTCGTCGTGCTTCTGTACTAATTTGGCAATACCAAAATCGAGCACTCGCACCATCATCGTCTCATCGGCGAGTTGCTCGATCATAATGTTTTCCGGTTTAAGATCACGATGTATGATACCCTGTAGATGCGCAGCATGTAGTCCTGCACAGATCTGTTTAACAATATGAATAGTCTGTTGCTGGGAGAGGCGGCCATGCTTATTAAGCAGTTCACGTAATGAATGTCCCTCGATAAACTCCATTACAATGTAAGGGACATGCTCAGGAGTAATACCAAAATCGGTTACTGTTACTACATTAGGATGATGTATACGAGCTAACGCTTCTGCCTCTCGCTTAAAGCGCATTACTCGGCTAGGATCCGTATCATTGACACTAAAGGTCATCAATTTGAGTGCGAAGATCTTGTTCAGTTGCAAGTGAGTGACACGGTAAACCTTTCCCATGCCTCCCCGGCCCATCAGGGAATCGACTCGATACTTGCCGTCAATAATAGTTCCCGACACTAACTCGGCGGTTGGTAACTGACTCATAGTATCATCGCATAGATATTCTAAACATTAATTTCTGAATAAAATAGTTGAGGCTGAATACGTTTTATCTAATGTGACTATAATATATTAAGGTAGTAGTAGAGACAAGATTTTAGTATAATTTCGCTGTTTTGCACAAATACATCTGCAGTAATTTAACGAGAGTGAATAGGTTTGATCTTTAGGCCAATGGTGTAGTCACCGCTTTATACTGAAACAAGATGCTAATTTTCAGCATAAATTACCATTTCTCTACGTTTGTCAAAGATGTGCTGGTACTAGGGTTGATGGCACTGCTGGGAATCTGTTGTAGTGGCCCAAAAGCTTATTGCCAAGGGATGCGTGTAGGGCTTGAGCCGTCTACCGCAGCGCGTAGTCAGCCGATTCGCGTCAATCTTGGTGCCGCGCCTATGCGTATGGGCTTAATAGAGCAGGGGCAGCGTTTGGGCGTACAGCAGGTAGGAGAGGCGGTGGCTGAGGCATCCCGTCAGCTTGTTGCACGTCCTGCCATTAGTGGGCCTGAGGCCCTCGTACTTAAGGCTGATCGATTGGTTGGCGAGGGCAAAATTAGTCCTGCAGTGGAGATCTACCGTAAAGCGATCGATATGCAGGCGCGACTACTCAGTGCCCATATAGGACTCGGCTATGCACTGATAAAAATGGGCGAATTTGCTGCTGCTGCTAACTATTATCGAAAAGCGCTTGCACTTAGTCCTCAGAATTCAGAAGTGCAACTCAACTTAGGTGTAGCGTGTTATCGCAGCGGCAATATTGTCGAAGCAATAACACAATACCAACAGGCGATTGCTCAGCATAAAGGGCCTTTTCCCGCTGCCCACTTCAATCTTGCCATGGCTTATGCACATCAGAGCAATTTCACTGCCGCAATTGATCACTATCAGACTGCGATCAGGCAACGCGATAATAAGTATCCTGAGGCGCATAATAATCTAGGCCTTATTTATGAGGTGCTAGGTGAAAATGAGACAGCAACAAAACATTTTCACCTTGCTATTGAGCAGCAACGTGGACGTTATGCATTAGCGCATTACAACCTTGCCCGTCTATATCAAGTGGTTGGTAAGTTCTCAGAAGCAGCCGAAGGATTTCAGCTAGCGATAAAGTATCAGCCAGATTTCCCTGAGGCATACTTGGATCTTGGTAATCTCTATCTAATACGCACAATCACTAAGAATAGCAATGAACTAGAATTGGCGATTACTACCTATCAAAAAGCGCTTAAGCTACGCAATAACATCTATCCACTCGCGCATGAGAATCTTGCTATTGCTCTTACTAAGAAAGGGGAGTTAACGCAGGCTCTAGAGGAGTTCCGTATTGCTTATGATCAGAATGAGGGTGAGTCTCCAGAGACCCTGCAGAACCTGATCACAGCGATTTCGGATCAGGAGATGTTTATCATTGGCAATGAACTTAGCCGCTTGGCCAATGCTGGTAACCTTAAGCAGAAACGCGCCGATGCAGAGATCCCTATACGGTTCCAGACTGCATTAGACAAATATGATAGCTTAGAAGACAAGA
>JBFLVQ010000030.1:0-31673 GCA_040758525.1 Acidobacteriota bacterium
TGCTCAATAATTGCTTGATGCCGTATGACGCACGTCTAGTTACTCTTTTACCTGCGTCATAACTACTTGTCACCTGTCGAAAGTTAGGAAATAAGGTTAGGATTTTATAATATAAGTTAGGTACCGCTGGTTGCTGCAGCTACAACAATTGATGTTGTCGGGCGCGAGCGACCGCTTCAGTACGACTGCGAACATCAAGTTTGTGATAAATACCGTTCAAATACCACTTAACCGTGCCAACAGAAATGAAGAGTTTGCTGCCAATGGCTTCATTTGAGAGACCTGCGGCGACCAGGCGTAGCACTTCCCGCTCCCGCTCACTTAACCGTTCACTGAGCATTTCACCTTGTTCAAAGATGGCAACTGCGGGTCTAGCCTCGCTCGAATTACCTATTGAGATCAAGGTCCGCAACAGACGAGTAACGAAATCTGGGGCAATATGACGCAAGGGCTGAAGTAGCAGGCCTACTGTACAGCCTTCATCTAGGAAGAGGCGCTGATAATTTCCCGGTGCAGCAAGGCGTATAGCCTTTTCCATTAACTTAAGTGCTGTCTGCTGATCTTTAAGGGTATGTGTTGTGATAGCTTGCAATATATAAATGGTAATGAGTCGAGCGACGCGTCCATCTTTTTCTACTATCTGCGCCAATTCTTGTAACAGACTCTCGGCCATTTGTGGTTGATTTTGCGCTAGCCGTAGGCGAATACGAGTTAACCGCTCACGATCTCGTAAGACCTGTGGGCCATTATTTAGGCTGATAGAAGTCTCTAGCATATTGGCGGCCGCAGCGGTGTTTCCTTGCCGTAGATGTAGATCGGCGGTAACAGCAATAATTGCTCTTTCCGCCCTAGCATTGCCCAATCGTGCGGCTAATTGTTGGGCGTCAGACAAGGTAGCAAAAGCGGTTTCGATCTCGCCTTGAGCAAATTGTAGTTTAGCGAGAATCCGTTGTCCTGTAAGCGACAGATGCAACATCCCTAGTTGCTGGCATAGAGCGACTCCTATCTCCAAATGGCGCCGACCCTGTTCCAGTTCATTGGCTTCGTAATAGAGAATGCCGAGCGGAACATGTAGCAATCCTGATATTGGCAATGGTTGTCCATGCCCATCTACGTAAGTTTCAACAGCTTGCTGACATATCACAACCGCTTCAAGTCGTCGCCCTTGGAAATATAGCCTTTGTGCCAAATGGCTTAATGCATTAAGGCTGACTAAGTGATTGCCTGATTGTCGTCCCCATTCAACGGCCTGTTCTAATGTCTGAATTGCTCCATTGAAATCACGCAATACACATTGCGCCTGTCCTGCCAAACTGAGTGCAAGTGTACGCGAGAATGCTTGTGGATGACTGATACAAGAGAGGGCCTCCTGCGCCAGCCTCAAGCAATCCGCGGCTCTTCCCTGGTTGATTGCAAGATCAGCAAGAAATACACAGGCTTCACCTCGATCAAGGGGGGGAATATCGGAGTGCAACATAGCCTCAACAATAGCAGCATAAGGTTGAGCCTCTTCTGTTCGCCCGCGTAAATAAAGGATGTGGCCTTTGCGTACAGACAATACGATATTACTTCTGACTACCTCCTCAGGGAGAGCATTCAGCCAACCTAGCAATGTGGTCAATCCTCCACGTTTAAGCTCGTCATCGTTATAGCGTATAATCAGCCTTGTCGCGGTTTCAAAATCTTCTGCAGCAAGCGCATGGTGAATGGCTTGGGCAGTAAAGTGATGTGCTTCATACCACTGGCTGGCTTTTCGGTGTAGTACTTGTTGTTGCGCTATGGGAAGTGCCGTGCGTAAGAAATCGGCAAACAGATGGTGATACCGATACCATTGACGCTGTTCATCTAAACTGATCAGAAAGAGATTGCCATGTTCTAATTGTGCCAGTATCGCCTCACTATTAGTCTGTCCGGTAACGGCATCACAAAGCGACGCAGTTAAACGATCCAAGATTGCCGTCTGCTGTAGAAAGTCACGAATATGGGTAGGTTGTTGGCGCATAACTTCTGCCGCTAAATAGTCGACTACATAGCGATGCTGGCCACTAAAGGTTCCTATTGCGCGGGCAATTGCTGCGCTGTTTTGTGGACATTTGCGCAATGAAAGAGCAGCCATCTGTAATCCTGCTACCCAGCCTTCGGTGCGCTCCTCAAGCTGGCTAATAGCTTCTGTCGTCAGCTTGAGTCCCATGACTTGATCAAGAAATGCTGCTGTCTCCTCATGTGTGAAGCGCAGATCTTGGAAACCTATCTCAACAAGTTGTCCTCGTACACGCCAACGCGCCAACGGCAATGGTGGTTCTTCACGACTGGTAATAAGCAGATGAAACTGTGGAGGAGCATAATCAAGCGCAAAAGCGATTGCATCATGTATCTCTTGGCTCTGTATAAAATGGTAATCGTCAAGCACCAACAGAATAGGTCTATGCCAACCCGCCAGATCGTTAATGAGCGAGCTAATCAT
The DNA here is from genome assembly GCA_040758525.1 of Acidobacteriota bacterium. GTDB lineage: Bacteria > Acidobacteriota > Blastocatellia > Chloracidobacteriales > JADJPF01 > JBFLVQ01. Next base: position 2,465 of record JBFLVQ010000030.1, read on the forward strand.
ATGTTCAGGCGTCATAGGCTGTGGAAGACCAAGCATAGATTCTGCTACTTCGCCAAGATGAGGGGCAATGGTCTGTAAGGCAAGAATACAGTAGGAGCCAAACTGACTCGGATCATCATCATTGCGATCTAAGGATAACCATGCCACCTGTGGGTGTGTATGTGACTGTGTATCTTGCCAGCTACGAATCCATGAGGTAATTAGCGTAGTCTTACCAAAGCCTGCCGGTGCCAGAACTAGACTGAGTTTTACATTTAGCCCGCTTTCTAGTTGAGAGATAAGTCGCTGGCGCGGCACAAGTGCGCGACCAAGCGGGGGAATATGGAGTTTTGTGCCTAGCAGTGTTCTGGACATACCGAAATTACTAGAAAACTTATCGGCAACTTTTGACTATTTTTCTCGATTGGTAACAACTCAGTCATTTTAGCATAAAAATGGAAAAGGGCGCGGATCACTGTGATCCGCGCCCCCCGATATACCCCTTACTAGCGTCTATTGTTGACGGGCAGTCTGCGTTAGACTGCATGATGCAGTTGCCTGAGAACAACTGGCAGCATCTTTAGAGGAAGGTTTCGCCTCTGCACTGCCTTCTGCAGCCGTTTTTAGTGAGCATTGCTGCATTGCTGTAGTAAGAGGACATTGTCCCGCTTCTTCGCAGCAATCGGCATCGCTATGACAGCAATCAGCATCTGTCTGACAACAGGAAGCGGCCTTCTCTGCTGTATCCGTCTGTGCAGCAGTAGAACAGCAAGCAGCATTATCCTTACAACAGCTTGCTCCTGTCTTACAACATGAGCTGGCATTGGCTTGATCTTTACCAGCCGATGCTGATTTATTGGTGTCACTAGCGTAGATTACACCTACAGAGCAGAGCATTAAGGCAACAACAAATAGTTTGACTCTTTTCATTTTATGTCTCCTGATTTAGATAAAAGTAATAGCTTAACCAGGGAAAAACCCCTGATCAGGATTATCAATTACCAACCAAGCTATTTTTAAATCAGTAAGACACAGCAACGCAGATGCGTATCAGAACGATCTGGAAGAAGTTGGGGAAGTATCTCCCGTATAGGGATATGTTGTGGCAACGACAAAGGCGCTTTGACGTCTACTTCAGATACATCAACCTGCGCCTGAGCATTACGCACAGAGCGGGAGAGATCCATTGGGCTACAAGGGTACAGACAGCAGCCTGACTGAACGGGAGCAGGCAGTGGAGCAGATGTTGAGTCTATCGCTCCAGCTAGAGAGAGCTTTTTCTCTTGCTTTTCTCTACTCTTTTGACAGCAGGAGCTGCCAGATGGTGAAGCAAGCTGACATTTGTTTGATACTGAGGAAGTGGACTCAGCCAAAACGATCCGTTCACAACAGACCATACAAGTTAACCCAGCCAGCCAGAGTACCAACCAGGCAGAAAACAGCCCACGGATCGACTGAGGCAATGTTAGTAAACTTGTATCTTTTATAGATGGCTTAAACATATTCCTCGTAAACGAAAGTATGTGATAACCAAGCCTAGCCGTCAATACCTATCTGCTCTATAAGTTTACTTAATGGCGTTATGTTTACGCAATAGTTCTACTAACCGCTCAATCGGCAATGCCTCAACTGTATGGCCACAACCAGTCATTGTTGTTGCGCGTAAAAGAGAGTTATAGATTGCCTCCTCAGTAGCCTCTATAACAGCAAGAAAGAGCGGTGACATAGCATCATTGGCGAGTAGTCTCATATCACGTGGCAGATAACGAGAAGCCGTCGCAGATATACGCGTTGCGGTAGAAAAGGCGATCACATAATCGCCGCTACCATTGGTTGCCGCCGAACCAGTACGAGCTAGCCCTAGTATTGCCCTAGCAGCCATACGACGTAAATTACGACTGTCAATAGGAGCATCAGTAGCAATCACAATGATTACCGATCCATCGGCACGATCTAGCCTCTCTTTATCAGCTCCATTGGCACCGGAGAGTTCTTCTTTAAGATAATATCGGCCCAGCGCCTCACCAACCGCTACTCCATTTATTGTCAGCACACCACCAAAGTTTGTTTGTACTAACACACCTACAGTATAGCCACCCAATTGAGTAGGCAAGCGTCTAGACGAACTGCCTATACCGCCCTTAAAACCAAAAGCAATCGTACCTGTGCCAGCGCCCACTGCACCCTCGTCCACGGCGCCATCTTTTGCATTCTTGATTGCTGCTAAAACCTCCTCGCGACCAATATGACGACCACGAATATCATTTAGATAACCATCATTGGTCTCAGCAACCAGTGGATTGACCGATTGGACATCCTCATTACCTGGCAATGAGAGCATATAATCGATCACAACATCGGCAACGCGTGGAACACTGAGTGTATTAGTGAGTAAGATAGGTGTCTCGATTTCGCCTAATTCATTAACTTGGGTGGAACCAGCAAGTTTACCAAAAGCATTGCCAATATAGACTGCGCCGGGCACTTTTTCACGGAAAAGATTGTTTGTATGGGGCAGTATTGCCGTTACTCCTGTGCGTATATTATCGCCACGTATTATTGTTGTATGCCCCACTCTTACTCCTGCAACATCAGTTATTGCATTTAATGGACCGGTAGCTAACACTCCTACCTTTACACCAAGTGAGCGTAAGCGCGGCCTTTCATCTTTCTGCATAGTTAATCCCACCTTGTCACCAGTAATAGTAATAATCGCAATCATCAAGCTAATTAATAACCGCCTGTAGTTGGCGGTGATTTGGCGGCGATGGTATATTATCATCAGGCAACCTCGCTAGTTTGGAAAAGCATTTGAGATCCTATAGTTAAATCTTTGGCAAAAGTCTATGCAAGGCGGCATTTAAGTATAGAGTTATATGAAAACGACCTTTTTAGTTCTTCTCTCACTACTATTATCGATCTCATTTAAGGATTGTGATTTTTCCCAGTTGGGCATGCCTGGTGATCCACTGGTGGAAGCAGAAGCGGCACTTGCCGCCCATAAGCAGTTTATTATTGATATCACTGCCACACGCGGCGTACAGCAAGCCAAGACTCTTGAACATCTAAATAAGGTACTGCTGCCGGATGAGAAATTCCTCTCACGTCGTGAAAATGATCTATCGACTAACTTGATCGTTGCACATTTCCAACTGAAGAGATCCCATGAAGCCCTGCAACGCTATGTCAATGCTTACACAGAATCGATCAACACTTCTGATAAGAGTGATATTACGCAGGCAAACAGTGTAATGAGTATCTCGCTAAGCACTGCTCGCGAGGCGATCAGCAACGCAGAAGCAGCCATTGAGAAACATAAACATCCTTAATTAATGGTTATTAGCAGATTTCTCAAAATGCTCCCGAACGGCAAGTGCCAGCATAGCCGCACTCGATTCCGTAGGACAGATAGATACCGTCAATCCATATTCGCGCGCGGCTGCTGCAGTAACAGGTCCTATACAAGCAACTATGCTGTTGGCCAAGAGAACTGACAATGGTTGTGGCGTCAAAATCTCTGCTAGGTTATGAATCGTTGAAGGGCTGGTGAAAGTGATAACATCCAGGGACTGATGTGCAAAGATCTTACCCAGCGTATCATATGCATCTGCAGGTGTCTGGGTTCGGTAAGCTTCTACTAGATCGATCTGTGCGCCTAATCGCTGCAGCTCCGTCACCAATACCTCGCGTCCTTGTGCCGCTCTAGGAAAGAGGAAGCGACAAGCGCGCAGTTTTTTATTATCAGAGTAATAGTCCTGTAAACTTGCCAGTGCCCCTTCTGCACAATACTGTTTTGGCAGTAACGTTACCGTCACACCGGCTGCGGTTAAACTATGCGCAGTAGTAGCACCAACTGCAAGGATCTTACATTTAGCCAATAGTTGGCGATCTTGACCGAGCTTAGTTAAACGATCAAGAAAAACCTCCACCGCATTTTTACTGGTGAAGATTATCCAATCATAATTTGCTAACTTCTCGATCGCTTTATCAAGCGGCTGGAAACTAGTTGGTGCAACAATCTCAATAGTAGGACAACAGATCACTTCTGCGCCCCATTCTTGCAATCGTACAGACAATTCATCAGAAGAACGGCGCGCACGTGTAATCAGTATACGTCGCCCGGCTAGTGGCATCTCTGCCTGATTTATCAAAATCCCATCTTCACTAGTGGGCATTAGCCAAGCCTTTCAGCTCCTTGATAAGTTTGTCGGCACCTGCCGCAAGTACCTTTTCAGCCAACTTATTACCAAGGAATTCGGCCTCTTCGACAGGTCCGGTAATAGCCCGTTTGATCACAGTTGTACCATCAATACTAGCCACACAACCACGTAGGGTAAGTTTGCCGGCTTCGATCTCACCATAGGCAGCAATAGGCACCTGACATCCTCCCCCCAACGCAGCTAGGAAGACACGTTCGGCAGTGCAGGTAATACGAGTGGCTTTATGGTTAAGCACTCTGACAAACTTTTGTGTATCCTTATCATCACTACGTGTCTCGATCGCAAGTGCCCCTTGGCCTACTGCTGGCACAATAAGATCAGCACTGAGCAGTTCACTGATGCGTTCTTTTAATCCCAAACGGATCAGGCCAGCCGCAGCGAGCAGAATGGCATCATATTCACCATCATCAAGCTTGCGCAGTCTGGTATCAACATTGCCACGTAGCTCCTCAACCTTTAGATCTGGACGCAGGTTAAGCAGTTGCGATCTGCGGCGAGTGGAGCTGGTGCCTATACGTGCACCATTGGGTAGCTCCTGCAATTTAGTACTACCACGGCAGATTAATGCATCATGTGCCTCTTCACGTTTAGTGATAGCAGCTAAACAAAGATTCTCATGCAGATCGGTAGGCAAATCCTTAAGACTGTGTACTGCGACATCTACCTCGTTACGTAACATCGCATCCTGAATCTCTTTGGTGAAAAGCCCTTTAGGAAGAGAGTCAGGCGGCGCTGCCTCTTGAAACTTGTCGCCTGTAGTCTTAATTATTTGTATGGTAACTTCAGTGCCTGGGAAACGTTGCTCAAGCCGCTCTTTGACCCAGTTTGCTTGCCAAAGCGCTAGTTTACTACCTCGCGATCCTATTCGTATCATAGTTCTTTTTTCTTAAGCTGAATCTCTTAATATCAGTATCGTGCCAGCATTATAGCTGAAATAGCGATAGTGAGCTATCGGCTTTCATCCGATGCTTAAGCCAGCAGAGCAATAACACGAAAGCCAAGAAAATCGTTCTTACTATTTGGCCAGCTACCAGTTCGTGTGGCAGCGCGACAGAGGGTACTATTGACATACCAGGAGCCGCCGCGAATTACCCGGCGGGTAGTATCTCCTCCGCTTTGCCAGATTCTCTCATCGGTAGGGGCATCTTGATAGTTATCATGCCAGGGGTCGGCACACCACTCCCAAACATTGCCATGCATATCATATAGGCCATATGTGTTGGCAAAACCTAGACTACCCACAGGTATTGTACTATTACGACTGATCCCCTTTGGACCTTCGCCATAACGTAGTATGCCATTGTAATTGGCCAATTCCGAATTGATAGTAGGGCCAAAATGGAAAGGTGTCTGTGTACCTGCACGGCAGGCATATTCCCATTGCGCCTCACTAGGCAATGAATAGCTACGCCCAGTTTTCTGTGATAGCCGTGCACAGAACTCTTCGCAATCTTCCCAAGAGACATTTTCTACTGGACGGCTGTCACCTTTGAAGCTGGCTGGATCGGACAACAATGGACGGTAAACTTGTGGCAGATTTGCGATCGCCGCCCACTGCACCTGTGTGATCTGAAATTTTGCGATAAAAAATGGAGATATACTTACCTGATGTTGCGGGCCTTCATCCTTAGAACGTTTCAATTCGCTTGCTGGCGAACCCATCAAGAAGGTGCCACCAGGAATCAGTACCATATCCAGTTTTATGCCTGCGCCTAAATCTTCATAGAAACAGTCTGCTTGGACACGGCGGCGCTGATTAATCTCGCCTTGCTCATTTACAGTCACCACTTCAAACTCATAGCCAGCTAGCGGTCCCCTAGTTAGATTTGCCAATCCTGTATAGGGTCTAGTCAAATAGGCGGCTTGGTCTGCAGCATTAGTAAGAAGTTTGATGGTTGGCAGTTCGCTATCAGAATCGAGCACTTCAATAGCATAAAGCGGCCCCGTCAAGCCATTTACAGAAATATTGAGAGCTTCTCGCAACTCCCTAATCAACTCCTCACAACTGGCTGGTCGGTCATTACGATCTTTAGCCATTGTGCGGGCAATCGTGTAGCTAAATGCTTCTGATACACCAGCCACCGTCTTATGCAATAATGGCGGTGGGACAAGCATATGTTTGGTGGCCATTTCTTGAATTGTCTCGCCAGTAAAAGGTAGCTGTCCAGCAATCAACTCATAAAAGACTACTCCCAGGCTGTAGATATCTGCCCGCGCATCTATCTTCAGACCACTATCGTTTGGCACCGCTCCCCAATGTTCCGGTGACATATAATAGGGCGTGCCAAGAAACTGATCATTACGTGTCATCGCAGTAAATCCCTCATTAACCTTGGCAATACCCAAATCGAGCAACTTAACAATAGGTTTACCATCACTAGATTGACCTATCATTATGTTATCTGGCTTTAGATCACGGTGCACAATATTCATCGTATGTGCAGCATTAAGAGCGCTAGCAATCGGCTTAAGAATCTGATAAGCCTCTAGTGCCGAGAAGCGCCCACGTCGTTTCAGTTCTTTTGTCAGCGTATGGCCATCAATGTATTCAAGTACCATATAAGCCATACCTTCATTGCTGGTACGCAAATCATGCACAGTGACAACATTAGGATGACGGAAACGACGTGCAGCTTGGCCTTCACGTAGAAAGCGGCGCAAAGATTCCGGACTTTCGCTTAGGTGCTGGGATAAGATTTTGATTGCCACACAATCACCCAAAAGAATATGGCGTGCGCGATAAACGGCGCCCATTCCCCCTTTACCGATTAGCGCCTCAATATGATATTGCCCATCCAGATTCACACCTACCAGCGATGTTAGATCCATCTCCAGTACATCACCATCCCTGGGACAGAATTTCATATTATCCTCAAACCTATTTTGACAATTGGGGCAGATTTTCATTTCCTTTTTTCCATCGCTTCCACGATATTTTAACCATACATAATAAGTGCCTATTCCGCCGTTCTCGGTTGGCAAGACTTACTTCCGTAACAATAATATAATAACCGGAAAACTAGCAACGCTAGATAAGGGCTAAATAAAGACTAGAGAAGGAAAGAGTCGTGAAACGCGCCATACTACTTTTATTTGTACCAATATTGATGGGCCTGAGCGCTTGCCAACCACCTGCTAAACCAAACAAGATTGCCCGTATAAGCAGTCTTCTTACCCATGCGGATGGCGACCAGGTAGAGATAGGCGGTTGGATCAACAGTGCTGAAGGTGATGATGAAGTAGGTTACGAACTTATTATGACCGATACTCCCAACTCTTCCCCACAGGCAGTAATAACGCTTAAAGATGGCCAGACCAGTCCAGGCCAGGAGAAAGAAGGATGTGTACGTGCCAAGATCTTTCGACGTGTTGAGGTGGGTGGCGCGACTACACTCTGGCTGAAGGACGCGGAAGTGATCGAGTGTTACTAAGAAGGGTGGTTGGAGAGTTACCTGATACCTTTATGTTAAAATAACGTTAGATTTCAACTGGAGGATATTAATGCGTCGAATAGTATTATTCTTATTGGTAATAACCTTATTGACCTTAACAGCTACAGCACAAGTAGAGCGCGATCGCCTACAGACCAACCCAATTGAGCCAGAAGGTTTCTTAGGCCTACGTTTAGGCCATAGCGTGCAATATGCTGAAGAGCTATTAGGGGATGCCGATATTGTACGTCAAGGCAGTCTTGAATGGCATTTCCGTACTGCCGACTATGATCCTTATGAAGCGCTTACCGCCCTCGCCGATAGAGGCAAGATCAATGGCTTTATTGCGCACATACGCGCTAACCGGCTACAATTTAGCGACCTATCATTGCGTCCAGAACAGAATAGACTGGGTACCTTCCATGCTTCACGTGATTATGAAACTTCAGAATATAAGGTGAAGGTATTGGTAATAGGTGACGATGGTACTTATGTACGTAGAATTATGATGAGTTCCAAGCACAAATAATAGCTATGAACTAATCTAGATCGGTACCATTGCCTCATTGCTTGGTCTACTAAACTCTGTTATAATGCCGAAATAATACGGCAGCTAGGTTTTCGTGCCGGAGATTTAATCTCCAAATTAAAAAGGTTGGGAAAATGAAAGCAGAAGAATTCAACAATATCTGCAAACAACTAAAAACTGGCACGGAGCTGATCTTAAAGCTAAATCACTATGAACATGGCGAGAAGCTTAACGGACTCTTCCTCAATTTCACAGAAGCAGGTAAGTATCCAGGAATGATGTCTCTCATCACCCCACAAGGATCAGTAGCAATACTTTCTGATTGGATTAGCGAACTGCAGATTATTCCTAAAACCTCTCGGCACGGACACACTTCTAGCGAATAGCACTTACGACAATCTATCGGATCGGAAAAGAATAGGCCAAGACAGTAGACAGGCTGTCAGCACGCCGATAAACTTCTCTACTCGCGCGCTAGATCAATTGCGCACTAAAAAAGCAGGATGGACAACTGATGAGCAACGTACCCAATAAAGTCATCTGCTCCATGGTGGGAGTAAGCAAGCATTATGATAAGAAGGCAGTTCTCAAAGAGATCTATCTCTCCTATTTCTACGGTGCCAAGATTGGCGTGATCGGTCTCAATGGTTCTGGTAAGAGTTCGCTACTACGTATATTGGCTGGCGTGGACAAAGAGATTATCGGTGAAGTCGCCTATTCACCAGGCTACAGCGTAGGTTTTCTTGAGCAGGAACCGCGCCTAGACGAGACTAAAACCGTACGAGAAATTGTTGCAGAGGGTGTACAAGAAAAGGTGGATCTACTTAAAGAATATGAGCAGATCAATGAGAAGTTTGCCACTCCCATGTCTGATGATGAGATGAGCGCGCTACTAGAACGTCAAGGCGCAGTACAAGAACGCCTAGATGCGCTTGATGCTTGGGATTTAGATAGCAAATTAGAAATGGCTATGGATGCATTACGCTGTCCATCTGGAGACACCTCTATAAAGATATTATCAGGTGGCGAATGTCGCCGTGTCGCACTCTGTCGATTACTATTACAACGACCTGATATTCTACTGCTTGACGAACCAACCAATCATCTAGATGCTGAATCGGTCGCTTGGTTAGAACAACATTTACAACAGTATCCTGGTACTGTAATCGCAGTTACTCATGATCGTTATTTCTTAGATAATGTTGCGGGCTGGATTCTAGAACTAGATCGTGGACGTGGTATTCCTTGGCAGGGTAACTACTCCTCCTGGTTAGAACAGAAACAGCTACGTCTACAACAGGAAGAGAAGGCCGAGACACAGCGTGTTAAGACGCTAGAGCGTGAACTAGAATGGATACGAATGTCACCCAAAGGTCGTCAAGCTAAGGGCAAGGCGCGCATCAATGCTTATGAGGCGTTACTTAATCAAGAGACAGAAAAACGTATACAAGAGCTAGAAATCTACATCCCTGCTGGTCCAAGACTAGGCAAGGTGGTAATACAGACTGAGAATCTTAATAAAGCATATGGTGAACGGCTTCTTATCGATAATCTCACCTTCTCATTACCACCTGGTGGTATCGTTGGTGTGATCGGTGCCAATGGTGCTGGTAAGACAACGCTTTTTCGAATGATCACAAACCAAGAGCAACCAGATAGCGGCAGTATACATATTGGCGAGACGGTAAAGCTTGCTTATGTTGATCAATCGCGTGATACTCTTACCGCTAACAAAACCATTTGGGAGGAGATCTCAGATGGCCTCGATACTATTGTGCTTGGTAACCGACAGATCAATTCTCGCGCCTATGTTGCACGTTTCAACTTCTCCGGTCAGGACCAACAAAAGAAGGTTGGCACACTCTCGGGTGGTGAACGTAACCGTGTACATCTGGCTAAGATGCTTAAACAGTCGGCCAATGTGTTGCTACTTGACGAGCCAACCAATGATCTAGATGTCAATACAATGCGCGCACTAGAAGAGGGGCTGGAGAATTTTGCTGGTTGTGCAGTTGTGATCAGTCACGATCGTTGGTTCCTAGATCGTGTTGCTACACATATTCTTGCCTTCGAGGGTAATAGTAAGGTGGTCTGGTTTGAAGGAAACTACTCCGATTACGAAGCTGATCGCCGTGCACGATTAGGTAGTGCCGCTGATCAGCCACATCGTATCAAGTACCGTCAGCTTACTCGTGACTGATTCCATTAACATGTAATTAAAGTTCACAATGAGTGAACCACTACCAATCGATCCTCTCTTACCCGAATTGCTAAAACATTTGCGAGAATCTCGCTGTCTGGTTCTGCAGGCGCCGCCTGGCGCTGGCAAGACCACGCGTGTTCCTCGTGCCTTGTTAGAGGCTGGTATAGGTGAACGTAAAGAGATAATTGTGCTTGAACCACGCCGACTGGCAGCACGATTAGCAGCAAGACGTGTAGCAGAAGAGTTGGGTGAACGAGTAGGTGAGACAGTCGGTTATCAGGTCCGTTTCGACGAGGTTGCCGGTCCATATACATGTTTACGTTTTATCACTGAAGGTATTCTTACTCGTCGCTTACTTTCCGATCCGTTTTTAGAATCGGTAAGCGCAGTAGTGCTTGATGAGTTTCATGAGCGACATCTACAAGCAGATGTCGCGATCGCACTGTTGCGTCGGCTACAACTTACTACACGGCCCGATCTAAGATTGCTAGTGATGTCAGCGACTGTTGCAACTGCTCCCGTTGCCCATTTCCTAGGTGATTGTGCTACTTTCCAAACTGAAGGAAAACGTTATCCAGTTAATATTGAGTATCTATCTAAACCTGATGATCGTGCATTGGAGATTCAGATTGCCGCCGCCGTACGACGGCTACTAATGGAAGGTTGGTCAGGAGATATTCTAGTCTTTCTACCTGGCGCTGCTGAGATTCGGCGCGCACATACAGCTTGTGCAAATATCTCATCAGATCTGTTAGTGCTACCGCTACATGGAGATTTACCACCAGCTCAGCAAGATCGTGCAATACGTCCTACAACACAACGTAAGATTATTCTCTCAACCAATGTTGCAGAATCTTCTGTAACCATAGAGGGTGTAACAGTGGTGATCGATAGTGGCCTGGCTCGTACTGCTAGTTATTCACCCTGGTCAGGTCTACCTATGCTGAGAGTCGAACGAATCAGCCAGGCATCTGCAATTCAACGTGCTGGACGCGCAGGGCGATTAGGTCCGGGTCGTTGTCTACGCCTCTATACCAAAGCAGATTACGAAGCGCGTCCACAACATGAAATCGCAGAGATTCATCGTGCCGATCTAGCAGAGACTATGCTTGAATTATCTGCCGCAGGCATTAATGATTGCGCTTCTTTGCAATGGCTAGAAACTCCTCCAGCAGCCACTATTGATGCTGCCAAGGCTCTACTTAATCGACTCGGGGCAATTAATAATCAAGGCACAATTACTACACTGGGGCGAAAAATGCTCGCTTTTCCAGTTCATCCTCGTCAGGCGCGACTTATTTGTGAAGCACAGGCACGTGGTGTAGCAAGTGATGGTTGTTTACTGGCAGCACTGATCGGAGAGCGCGATATACGTATCACCGCGCGAGCTGTAGGGCTTTCGCCGCGACATTTTGCTGAGGCCATGCCTGCTCAGGCATCTTCTGATCTGTTAGTGCTGCTAGATAGTTTCAAAGATGCCGAACAGGCTCACTTTTCTCCTGAGCGTCTGCGCACATTAGGATTAGAAGCAGGCGCAACACTCACAGTTGAGCGTGTTCGCCGCCATTTGGTTAAGCTTTGTCGTTCTACCGAACCGACTCACCAACAAACAACACACTCTGATACTGCACTGCTTATTGCTCTGCTAGCTGGTTATCCTGATCGTGTTGCGCGTTGCCGCCCTAATGCCGGTGATAAGCGTGTAGAATTGTTACTTGCCAATGGAGGATCTGCACAACTAGCAGAATCGAGTGTAGTACAAACGGCTCAATTTCTCCTGGCAATTGATGCTGAGCAGCGACAGGGACAGACTTTAGTAACAATAGGTGGCGGGCGTAGCGCCACTACTTTAGTGCGTCTAGCCAGTGCTATTGAACCAGACTGGTTGATAGAGCTGTTCTTCGATGCAATTCAGGAAACAGATGAATTAATTTGGGATGAACAGACCGAACGTGTAGAGGCAGTACGACGTCTCTATTATGATCAATTGATTATTGAGGAGAGTCGCTCTTTTACCCCCGATCCTGACAAGGTAGCATCTTTGCTAACACAAGCAGCATTGACTGCTGGACCAAGAAGTTTTGTCTCAGACGAGCAACTAGATCACTTTCTTGCTCGTATCAACTTGCTTGCTAATACTATTCCGGAAGCGGGATTTGTTAACCTTAATGAAGAGCATGTACAAATAGCATTGGCACACATCTGTGTTGGCTATAACAGTTTTGCGCAATTACGCAAAGCTATACAGGCAGGTAGATTGATCTTAGCATTAGAACAACTACTCACACCGGAACAGCGACGACAATTACAAACAATGGCACCGGAACGTATACCATTACCAAATGGTCGGCTTGTGCGTATACACTATGAACTAGATAAACCACCTTGGATTGCTTCACGATTACAAGATTTCTTTGGTATGGCAAAGGCACCCACGATCGCAGGTGGACGTGTCAAATTGGTACTACACTTATTGGCGCCCAATCAACGCCCTGTCCAGGTTACTACAGATCTAGCCAGTTTTTGGACACAGGTTTATCCACAACTGCGCAAAGAGTTGAGCCGACGTTATCCACGTCATGCTTGGCCGGAAAACCCACTAGCGTCATCACCACCAACAGCGAGTAAGATTAAGAAGTAAGATGGAGTGGAAGAAGCGGTTGACTTTTAGTGTGAATAAGCCGTCAATAAATTAGTGACAAAAACAAGCCTAGGCTTTAATAGTATTCAGAGGTCGATATGAAAACCCATGTAAATGATCCTTGCCCTTGTGGTAGCGGAAAGAAATATAAGAAGTGTTGTATGGATAAGGAGACCAACTCAAACCAGATTATCGATATACAAACCAAATTAAAGGATGATCTTATTTCTGTTGGTGAAATAGGTGATTATGGAGAGCCAAAGGCAGATACTGCATTCTTCAAAAATCATCCTGAGGAAGAATCACACTATCCGATCTTCATCAGTATCCTAACCAATCCAACACTAGAAGATGTTGCCACGCTGCTGGTTAAAAAAGAGACATCGAGATGGAAGGCGGAAGAGCGAAAGATCCTTGCAACAGATGATATAGACGAGTTGATCAGCTTTATGAAGCAAGGCATCGATAATCTTAATACTCGTGTATTTTTAGACAAAATAGTTAATCAAGCAGAAGTAGCGGTTGCAAAGATTCTCACGGAACTAGAGCAGCCCGAGAGCGGTAAGTTTGCTGAATTAGCAGTAAGAGCAATATATGAATCGGATATTGATTGTATCGATAGGCTAATCGAGTTGGTGAAGAAGCCTGTGCCTAATGCTTACACGCTCTCATTACTCTGTCTGTTGTTAGGGCTATCCGATGCTGAAAAAGCTATTAAGCCACTGTGGGATTGTTACCATTTCTTGAAAGAGAGATATCCAGATAAGACTTATGTAGAAGGGGCATTTATAGGTCTATTTGAACTCTGTGCTGATGAGAGTGAGTTTGCTGATCCAGAAACAGATGATGATGACTATTATGATGAAGATGATGATGATGATATATTTGCTGATCTAGATCGCTTTGCTAGCAAACATTCTCTTGAAGAAGTAACCCTAAATGAACTGCAGAAGCTTATTGAAACCGATAAGAAGATCGCCGCAATAGAACTATTCCGTGAAAAGACTAATGTTGGACTGAAAGAAGCAAAAGATGCTATTGAAGAGCTTGAATCAATTCTAATGGATACCGACTTTGAAGATGAGGATGATGAGTTTGATGAAGCTGATGAATATGATGAAGCTGAGGCAGCGGCACAAGATACCAGAATAGAGGCAATTCTAGGTACGAAAAGATTGGATGTTACCAAGAAAACCATTAAAACCTACCTCACCTATCTAAAACAGAACATCACACTACCTTGTGAACTTACTGGTATTGAGGATTTTGATTGGGAGGAACGTTATGTTTTTGGTTATGGTAGCAAGAAAGAGTATGAAGAGTTGAAAAAGACTCATCCTTCTTATACTGATGAATACAACCTGCTTAGCTTCCAAGACGATATTGATGTAGATACTGGCATCCTTGTTAAGGTTCAACGTATATCTGACAAAAAGCAATTTACTCTACCATTAGCAGATCTAGAAGCGACTAATGAACAATCCCATAATTACCAATTGCTAGACGATTATTCTGTCTGGTTTGTAAACTACCGCTAGCCTTGTGCAATAGAAAAAAGTGTCTGATAGCGCTGGCAAAGACCTGCCAAGTCTTCTTGCAGCAAGGCACTTTTTTCGCTATCTTTTCCTTTCTCAAAATACTGCCCGGCCATTTTGGGCCCTTAGCTCAACGGTTAGAGCAGCAGACTCATAATCTGTTGGTTCCAGGTTCGAATCCTGGAGGGCCCATTAATAGAATTAAACATTTACAAATATATCCCATCAAAATTCCACTACTTAAATAAAAGCTGTTAAACAGATTCGCCCTCACTGACTTCACTAGCAGTGGCACGAAAAGGTATTGTCAAACTCACTACTAGACCACCGTCAGCAGCATTACTTAATTCAAAGCGATGAGCTGAGCCATAGAGTTGAGAGAGTCTCGCGCGTGTATTGGTTAGCCCTATTCCTTCTTTAACAGTGTTGATCTGTGGATTGGGAAGCCCAGGTCCATTATCACAAACACGAATTTGTAACATCTCCTTCTCGCGTTTAGTACAGATCTCTATTCGACCAGGCTCGGCGCGGGGAGCAATTCCATGATGTATAGCATTTTCGACCAAAGGTTGTAGAACTAGGTTGGGCACTTTAGCATGTAGGGTCTCTGGATCAGTCTGCATCTTTACCACCAAGCGATCTTCAAAGCGAGTCTGCTCAATCTCAAGATAAAGTTTTAGGAACTCTAGCTCCTGTTTTAGTGTAACCTCTTGTTCTCCTGCATTTGCTAAAGTACAGCGGAGTAGATCGCTCAGACAAGTAAGCATACGATCGGCAGCATCAACATCTGTATACATAAGAGCGGAAATATCATTAAGAGTATTGAAGAGAAAGTGAGGATGCAATTGCATCTTAAGCGCTTGTAGTTGAGCCTGAGCAAGGTGTGTCTCTAGTTGGGAAGCTTTTAACTCTCGCTCACGATATTTGCTGTAATAATCCACGGCCAGGCTTGCACTCACTAATAACCAGTAATTGAGTACATTCCAGTGGAATTGAAATGCAAAATTGAGTCGAAAAGATTCTAGAAAAGGCAAAGGATAGATACCTGCCAATCTAAATAATTGCAGTATCCCTATGGCTAGCGCCAAATGTACCAAGGCAGTAATAATACAGGCAGGCAAGTGTATTATTAGACCTCTTGACCAATTGTTACGCTCGATTGGATATCGCCTAGTTAAGAAGAGTATACAAGGCGCAAGCGCTGCCCATACATACCAATCTGATATTGCACAGGCAAGTGCCCGCTCCCAAGGTATTCGCTGACGAAAAACAGAGGCATAAATTAGATAGGTCTGACCAGCAAAGAAAAGCCCTAGCAGTGTCCAGAAACCCAGGATCAGTATCCATCTTGCCCAACGCCGCTCTATGATATCCTCGCTTCTCATATATCCACTAGACCTGAATCTTAGAAACTTCTCTTGGGAATTTCCTGATTATAGCATGTTAAAGCGGCTTCCTTAATTGCTAGGAAAACTTACTAATTCCACCCAGGCAAGGTATTTGCTCTGTATTCCTCCCGCCTTGCAGTTGTAAACTTAACAGCGACAAGCTGGTATGGCGACGGCCTAGCAAGTTAGCGGGAGAAAGCTTATGAAATCTTTTGGCAAACTCTACAGTTTTCGGGCACGTATGGCGCTGGTGCTAATCTTGACGCTGGTAAACACTACCGTAGTACTATACCAGCTCAACAAATTGACGGAAAAGAATATTATGAAAGAGGTCGAAAGGCAGCGTAATGAATTTGCCGATGCAATTCATATTGCCCAACAATCGCTCACCAGTACTCAATGGTTACGTGAATTCCTCAAAGGAGAGGGGCTGCGCAGATTTCATAATAAGGAACGCCAGGATGGTACCGAGTACGAATCTCATGTAGAGCGAATACTAGTTGTCAATTCTAAAGGCACAATCGAGGATAGTTCGAATGTAGATGATATAGACAAGCGTTATGATGATTTGGGATTTGGTACTTTTCAGCAGGCCATCGACTTGCATAATCACTCTGAACATCCATTAACACTAGCGAAGTACCAGATCTACTCTTTTTCTGTACAGGCAACTAGTGAGGAGGCGATCAATGCGGCTGACAAAGTCTATCTAATAATAATATTCTTCGATAATCTCAAGGGTGAACTGCGTGAATGGTCGCTACAACGTCTTTTCATTACCTTTGGTGTGTTACTTATCTCGATAATCATTTCACTATTGCTAATACTACAGTTTGCTCGTCCGGTGGATGCACTAGTAGAAGCAGCGCGTAGAGTTGCGGCAGGAGATTTTACCGTAAAGCTAAAGACCAACCGACGTGATGAGGTAGGCCATCTGATCAATGTCTTTAATGATATGGTAAAGGGCTTACGTGAGCGACATGAACTAGAGACGCGCCTCTATCAAGCAGAACAGTCGGCTATCGTTGGCCGACTGGCTTCTGGTATTGCTCATGAGGTGAAAAATCCCCTCAACTATATCTCACTAACGATCGATTACCTACGTAGTAAGTTTACTCCTACCGCAGAAGACGCACGTATACGTTTCTATGAAAAGATGGATAGTATTAAGGACGAGATAAAGCGGCTAGATCGCCTGATAAGAAACTTTCTTAGCTATGGTCGCCCCCTTAACCTTAATCTCAAACCGATCTCCTTGCGAGAACTGATAAGCGGGATACTAGGACTTACAGCAGAACAGGCTGAACAACAATCGATCCAGTTACAAATTGATGAACAGACCGATATACCTATTATCGAAGCGGATATAGAGCGTCTTAAGAGCTGCTTCACTAATCTGATAATAAATGCCCAACAGGCTATGCCAGAGGGGGGAAAACTACAGATAGGTTTTAGCCAGAAAGATGAAGGCGTTGAGGTAACTGTGCAAGATACAGGCCATGGTATTCCACCAGAAAATATTGAGAAGATCTTCGAACCTTATTTCTCTACCAAAGAGACTGGCACCGGTTTGGGATTGGCACTTGTCAAACGTATCATAGAAGGCCATGGAGGGAGAATTAAAGTAGAGAGCATATTAGGAAAAGGTACTAGTTTCTATATCTGGCTACCGATATCTCCTCCCAAGTTATCTAATGAATCGACTAGTAAGGCCCAAGCTGATAAACTAGAATCGCTACCAGTAATCTGATGGCTAGATTAACCATATGAGCCAACAAGTAATTCAATTAAGCAGTAAGCGTACCGATCTGCTCAAGCAAGGCCGCAGGTTGGAGTACTTTACTATTGCCTATAATAGCTTAGAAGCGCTTATTGCTATTGCTGCAGGACTATTGGCAGGTAGCATTGCACTGATAGGTTTCGGGTTTGATAGTGTGATCGAAATCTCTTCAGGGGCAGTATTGTTATGGCGATTATGGGCGGATAGAGACGAAACCGATCGTGAGCGTATAGAGGCGCTCAGTCTGCGTCTGGTTGGTATCTGTTTCCTCGCACTAGCATTTTATGTTACTTACGATTCCGGTTTTTCACTACTAAGGCAGCAACCTGTAGAAAAGAGTATTCCTGGTATTCTATTGGCGATCACATCATTGATCGTTATGCCATTGCTGGCACGGGCAAAGCGTAGAGTTGCGTTTGGGATTGGCAGTAATGCGCTGGCTGCAGATGCTCGGCAGACCGATTTCTGCACTTACCTTTCAGCGATCCTTTTAGGTGGACTATTGCTAAATGCGCTGCTGGGTTGGTGGTGGGCGGATCCTGTCGCAGCTCTTTTGATGGTACCAATCATCGTCAAGGAGGGTGTGCAGGCACTACGTGGTAAGAGCTGTGGATGCTCAGCAGGACAATGCAAATAATAATGGCCACCTATCAAAGATGGCCACTACTAGCTAATTCTATTATGGAGCTGAGGGGACTCGAACCCCTGGCCTCTAGAGTGCGATTCTAGCGCTCTTCCAAGCTGAGCTACAGCCCCGGATTTGGCATTTGCCTACTGCCAATTTCAAGAATGCTTAGGATAGCAACAATTAACGAAATTTGTCTAGCGTTCTTTTCCGATCTCTGGTCCGCTAAACAAGCTAGATTTTTACTGTTCCTCCTGCCAAACCACTTCAAAGACCTCTTGTGGTTCAGACTTACCTTTCACTTGAATCTTGCCAAGCGGTCGAGTGGGAAATTTACCTTTGAGCAACTGATGGGTTGTATTACTAACCAGAATCTGTGAGGGTTTGGTATTCGATTCTAGTCGTGCCGCCAAATTGACAGCATCACCAATACCGGTATATTCCATACGACGGTTCGAGCCTATATAACCAACCGTAATTGTCCCGCTATTTATCCCTATACCAATACTAATTTGAGAGCCATAGAGCTCATTAAACTGTTCGCGTAGCGTAACCATACGACGTTGCATATCAATAGCAGCTTCAACTGCATTGGCAGGGGCATCTTCTGCAGCATAAGCAACGCCAAATAGCGCCATCAACCCATCACCCATATATTTGTCTAGTAGACCTTGATGGGAAAAGATAATGTCGGTCATATTGGTGAAATATTCATTCAATAGCTCGACAATCTGTTCTGGACGCAGCTTCTCTGATAGTGGCGTAAAGCCTCGCACATCGGCGAAAAGAATCGTTGCATCCTTATTTGTTCCACCTAGCTTGAGTGAATCAGGGGAAGCAAGAATTTCGTTGACAATATGATCTGGCAAGAAACGACTATAAGCCTCTCGGGCTAAAGCCTCCTTCATAAGTCGATCATGTGCAGTAGCATTATCAAGCGCCATAGAAGTCTGTACCGCAATAGCATTCAATAGATCTAGATCCTCAGAACTGAATGGTAGGCTGTTCTTATGGCTATTGATATAGTTATCGATATAGAGTACGCCCATTGGTTCACTACTTACCATCAATGGTGCACAGATCACCGACTGAACATTTTGTAAAACTACACTTTTGCCAGAGAAGTCGGTCTGTGCATCGAGTGAGAGCAGCGTTACTCGATCATGTAGCACTTGATCGACAATCGCACGTGGTGGCGCGATATGATCATTGGGGTTATGTCGCTGCGAGCGGAATTTAACAAGGCGTGTCTTCAGTTCTTTGGTATTAGGATCCTTAATCTGTACCAAACAGCGCTCAGCAGGGGTAAGCCGGAAGAGCACATCCGCCATACGCTCGAAGATCTCTTCAAGAGCAAAGACAGAATTGAAGAGGCCATTGAGTTCATATAGATGCGAGAGAATATCGGCTTTCTTACGTAACTGCTCCAACTCTTTGCGTAATACATCTGGTGTGTTGGTCTCCTGCACCATTTTTGCCAGATCTACTTTTGGCATTAGAATGGAAGCACTGGTAGGGGCTCGTAGCAGGATTGTACCGCCTTTTGGCACACCCGGTGGCAATTCCGGTAATATTGGTAGTGGTGGTACATCGTCCTGTAGTTTGAGTAGGTATTTACCGATCTGAATAGCGTCTTTCTCGGTGATGCGCTCTTCACCACTGATACGACGACCATTTACGAAGCTGCCATTAGCACTTTGTAGATCAACAAGGATAAACTCATCACCTTGTTGACGTATGATGGCATGCTCGCGTGAAACCTGTACATCAACCAGCACGACATCATTAATCTGCTGAGAGCGTCCAAGCTTTATTTCTGGCTTATTTAAATCACACTCGAAAGACTCATCACCAACAGCAGATTTTACCAATAACTTCGCGGTCATAGTCGTTAATAAACCTCAGCCTTGTTCTATCCATTATTTCTTAAGGAGCTTTATAGCCTTTTGGGGGATTCTTTGCCAACGAACCAACTGGTTGCACATGACATTTCTCACACTGCTTTCCTGAACCAAATGGGTTAGGAATATGGCATTTGAAGCACTGCGATTTGTGTACCAGGTTGGGGTTGCTTGTAAGCACAAGCCGAATACGGGAAGCATCAGAGGCGCCCGGCTGGCCATCCGTCTTGATTACATCATGACAGTCAATACAGCGACCATCAATCTTAGAGCTGGCCAGGTGAATGCCATGATTGAACTTGAAATAGTCATAAGCAATATCAATCTGACCACGATTACGGAACTTCTGCGCTTGAGCAGTCTGGTTGTGACACTCATTACAATCGCCTTTGGCGGGTTTGTTCTCAGCCGTATGGCATTTGTTGCACTCTGGATGATCTGGGTAAGTTACTCTTGCCGTCTTGTTGTCAGAATAGTAGTTATGGCAGACTGCGCAATCCCATTCCTGCTTCTGATTACCAACCGGATTAGGACGTGCTGAGTGGGTAGCATGCGAAAACTCCATACCAAACTGGTTAAGCTGTTTGGTAAATGGCAATACAGGAGGATTCTGGTTGTAAGGGCGATTATGGCATCCTATACAGATCTCTAGCTTGACAGAAGTAAACTGTTCTGAATGGCATTGCACACAGGAATCGTGATAAGGCAAAGGCTCTTCGATTCTGGCTGGCTTAATGAACGCATCGATATTGCGATGGCATAGATCGCAACGTTCCTGATTGGTAAGATTGATATGAGCTTCCTTAGCCTTATCGGAAGTGAAGTGGTCATATTTGGTATTGTACTGGCGTACTGTGCCTGTTGCTGTAGGAGCAGCAGAGGGGGTAGTCGGTTTAGGAGCAAACGGTTTTTGCGGGGGCGCTGGCTCGAAGGCAGCGCTACCAGCATGCTCACTAACAGAGAGGATTAGTACTATTCCGATGAAAACCAGCAGTATTGTCTGTTTCAGTCTCTTCACTGTTTAGATTCCCTCGCAAAATATATTTGCATCCATCATTAATTGGTTTACTTGTCACCTCTTCATATTTACAGCTTCTGCAGGGGTAAGCTCATGAGCATTACCATCTTTGGAATGGCAGACTTCACAGGCCTTTAACATAGGTGGCTCAAGATCGAAGAGCCGTTTAGACGCCGATGTCTGCTTATGACAGAATTTGCAATCAAGTTTAGGCGTTTCTGGCTTCTTGCCACTCTTTTTCTGTTCTTCTTTCAATTTCTTTTCTATTTCTGGTCTAGTATCCAGATCGTGATCTTTATCATGACGAAAGTTTGGTACCAAGAAGTTTACTGCCTTACGAATCGGCATCCAGGGTTTATGACAACCCAAACAATCATACATATGTGGTAATTCATTCTTAGGCCCTACCCCGTGGCAACGAGCACACTCAGGGTGATGCGGAGTAGAAAAGTTCTCCTCTTTCTTGTCCTTGCCTTCTTTGACATGGCACTCATTACAGCCAAACTTGGCCGCTGTCTCCTGTATTGCTATCTCTTGCTGGCTACGATCACGATCTATCAGGATATCAACATTACCAACATTATAATCTTTTGCCTTCAAGCCTACATGCACATCATGAGGGAACTTAATACCAAACTGATCATCCTTCTGATCAGGAAATTGTGGCTTGACAATTCTCCAATCTTTAGGTGTCTCATGACAAATCAGACAGAATGCACCACCATCGGCAAAAGTGAACGGTACGAAAGCATGACACTCCTCACAAGCTGGGTGATAAGGAAACTTTGTCACTCGATTGCCCACTTTTACATCATGACACTCCTCACAACTAAGACTGTGGGTGGTATGTTCAAAGCGTGCATAATTAATACCTGGACGTGGCGGTAGTGCGGCTGCACCGATACCACCTTTACGTTGCGACTGACTAGAGGTTACTTTCTTCTTGCCCCCCTTCTGGGTTTGGGCACTTCCTATGAAGCCATCTAAAGTGAGTAC
The DNA here is from genome assembly GCA_040758525.1 of Acidobacteriota bacterium. Lineage (GTDB taxonomy): Bacteria > Acidobacteriota > Blastocatellia > Chloracidobacteriales > JADJPF01 > JBFLVQ01. The sequence goes on from JBFLVQ010000030.1 coordinate 24,711, forward strand.
TAATGCAAGTAGGGACACCAAGGCAAAAATTGCTTTCTTAAGCTTCAACATTTTTGGTGATCTCCATTTCAGACAACTAAACGATCCATACCGTCTACGGCAGCCGCCATTTCCCTCTCTGGTAGGCGGAAAATCCTGTCTTTGCTGTGTGTTGAATATTAATAAAATTTCGCTATAAAGATCAAGGATAAAGGAAAGACTATATAACGATTTGACTCGTTTCTGCTAGCAGGATCAAAATCGCCCAGCCGACCTGGCAATCAGGCGACTGGGCAATCGTTTTGTAAATAGAGAAAAGTTAGCCGTTATGGCACTCTTTACACTTTGTTGGTTCTTGGCCAATCTTCTTGTGGCAGCCAATACAACCTACATCACTATCTTTGCCATGGAAAGCCTCTTCCGAGTTAATGGCCGTTTTACCCTTAAACTTCTTCTCCTCGTGAGTACCTTCAATCTCGTTGGTTGTCTCTTCTGCCTTGTGGCATACACCACATTTTTGGACCTCTTCTTCTACCGCTTCAGTAAGCTTAGTTGTATTGGTATGGTGGCAAGTGACACATTTTTCTTGTGTCCCTTCTCCACTAACCGGTTTTGCTTTTACGTGCTGGTCATGATCAAAGGGAGCCTTGCCAAAATCACCAGCAAACTGGGTCATCTTATTTTCAGGATCATCCAACATCAATTTGCCTGGCATGGTTTTGCTTGGTTTTGCCACTGCACCCGGCTCGGGCACCCAGAACGCAAGCACGGCGCTGATAGCAAACGCCATAACCAATATTCCTTTAATAATCTTTTTCTGTTTCTCCTGCATATTATCTGTTTTTCCTCCCTAACAAGTGCTCTCTATTTTATTCCGTTGTCACAGGCGACAATCGCTGCCGCCGCCTGGAAGTGCATCCCTGGTGGCACTTTGATTCTTACTGCCATCATCAGGCTGCTCCATAGACCTGGAAATTACCGCGAGCGGGTTTTTGATTTAAGCGCGATCAAAATAACACACCACACGGTCACTGTCCAGTCTGGCAGGAAAAATAAGATGCGCTCCGAGCAAATACTCGGAGCGCGCTAATTAAGGTTTAATACATACTGCTAGCGGCGTTGCCGCGAAAGCAGGAAGGCTAGTGGGAAGAAGATTAAAGCAAAGCTTACCAATGGTACGCTGCTCGCGTTGCCTTGGGCGCGCTCTTCAGTCTCTTCTACCTCAATAGCCGCTTTCTGCTCAGGTCGTTTGAATTCGCGCGGCTTACCCTTGGGCGGTTCATCATTAACCACCACGGTCATCTTGGCCATCTCTTCTTTGTTAAATGGCCGCGAGCCACGACGGTTAAAGACACCCAACTGGTTACCATTCTCGTCTGCAGCGCGATCACGATCGATTCCCTTTGAGATTGCCAGGGCTTCGCCTTCTGTCTCATAGGTTGCAATCAGTTTCGGCTTCGGCCGCGGACTCCATCCATACACATCATCGTTCTCATCTGGACCAACCACTTGAACTACACGTAGTCCGTTATGGCCATCTGCGACAAATGCGAAAGCGGAGTTAGCAACCATACCGATCTTGACGTCATGTGCATCGTTGATCTCGCCGTTTGCAGTAAACGCCTGATCTAGTTTGGGCTCTTTCGGTTTAGTGATATCAATAATCGCCAAACCTTCCTTACCAGCCGCAACATAAGCATAAGTACGCGCTAAGTAGATGCCATGAGCATCAGCAAGCGGCACTTTTGCGTTCTCGACAGGACGTGGTTTGTCTAGTTTGGCAACATTGAGTACTTTTAGACCTTCCTCATCAGTCACAAATGCATAGCGGAACTGTACTGCTACAGCATGTGGATGCTTAAGGAAGGGCTCGCCGATCTCAGCGGTAATCTGTGGATTGGTCGGATCATTGATATCAATGACATAGAGACCATGATCGGTACAGACATAGGCATAAGTGCCGGCGATCGTGACATTGGTGGCACCTTTCAGTTTGCCATCCGGGTTGAAGGTAACAGCACGCTTGATAAAGTTGTTGCGATCCTCACCATCAAGCAGTGTACCTACGGGACCGATTACGATGAAGCCTTCCTCTTTGTCTGTGCCATAGAGATAGGCATACATTGGGTGAATCGGACCCTCTTCATTCTCTGGGAAGCGTTTACGTGTAGGATCGACGGCCATTGTGGACGGCGATGCAATCGAAGTAGCAAATTTGCTACGCACGTAGAACTGCTGGCCTAATGGCGAAACTGGTGCAGTTACAATACGCTCAGAGAACTCTTTATTGTCGATCTGGGCCACGTCATAGACACGGAAACCGCCTGTGCCGTTGGCCGTATAAAGGTATTCACCACGTAATTGCAAACTGTAGATACCTGAACCATTAGCACGGTGCTCATAACGATCCGTCTCTGGCTCATAGCCTTCGCCATGCTTATTCTTCTTCAGCTCTCTAAAATTTTCAGGATAAGCAAGTTCATGCAACTTGCTGCCCAGTACAGCTTGTGGCTCACCGCGCTCAGTAACAGCGATTGCCTCGAAGCCATGGTGACCGACAGCAACATAGACATAACGGAACATAAAGTTCACGAAGTTTGTCCCTTGCATCAGCACCTGAGCCATCCAGGCATTGTTGTCTTCTTTCTTCGAGACGTGACACTCAGTACACCGCTTCGTCTCCTCAGAGCGTACTGTGTGTGGCACAAAGGTCGAGAAAGCCTGACCTGAGAAGCCTTCACCCGAGACTGTCTGCTGTTGAGAATAGATCCAGTCACGTAGCTGATTCTGTGAACCTACTAGAACTGCACAGGTCGAGCGGGCTGGAGCAATACGGTGATTGGTAACTGTACCATCAACTGCCAAGAAGAAGATATCATCTCTCAGGGTCTGGTAGTTATACTGTGTCCAGTTACGGAAATTACCCCGCGAATTGATCTTGGCGTTACTCTTATCCTCATAGTGGAGCAATGGTCGTTGCTTGTTTGCCTCCATTGGTAGGTGGCAACCAAAACAACTGGTTGTCCAAGAGGTATGGCAAGCATAACAAGTCATACGCTCGTTTGAGTGCGCCAACTCTTTGGCATCATCCTTTGGATCTGGCAAGTCGCCCCAAGAACCATCTCGGCGATAGGTCTTGGCTAATCGCGATTGCTCGTCGTAGTCGGGATGATTTGGATCGATGGTATCGATCGTCTGCATTACCCGCCAACGTAGATCCTTGGTTACCATTGAGTTTTGGTAGACATCGCCGGTCTTCTTATCAGTCTCGAAAAGCTTCTTGCCAAATGGTGTCTTGATTGACGCCATATTGAAGCCTTTCTTATTGATTACTTTGCCGTTAAAACGGCCCTGACCAGCGGCCGGTCCAGAAGTAAGCAAGTTTGCCTTGGCATAGATCGTGCCATGACAATCGATACAATCAAGTTCGACTGCGGCGCGACCTTCATTATAGATGTTACCATTGCCATGGCTATCGTTGCGGAAGTGGCAGTCCGCGCAGTGCATTCCCTTCTCAAGGTGAATGTCGCGCATCTGCACTACCTTCTTAAACTTCTCAGAATCGTTGAAATCTACCACATTGCCTTTTTCGTCAAGAAGGTTGCCCTTCTTGTCTTGCTTATAGACAGCGCGGAAGACCCAACCATGACCATGGAAGTCGGCAAATTGAGTGTGTTTGAGTTTAGGATTAACTTCCTTCCAGAGTTCTGCTAGGAAGTTAGGATTCTGTCCCCACAACCCACGTGGTGCCGCTCCCTCTGGATTGCGTATACGTATCTCCTCGATCTGATCGATACTTAGCTTGCTAGGATCTTTGGGATACATATGTTCGCCATCAGTCTCGTTATCCCACCAGGTAAAGCCAAAGTAACCTAATACCATGTTGCCACCTGGGTGGATATGGCAGATCATACATTGGCTAGATGGGATACCATTGGTCATTTCATGCTTAATTGGGTGACCAGACTCGTTCTTAGGAATCGTAGAATCAGCTGTCTGAGTCTCACCCATATTGCCAAACTTGGCAAATTGGGCAGCATGCATAGGATCACGATCATTAGCATAGACAACGTGACAGGCTGAACACCCAGAAGAACGGAAGTCGCCAGGCTGATCGTTGGTGCCCATAAAGTGCATCAACGGATCGAGTAAGCGAGTCTTCTGTAGACCTTGGAAGGTCGGGTCAGTACGTGTGGTGGTGCCAAATCCACGTGAAGAGAGGCGGCCACCATTGATATCAAGACGGCCGGGATCCTCTTCTGGATCAGGACTGCCAATATCTGAGGGTAGCAGCACACCAGGTTTTCCAATACCGCCACGTTCGAAAACACGTAATACGTTGCCTGGCTGAGTCATTTCATAGCGTGGCAACGGGTTTAAAAATGGCAGTACACCCTTTGTGCGTGTCTCTTCAGGAGTTGGCGCAGGCATGGACTGCATTCTCTGTGGACGCCCATCAACACTATAACTTTCACCATAACGGGCATCCTTGAAGGGTACCGCACCATTGTTATAGAGTGCTGCGCCCCAGAGCATGGCGCCATGTGTCATCATGCTCTTTTTCATTGAGTAGACTTCCTGTGGGTGGCAGCTTGATGTACCACAGCTAATCTGCGCAGCGCGCAGATCCCCAGGATTGATAAAACGGACAAATTCCGGACTTTCACGAATTAATAGCGAATAGGTGCGCTCTGGATTACGGGTAGAGAAAGGCTCTTTCTCTTTCCCCCACATGTCAGGAAAGCGCGGCTGTACGTGCGCTTTGTCTTTAATCTGATTATATGTGGCTGAACCTTTCACATCCCCTGGCGAGATTGCCAGTTCCGCATTGCCACCATGACAGTCAATACAACCAATGCCAAGATCAAAATCTGTCCCGCTCTGTTGGTGCATTGACTCTGAACCCTCATGGCAGGACATACAGCCTGCACTCTTAGGGTCCTCTTTTTGAGTTTTCGGTTTACTCTTCTTGTCTTGTGGCTGATTCATAGTATCAGCAGTACCCGGACCAGAAGAGAAAATGGTGACAACGGCGACCCAGGCAATCACGGCAATACACACCAATTTGATGCGATTGTTGCGGCTTATCTGAGTCATAATTTTCCTCGTCTTCCTTTCAAAGCTTCACCGGACTCTGGTCCGGGCCATCAGTAGGTAAACTTGATGGTCGCAAACAGATTGAACAGCGTCTTATTACCTGTCTCGTTACCGCAGGTCAGTTGCCCATCAGGCAAGCAGTTGGAATCGTAGATCGAAGTAAAGCCTGCGCCTGGACGGAACACCAACATACCAGCCTGGATGATGATGTTGTCGTTCAAGTATGGACGATACTTGATCGCGGCATTGTATTCACTACCAATGTTCTTCTCTATGAAGGGCTGGAAGAGAATCTTTTCCAGCGATTCAGTACGGTGGAAGCGTAGGAAGTTAACATTGGTGATGAGTTTAAGCTTCTGTGTCAGATCAGCATCAAAACCGAGATTGTAAAGAAACAGTCCAGGATTGACGTGATTGGCATTGCCATGAATCTTGCTTGAACGCAGATGTGGAATCAGGCTGTTGCCACTTACTAGCGCTAGGCCTGTCTGGGTCAAGCGGATCTCTTGGCTATTGAAGAAACTGTTCTTGCCGCCGGCGAAGTTATTATCGTCAAGGATAGAATCGAAGCCGTTGGCATCGCCATCGTCTGGATCACCATCACCTGACGAGAAGAAGAATGATGCACGGAAGCGTGCCCAGTCACGGTCAACCGATAATTCAGCCGCTGCTAACTGTGCGTTGACATCAACCTTGCGTCCCGCGATGTTATTAAAGCTATCGTCGCCGAGTACCTGATAGAAGGCTGTACTAAGATTGAGACCACCACCAATCTTATTCAAGAAGAGGAACTTCGGTAAGCGTTCACCAAAGTGGCCATCACTCGTGAAACCAATATAGTGGGTGCGGATGCGATTTGGCACTGGTGTGCCTGCTACCGCTGGACGTACCGGAAAACCATTGCGGTCGTTGAAGACCGTTGGATCGGTACGGTTATAGTGGTAGCTGAACTCAACTGTATAACCCTTCTTAAAGGTATCCTGCCGGAACACATTGGCAATCAACACTCGTTGTGCACGCGAATTGAAAGTGTTCAAACCACTGTTGGTATCTTTCTCCAACATATCGAAATAGGCTACGTTATACTGGTAACGGTTTGACCCTAAATTACCAAAAAGCCGTGCACCGAGATTACAGTCATTAAAGATGAAACCTCGGAAGTCGCTGTTAAAACACTGTATGCCAGCGCGGAAGGAGGTAGTATCGAAATAGGGGCTATAGCCACCGCGGCTGCCCTCGCTACGCAAGAATGGGAAAATCTTGCTAGTGTCACCCAGGCGGTATTCAGCAAAACCTTCCTGTAGCGTGACATGGTTATCCTTACGGATACGTCCACGCCGCTGATCGATGAACACCACACCATTTTCACGTGAGCGTGTATAGTTTAAGTTGACTGCGAAGGTCGCATGGAAGCGGAAATCGGCGGGCTTAAAACCATTGGCTGCGCCCTGGAAGAAATCAGCAGTAGCTAGAAAATTCTGCAGGATCGCGAATCGCCCTCCACGACCAAAGAATTCACGGCTGTCAGGACGCTGTTGCGAGAATATATCGCTAGGCGTGGGCAGCCGGTTGGTGTTAATAGTTGTTTCACTCTTAAGGGTGAGAACAAAGAACTTGTCTGTTCCCAAAATCGGATAGTCACCCTTCAAGACATTTTGCCGGTATGGATTAATCAACCGACCTTTAGTGAAAGGATAATCAGCTTTGGAGAAGTCACCATGGCGATCCCACTCAGGGAATCCTATGCGCCAGCGATCATCGACCGGGATAAAATCTCCACTCTCTTCCTCTTCAGTCTTTGGCTTCTTCACTCTTACTGAGCTAGGGCCAGCAAAACCGAGCGGTGGGTCCTCGGCGCCTGCAGGCGTTGAGAGATTACCACCACCA
>JBFLVQ010000031.1:0-31516 GCA_040758525.1 Acidobacteriota bacterium
TCGTTGAACCATCAAAAACTCAGGAGAGAATTAAGTGAGTAGAGAAAGACGAATCCTAAAATACGGTGGTGTAGCACTGGCGGCGGCACTACTACTAATAATCACTAATCTGGCAGCGGCATCAAATCGTACGGGCGGTATCGACGGTGCACCCGTGGTTGATGGTTTCGTGGAGGCGCTTACATTGGTGGAGGCCAATTACGCAGGTGAAGTCGATTATGATCGAGTCGCCGATGCGGCCGTCTCTGGTATGTTACGTATCCTCGATCCCCACTCGAACTTTTATAACAAGGAAGAGTTTCTAGAACTACGTTCGCAACAGCAGAGTGAATACTTTGGTATTGGCGCGACCGTGGTTCAGCGTCAGGATAAGGTTTACATTCTTGCTCCATTCGCGAATACACCAGCCGCGCGTGCTGGTCTACGCTACGGCGATCATATCGTTTCTGTGAATGGTAGTTCGACAAAAGGGTGGGATTCTAGCAAAGTTTCCACCAATCTTAAGGGACCGCGCGGTACACAGGTGGTAGTAGGCGTAGAGCGGCCTGGTGAGGCAAAGCCACTTGAATTTACTATCTCCCGCGATGCTGTTTCGCTCCCCTCTATTGCTAACTCTTATATGATTAAACCAGGTGTGGGTTATATATGGTTACGTCGCCAGTTTGCCCGCACTACTGGGGATGAGATACGCGAAGCGATCGCAAAGCTGAAACCTCAGGGTATAAACCAACTACTACTCGACCTGCGTGATAATCCAGGTGGGTTGGTACAAGCAGCACTTGATGTCTCTGATACCTTCCTCTCGCGTGGCCAGGGCATACTTACCATTAAGGCACGCCAAGGAGGTGTTAGCGAGCGTAGCTTTGATGCTCGCAATGCTACGCCAGAGTCGCTCCCATTGGTAGTGATCGTCAATGGCAATAGTGCGAGCGCGTCTGAGATCGTAGCAGGCGCCTTCCAAGATCATGATCGCGCCATTATTGTAGGCGAGACGACCTTTGGTAAGGGGCTGGTGCAGACTATCTTTCCTCTCTCTAGCGGTACTGGCCTTACGCTTACAACCGCCAAGTACTACACTCCTAGTGGACGGCTAATACAACGCGATTATGATAGCATTTCACGTTATAACTACTACTTGAGACGCGAAGAGCATAGCAATGGCAATGGCAAAGATACGCGTCCTCAATTTCGTACCGATGGTGGACGGGTAGTTTATGGCGGCGGTGGAATAACTCCAGATACGATTGTTAAGGCGCGTCGCTTCTCTAATGTACAGCTACGCCTGCAAGGACCACTCTTCCTCTTTACACGTGAACTGATTCACGGTCAGATGGCAGGTTTATCCCAATATAAGAGCAGCGAAATGAATTTTAATCATATCCTCAAGCCGGAAGACTTTGCTATTACTGATAAAGTGATCGAGGCTTTCAAAAACTTCTTAGCAACAACAGGCAAGGAGTATAATCTGCCGGCTAGCGTCGTCAATGATAATTTGGAGTTGATTAAGCTAAATATGCGGTTCGAAATTGCTACTGCTGCTTACGGCACTGAGATTGCGCAGCAAGTTTTGATCGATACTGACCCTCAGGTGCTCAAAGCCGTTAGCGAGCTTCCGCGAGCAAAAGAGCTATTAGCCAAATCCAAGCAGGTAGCGGCAAATAATTAATAGATCTGGCACAGATAGCGCGCCTATCTCTGATAGGTGTGCTATCTGTGGTTGCCTGGATGAATGCAGCACATCAGTATCTAAACATTGTTCTGGTCGAGCCTGAGATACACCCCAACACAGGTAATATCGCCCGTCTATGTGCAGCGACAGGGACAGATCTACATCTAATCGAGCCGCTAGGTTTTCGTACTGATGAAGCAGCCGTCAAGCGTGCTGGCCTCGATTACTGGCCCTATGTCAAACTACACAAGCACATCAACTACACAGCCTTCAAAACTGCACTACCAGAGGCGCGCTGCTGGTTCTTTACTACTAAAGCGCAGCAGTCCTACACTAGCGTGACCTATGGTTGGAATGATTGTTTAGTGTTTGGCAGTGAGACAAGAGGTTTGCCAACGGAACTGCTTACCGCTCACTGGCAACATTGTGTCACCATTCCTATGCTTACTAAACATGTACGTAGTCTCAATCTTGCCACCGCGGCTGCCATTGCTCTATATGAGGCATTGCGGCAACTAGGTCAAACATCCAGTAATAATTCGCTAGAGCAATCCCAATAGAATAATTTATTTGTTAGCATTAGTTGATAGAGTGGTTATAATAGTCCGGGAAAAATCAGTGAAAGCGAGAAATATTAGAAGAGGTTTGTTGATGGTAGGCTAGCCAGTGCAATTTTATTGAAGCATTGTTCTACCAGTGATAAGCCTTGGCAATAACGGCAATTTTTATGTACGAAACCCCCCGTGCGGCCTCTCTGTACTAGTGTAAAAAGTCTAGAAGCTTAAGAGCGGATGGGTTCTCTGCACGTGCGGCTCTCCCCCTAATGACCATTACCAGAGGGACGCCGATATTGATTAATGCGCAGTACTATGGCGTCAAGAGGGAAGTGGATCGTGTGAGCATAGAGCAGGGGCAATCCGATCAGGAGCTCATTGCTGCGTGCCTGACTGGTAGTGTGTCGGCATGGGAAGCGCTGATCCAGCGATACCGTTCGCTGATATATTCTATTCCTAGAAGGTATGGCTTCTCTGATCAAGATGTAGCCGATATCTTTCAGTCGATCTGTGTTACGTTATTAGAAAAATTGCCGGAGCTACGTGATCATGATAAGTTCCGTGCTTGGCTAATCACTGTTGTAGTAAGGCAATGCTGGTGGGTAAGGCGGCATCAGCGGCAAGAATTGCCAATCATAGGTGTATTGGATAATGAAGAGGAGTTTGGTTGGGAACTAGCGGCTGAAACGCCGCCACTTGATCATTGGCTTATTGAGCTGGAGCGAAAACACCAGATCCAGACCGCGTTTGCACGTCTTCCTGAACGTTGCCAGCAATTGCTCAGATACCTTTTCTTTCGCGAACCACCCGCTAGTTACAAGGAGATTGCCGAGGAGACTGGGATTGCTATCGACAGCATAGGTCCCACGCGTAGCCGCTGTCTGGAAAAGTTCAAGCAGCTCTTTGATCGTATCACTCGCACGGATCGTACGCCCAAATGCTGAAAGTGGTGTGAAGAGAGCTATTTTTCTGGAGATAAATTGATGCTATGCCCGTCGTTTGAAACCCTGGCTATGTATGCTCAAGGAGAGCTGCTAGAGCGAGAGCGGGAAGCGCTGGTCCGCCACCTTGCCGAGCCCTGTGCCGCTTGCCGGGAGCGACTGGAATGGTATACACAAGCATTAGAGGCACTCAAGAATCCTCTTGATGATGGCCCAGATGCTCTGGTAGAGCAGGTCTGTAAGCTCTATCAAGAGAGTATCTATGTTGTACCAAACCAGCTTGAATTGACTTTTGCGGTGCTCGCCTTTGATAGCCTCACAGTAGGTGAGCGTGCTGGCGCACGTGTTATTGCTAGTGCGCCAATGGGTGGCCGTCGCCTGCTCTTCCATGCTGATCTCCCTGGATTGGAGATTGGTGCAAAAGAGCATATGACAACAGCCTCGCGTTGCGGCTGCGATATAGATATTGCGATCCGGCGCGCCAGCGATTGTGGCCATATTGTACAAGGCCAAATTCTCTTTCCCAGTGCTGATGCTGCACAAGCCTATCCGCTACGGCTGGATCTATACAAAGGCGGACAATGGGTGCAGGCAGCTACTACCAACCGACTAGGTGGATTTGTCTTTAATGATCTCATTGAAGGCGATTATAATCTTCAGATTAAGTCTAGTCGTTGGATTGTGGTGATCAATTTGCCTATTGTTCTTGCCACGCAAACCAGCTTATGACTCTGGTACATTACTTCTGCTCCGATCAGTTGGTGCAGGAGATCCTTTCTGCTGTTGATCTCAAACATTTCGTTCGTATACGTGCCGATCAATTATGTGTTGCTGATGTTGCCCGTCTTAAATCTATGGTTGACCAATTGGCGACTATGGATTTCAAGCTTGCTAGCCGACTTGCCGAAGCAGTTTGGGAGATAGGCCACCAGCGTAGTGATGATGCCAGTCGTGCCTATGCAGAGGCAGCACTGGGTCGTGTGGAATACTGTCATGGTAGTTACAGTCAGGCACTAACACACTATCAGAAGGCGCTAGTGCTAATGGAGCGTACTGGCCAGGCGGTTGAAGTAGCGATCCTACAGAAGCAGTTGGTAGGCGCATTGATGTACTTGGGCAAGCACCAAGAAGCGCTCATGCTTTCTCGTTGCGCACGCCGTGTGCTCAAGGCAGATAATCAGCAGGAACATCTGGCAGAACTAGAGACCAATATAGGCAATCTATATTGTTATCTGCTTAATCAGTACCGTCGTGCACTCGGCTATTACGAGCGCGCACGCACTATCTTCACACGTTTAGGCAATGAGATCTCATGCGCACGTGTAGAGTATAACCTTGCCAATGCACACGCAGAGTTAGAACATATAGATGAAGCGATCTGCTACTACCATAATGCCTCGCGTGTCTACCACGAGCATGAGATGTTTGTCTATGCAGCACAGGCCGATCAATATATTGCCTCGCTACTATTTCGTCGTGGCCAGTTCAACGAAGCGCTTAAGTGTTACTATCAGGTGCGTGAGATCCAACAACAACTTGATGACAAGGTCTCGGTTGCCTTCTGCAATCTGGATATGGCAGAGCTTTACCTACAATTGAGTGTCTTTGAAGAGAGCGCACGATTGGCAAAGGCGGCACAAGCAAGCTTTCTACAATTTGAGAATACTTTTAAGGCTGCCTGGGCACAGATGTTGGGAGGGTTAGCATTTGCCGGATTGGGCGAATTTGAGCGGGCACGCAGAGAATTGTGTGCAGCACTAGAGGAGTTCTCACGTCAAAGTAGCCGTGTGATGGTAGCATTAGTGCATAACTATTTGGCTGATCTAGAGCTGAAGACTGGTAATTGCCAAATGGCACTCGCGCATGCACAGGAAGCCGAGCGTATTCTGGTACGTGAGCGCCTAAGTGTAAAGGCAGCCTCTGTGCGACTGATCCTTGCCAAGTTGGCCTATCTAACTACTGACCTGCCACGTGCCCGCCGCCTGCTGCGAGTGGTGCAACAACAGGCACAAAAGCATGCTGTCCCTTGGTTGGAGTATGAGTGCTACTATCTACGCGGTTGCTTACAGGCTGCTGCAGGGGAAAATGATGCTGCACTCGATCAATTTGCTCGCGCTATTGAGCTAGTGGGTCGTACACGACGCCTGCTCTCTGCTGATGAGCTAAAGAGCGCATTCCTGCGAGATAAGATGGATCTCTTTGAGCGCACTATCGAACTAGCTTTGGAATTGAGCGATGCTGGCGCCCAAGCATTACGCTATATAGAGCAGGCAAAATCACATAGTCTGGCGGAACTACTTGCCCATTATATGCAGCGTGAAATGGCTGAGCAGCTTGTCCCACAAGAGCTACGTGAGCGTTTCCGCACCCTCTTAAACGAGTTAAATTGGTATGCCACAGCAACCACAGGGCGTGAAGAAGAGTTATCTATAAAGCGGTCTTATAGTGCTACTTATATAAGGGAGCGACGACGGCGTTGTGAGGAGGAGTTAGCAGAGATTTTTCGCCGTATACAGATCGAGCATGCCAGCTATGCTGAATTACAGCAGGCCGAATCTATAGAACTGCCACAACTACAGCGTATGCTTGCTCCTAATGAAGCGCTGCTAGAATATTTCTCTGTGCGTGGTCGTATCTCGGCCTTTACTATTACTAGTGAAGGTGTCACGGCTTGGCGGGATCTTATCTCGTTAGCCAAAGTTGAGGAACTACAGCAGGGTTTTCAGTTTCAACTGGAGAAGTTTCTTCTCTCACCCAGTTACATCGACTACTACCTACCGCGTTTGCGGGATATGATCAATGAATACCTATATGCTCTACAGGCTCGTCTGATCGCGCCACTGGCTAATGCGATTGCTGGCAAGGCGCTCACAATCGTTCCCCATGGACTACTTCATTACATACCTTTTCATGCTCTATATGACGGCGAACAGTATCTAGTCGAGCGGCATGAGATCTCCTATGCGCCTAGTATGACTGTTTATGGGCTATGTTGTCGTAGGCAATCTACCAGCACTGGTTCACTACTGGTTTTTGGTTTACCAGATACTGCTGCACCTGAGATTGTACATGAAGTTGCTGAGATTGCTGCGCTCTACCCAGATGCGCAAGTATTAACCGAGCGAGAGGCAAGCCTAACCAACCTTAAGCGCTACGGTCCACAGTGTCGTATACTGCATATGGCTACGCATGGCGTAGTACGGCCAGACAATCCGCTATTTTCTTACCTACAGCTAGCTGATGGCCCTATGACTTTCTATAACACCTTTGACTTGAAGCTGGCCGCAGAGTTGGTAACACTATCGGCCTGTCATACAGGTGTCAATCGTATCTTTCCTGGGGATGAGCTACATGGTCTGATGCGGGGCTTTCTTTATGCCGGCACACCGACAATGTTAGTAAGTTTATGGGCAGCCGATGATCGTGCTACCACAGAACTTATGGTAAGTTTTTATCGTCATCTCTCGACCGGTATGGGAAAACGCGCGGCCTTGTCTGCCGCACAGCGCGAACTACTTATACGCCGTCCGCATCCCTACTATTGGGCATCATTTGTCTTAATGGGGAAGCCTTGAGTTACTATTTCTGCAGGCAGTATTAATGTTGGTATTAATATTGATGGTAAGGCCCCAGTTAGGTATAATGCCAATAAAAACTGATCTGTAAAAATAAAAATAAGATACTCTTTCCCGTAGCCGCTTTTTGAAGAGGCATAGAGATGCCTAAGAGGTTGTAGGGTGCGCAAACGCAACAAGGTATAGGAGGATAGCAATGTTTCGGAAGCGCACAATTGTTTTTTTGATTGTCGTGACGCTCACCTTTGCACCGATCTTTCTGTTTCCTACTCCGTATCGTGCGCAAGTCAGAGAAAAACCCGACAAGAAGATTGGTATTATTGTAAAACTGGCAAGAGGACAAGATATCAAGCCGATTATTGAGAAATACTCGCTACAAAAGATCAGCGAGATACAGAGCGACGAAGGTAATTTTCTCCTTGTATCAGCCAAGAACAATAATTATGAAGAGTTGATAATGACGATGCCACGAGAGATCGGTGTTCTCTCGGTAGAGCGCAATGTAATATTAGCCAGCCCTATGTCAGCGCTACGTCAACCACAGAATTTTCCTGGTGATGAAGCGAATGTATTAGGCCTAGATGCCACTGCTTACCAATCACAACCACTTATCTCTTTTCTACAACTCTCCAATGTATATAGTATGTGCAAAGGGAGTGGAGTAAAGGTTGCCGTAATCGATACTGGTATAGATCCTTTTCATCCAGTGATTACTGGTCATATTGCCGCAGGTGGCTTCGATTTTGTTGATTTCGATTCTGTTCCCTATGATGAACCGGGTGGTATTAGTTATGGCCATGGCACGTTTATCGCAGGGCTGATACTGCTGGTCGCTCCTGAAGTACGAATCCTGCCTCTAAGAGTTTTAGCACCTAATGGGGTTGGCGATGCTTTTGGAGTTGCTGCTGCGATCTTTTACGCTGCTACCCAAGGTGCTAAGGTGATCAACCTTAGCTTAGGTACAGATGAGAAGCCGACTATTGTACGTGCTGCGATTAGTTATGCTCAAAGTCGGGGCTGCGTTATTGTGGCAGCGGCGGGTAATAGCAATTCTGGTCATGGTAATGTCTTTCCTGCTAATGAGGCTTGTGTACTAGGAATTGGTGCCACCGATTTTGCTGATAAGAAGGCAAAATTCTCTAATTATGGTGCTGCTGTTGACCTCACTGCACCTGGAGTCGATCTAATAAGCACCTATCCAGGCGGTTTTTATGCACGCTGGAGTGGCACTTCTTTCTCTACACCGCTAGTAGCAGGCGAGGCAGCACTACTTTTTAGTGAATACAGTAATGGTGAGGCTAATGTGGTAGAGATTATGACTAAGTCTTCGGTAAAACTTAATGACAATTCCTTAAAAGGGAAAGGTCGTATCTCACCGCTCGCGGCCTTGCTAAATTGAGATCTAGGCACTGCATAGTAGGCAGTGCCTGCTTTCTCCCTTGCTTTAATCATATTTTCTACCTGTAAAGGCTTCTCCAGTCGGGTTAGGAGTGTGTTCTTCTAAGTGTGGAGCAGGCTCAGGAACGCTAAGACTGGCAGGGGTTGGTGTCAGCGCACTATTGACACGAAACTCCTGTGGTGAGGCAATAAAATCAAAACGCTGTTTTATATAAGGATTGGTTCGCACTACCCAAGTATAGGTCTGGTTGGCCTGGAAAAGCGCCAATTGACTTATGTCTGGTCGGTAAGAATGCTCTCGGGTAATATGGCGTATAATCAACTCGCCTTTGTTATAGACCTCAAGCGCAAAGGAGAGATTGGGTTTGTCACAATGCCACTGAAAGAGTATCTCTTGAGCAGCAAGTGAGTTGTTAGCTATAGGCGCTAGCGGTTTAATTTCACCGGTAAGAGTGTACTGGTAGATAAGACCCAAAGTAAGCAGAAGGGCGGCAACCATTAATATTATCCAGAACTTCTTTGGCATCCTATGCCTATATGGTTGGCTTTCTGCCAGGAAGTAAGGCGAATCCTCTTGATAGAGAGCGAGATCTGATTGGCGTAATACTTTAGTACTTTTTTTCGTGCTTTGGGTAAGCTCACCAGTATTCTTCTTCTCTAGTTCTACAATCGCATTAATAATTGCCGTCGTCTCATAATCTAATGGTGTCTCGCTGGGCGTCTGATCGCTACTAGTGTTTATTGCATCCGGTGATTTTTTAATGTTATCGATCTTGAGTGGAGACGTGATCTTTGGCGGTGGGTTGATAGGGAGCAGTTTACCTGTTTTGCGCTTAGCTCTGCCTTGATGTTCGCGCAACTCTTGCAACTTCACACGTAACTCTAGATTGGTGGGGGCAAGTTCAATAGCCTTAACAAGTATCTGCTGGGCTTCTACAATGGTAGCAAGATCATCGTTGAGCACTTCAGATAGCTTCAGGTAGAAGTCGATACGTTGAGGCGCATAATTTATCGCATCACGGTAATGGTTGAGTGCGCCGGAGCGGTTACCACAGGCAAGCAACTCTTCGCCTTCTAAAAAGCTTGCTTCTGCAAGCATCTGTTGTACATTGGCATCGTTGGTTTCACTATCCTCTAATGGTTCTAGCTCAATATCATCGAAATCTGTTTCTTGCTCGTCGTTGGCGACTAATTTAATTGATATTTGCATATTCTAACAGCCCCCTTAGCTACCCATTAACGCTGCACAGTACTCTGTTGGAAACCCTTGAAGTCGATCAGTTGTAGGAAAGGTGAGGCAGGTGGCAGTGTACAAGGGTTGGTAAAGTCTAGATCAAAGATCCAATCACGCGAGAATGGTGGACGATAAACATATTCTGTATCTGCATCGGAGATCACATTCTGGCCAACATAACGCTTAAAAGCGCCATTACCTTGCCGGCTCTTATAGATATTAATCATCGAGCCAGCATAGCTGACTGCCAAGTTGGCAGTACCATTTTGTCGCCAATCTTCCAAAAAACGAGGAAAGTTATTAAGCCCACCGGAAGAGTATTGAGAATCTGGTCCCTGATTACGGGAATCAGTACCACTGCCAGTCCAGAAGTTTGGATACCAACTAGGCGTTGAGCCACTTACCATTGCAAAGCGGTAGGCTGAATTACGCGCAGAACGGTGGCCAAGGGTTTGATAAGGATTGGTAAAGCTGCGCGCATCTAGCCAACCGCCAATTCCACTCGCGCCACTCCAACTAGAAAATGTAGCAGTAGTGCCAACACAAGGATTGGAAAGTAGTGTGATTGCGTCTGCAACGATTGCCGCCGGCACATGACAATTAGGCGTACAGTTAGAAATAGGAAGCTGTCCATAGTAGCGAGCTGGCGAAGTAGGTTGAATAGGATCGGTAACGTCTACTGCTACCGTAAGACCAGGATAAGCATCTTTATCCACAGTACCAGCCTGATTCTGTACTGGCACATTATAGTTGCCTAATACATAGACGGGATTTTCTGAAGCGAAAGTCAGTCCCAATGGAGTGTTATTACAGGTTGTATTCGATTGTGGGCCAGTTGGGAAGAGATTACTGGCATTGACTAATCGTACGCCACGGCGAAACAGTTCAACACGTTGCTCATTTGGCGGCTGAACCGTAACAGGTGGCTTGACGCTCCAAGATGGTTTGGGGTTAGTTGGTACTTGGGTAATGGCAATAACATTACCTAGCCGTAGTTGTGGGGGGGTAGTGGGCAGATCGCTATATGTAAGCTCTTCTTGTAATTGATCGGTGTCGAACATTGCATTGTAAGGCGACGTCTCACTGTAATTAGTCCATGTTTCACGTTGTATAAAACAGTCATTGTTAGAGTCTTGTGGCGATTTGCCATAGTCTTTGTTATCTGTTACACAAGGGTGTTGAGGTGTATATGGCACAGCATCAGACTTACCAGCAGCATTACCAGTATCACCACCAGGGTTCCACACTACATCCTCGCGATTGTATTCGCCATCACCAATAATGCTCATTGGGAAAGCGGGATCAGGATTGACTGGCTCCAGCGCAGGGTTTTTAATATTGACATTGGTACGCAAACGAGGCTCATCACCACGGCGATCGGAGATATAGACGATCCAGCCATTGTCCTGATTTATGGTGATGTTATCCTGTAGTGCGGCTGCTGTTAGGTGAGTACTCATGGCAAGCTTGTAAGGAGTATCGCCCATTGCTTCAAATAGTCTGTCGAAGTCGCCTTTTAGTAGACGACCTAGATTACCCATATCAATCTCAACAAGGTTCATTACCCCAGGCTTGTTTACGGTTCTATCCTGTAAGCCAGGCACAGGTCGTTGCGCTGTGCCAGTGTTACGTTCGTGTGGTACGCCTTCACGAGTATCATACATATTGATAGGAAAGGGAACCAATGAGCGGTTATTAATAAACCAAGTTGTTTCCCCTCTGGGAGTGAAGATCGCGTTGCTACGATCTAACAGTGTGGCATTCCTCCTACTCTTGGGTAGGTTTACATTTTCACTCAAGTATGTTGTTCCTACTCTGCTAAGCGTCACTCCACTGGCAGGAGCATTGCCAGTAAAATCGATCTTACTATCAGAAAGATTTGACCAAGGCACAGCCGCGCGTTTGATATCAGTGTAGTAACCACCTGGATCGGGCTGTGGCTCAGCATAAGGAGTGGTTGTGCCATTATAGCGGGTCAGATAAGTATTGGTAGTGAGTGGTGGAGGTAAACCGCTAGTACGGGTATCTGGATCATCTTCAATACCGAAAAGCCGTAGTGAGTTATCGTTATAACGATCACGCATAGACATACTGGCATAATAGTCAAACTCTACTCCATTGATACCATCAACAGATTCCAATACAGGTCTCATTTTGCTGGTATCATTTAGTTCGGCAGGAACGTCTGCCCCTGTCGTCATGCCACCGCCTATCGTGGCTGTTGTATGAGCAACAGCAAAACGTTGTAGATGAATAATCGAGTTTTCATCAGGATATGCATCAGGGGGAAATTTTGGTGTAAGACGTGGGTAGTAGAAGCTGGTACTACCGTTCTTGGTATAGGGTACCGTTACACCAAGATTAAGAATCTCTTCAGTGATATCAAAAGTGCGTCCATCTGCCTTGACGATTTCAACTTTGATCCAGCCATGAATACGATAGCCATTAACACGTGCGCCAGTAGGGCGGCCATTAACACTATCTTTGATTTTGGGTTGATAGCCTCTTGGGATCGGCCAACGTTTTCCATTCGCGGCATCAGCTTGATAGTACCAGTTAGGATTATTGGCCGCGTCAGTAGTGAAAGTGAGACCATTATCTGTACCGACATTCATACCTAACCAAGGATCAGCACCATCAAGTTGGACACCTCCATAAGTGGGTGGAGTAGTGGCTGGTACACTGGGTGGCAACTGATTCTGATAATCTGCCAGGGTAATACGTATACCTGGCTTGTAGTAATAGCGAGCTGATACCAGTGGCAGCGAGGCAGGTTGATAGTCATTGGGAATGCCGCGCTTGATCAATTCGATAGGATTTACCCCTACTAGATTTTGAATGGGTAATTGCAGCTTCTTTACACCAACTCGGATCACACCAGGAGGAGGGCTAAAAGTGTTATTGCAACCACTGGCAGGGCGCGAATCGATACTGCCCTCAACCACTTTGTTGCAGTTGTTAATAAGCGGACCTGTATTTGCGCTGCCAGCGTTAAGAGTAACTGTATTAGATGAGTCTTTATAGACCTCCATTGCGCTACCAGCAAGTGCACCGCCACTCTTCTCGTTACCGATCACCATATGTTTGGCGACAGTAATTTGTGCTGCTGCAGGCTGAATATTGCCACTACCGTCTAGTGTGTAGCGCGAGAAGGTGATATCACTCGAACCAGGAGCGCCGGTGAGAAAGAAATCGCTATTGGTATGTACCCAGCCGCCAAAGGACCAAGTAGGCGGGTTATAGAGTTCGAATTCTGACTCAGTAAATAGGCCAAATTGAAAGAGAGGGAGGAGAATATTGTCAAAATCGCGTACCAGTTGTACGTCTGCGCCACCACGGTTTTCACTCTCTACTGTGCTAATCATCCGATAGCGGCGTGCAAAGCCTTGTAGACCAGCATAATCGCCCTTCTCGACTTGAATAGTCCTAGGTGGTCGTATAGGAAATCCACATAGTGTTGCAGGAGAGCCGCTCGATGGTGATGCACTGGGGTTGCAGACATCTATAAAGCAGAAAGGGCGTACATTGTTTCCTGCCCAACCTAAGTCGTAGATTATCGTTCCAGTAGTATATTGCCCACTATAACTATCAGGTGGTTTGACAACCCGGAAGTTATTCATTAGGGTAGGATCTGCTTTCACAACATCACACATACGATTGTAAGAGGGAGAGACAGAGGTAAGAAAGAGTGCACTAAAATCACGCGACATCTGCTCCATCTTGGAATAGGCAGTATAAAAACCACGTTGTTGTGCTACCTCATAGTTTGAAGAGATTGCATCAGTTGTCGCAACTGTCAGTGAAGCACTAATGTAAATAGTCAGTAGTGCGAGCAGTAGTGTAACAATGATCAATGCTGAACCACTATCTTCGTGCATATAGAAGCGCTGCCAGGTTCTCTTCAGTCTCTCTATTGTCATGAGCCCTCCCTACACTGGACGATAGTCCGCGCCATAGAAATTTCTTGTATTGAAAGTGCCTTCTAAACTGAATCGGTAGATATAGCCGGCATTTCTGTTGTAAGGGTCTCGTAATCTAGTATCTCTATCTGCTGCACGCGTCTTGATAAGAACATTTACCTGCCGTATATCAAGCAGACGAAAGTTAGGTGCGGCGCCGCGATTAGCAAGAGCTGCACTCACTCCTGCAGCAGTACTGCCATAGTAGCCAGGATCGTTTATAAAACCGGACAGGCCAGTAGCGCTAGGATCTGCTACATAGTAACGGAACTGTAGATCTTCAATCCCTATTGCGATAATGTTGTCGTAATAGCAGGTCAATGGCGCACCACAGTTATATTCTCGACTATCTGCAGATGGAAAAGCGGCTGCCGTCATCGCACTGTTGCCACCTCTGGTAGTGTGTGGCGGTGTCAATTGCTCACGCCGTATCAGATTGCCAAATTCATCGACAAAATAGGTTATTAGAGAAAACTTGTAGAGGCTGATATTGACCCCAGTTTGTGGAATTGGATCAAGTAGTGAAATAGGTCCAGCGGGCGCCTGATTGATTCCATAAGGATCATTAGTAGCATTATTATCGAGCACAATCTGATTGCCAGAAATTGCTGTCACTACCCCAATCGCAAAGATCTGACCACTACTGAGCAGCACAAAATCGCCCACATAGAGATTATTGAAAGTAGCATCACTGTTATAGGTGAATCTGGAAGCGCTGTTGTTAATAGTTAATGTGCCACTAAGAGGCAGACCATTATTGAAACTCTGGCTTACCGAAACCAATGTGATCTGATCGGTACGGCTCATTACTGGACTACTTGGTGCCCAGTTGGCGCCACGTATCAGATTAACGTTATTACCTGGAATAATCGGAGTAAGCTCAGTAACCCCAGAAGGTACAACCAGCGGGCGCATAATAGCAGAAGCGCCTAGATTCACACGGGGAGCAAAATTGTAACCAGCATTCTGAATATCCCTTGAGATTGCCAGCATTGCTGCACGCGCGTTCTGTTCAATATCCGTAAGGCGAATGGCGGCAGAACGGCTCACTTGGGCAGCACGTAGGAATGAAAGCAGCGGCCCTATAAGGATCAATGTCAACGCCATTGCAATCAAAAGTTCTACCAGTGTAATACCTGCTTCAGTACGTTGTTGACGCATAATTGACCCTCCTACAGTCTGCGGAAGTTAGCCAATCGGCAGATCAATGAAACGGTCTCACGGCTTTTAGTAGGAGTGGTGTAGTAGACTCGTACCTCTATCTCTTTATAGCCAGGCTCAGGATCACGTATAAACACCTCGCGGCGAAAATCAAACAATGCAATGGTAGGGTTATCAGTCCTTCCCGTACTAGTGTTGTCATAGATTCCATCGGGACCTGGATCAGGCTCAATGCGCATCACATTAGTGCCTAGTCCTGGGCAGTTTATGTTGAAAGCATCAGTACGACCATCATCACAAGTGCCATAAACACCATCTGGTCCTGCTATCAACATATCGGTCTCACCCTGTAGAAAACGGCCTGGGGGGATACTGGTTCTATAGCTCAAACTGTCAAAAGTATCAAAACCGGGTGGTGAGGATTCTTTGGCAGCAATAATACTCTCCATAATAGTATTAGCCAGTTGTTTAGCGATCTCCTGCTTGCGTGCGCGCTGTGGCAGCGTAACACCTACTACCAGCGTGCCAGCCAGAGCAACTAAGCCTGTGGTCATAATAAGTATGGCAATAATTACTTCTAGTAATGAGAATCCCATAGACGCTTTCATATCTTTGCCACCTCCTAATCGATCTGTGCTGTCCAGCGTGCTGGAGTAGGAGCAGGAATGTAGCGCCAGAATTTTAGCCCTCCTGTGGCACCATAGAGTGTAATTGCACGTAGCAATGTAGGGCTTTTACTGACATTGATATCATTGGACGAGAAGAAGAAAGTACGGTATTCCTGGGTGCCTGTATCATCCGCCAGATTAACTGCACGACCAGCGGGATCAAAATAGCAGACAAAAGTATTTATACTGGCAAAATCGTGAACAGTAAAACTACGCTCTGGTTGCAAAAAGATCGAGCGAGTTGCCGTAACTATACTGCTATCATTAATTATTACGCTTAAGGGTAGTTGCTTTACCAGGGTAATCTCTTCATCATTACGCACACTGATACGACCCATATCGACAAGAGTAATACTCTGTGCCAGAAAAGAGAGCCTACGCTCTGAATTGTTGAGTGTTAGTGTCTGGTCGGTATTAGCCGTGTTTATTACTAAAGCATAAAATTGCCGACGTGTAATTGCCTGTAGACGACCCTGTCGCATCAGCGTATAAAGGGTGCGAGCAGCATCATCGGTCTTAACCGCGCGACGCATAGGTGCACCAGCAATCACTGCCAGGCTGATCAGAATAAGCAGAATAGCTAGCGCTATCAGCAATTCAATGGTACTGAAGCCGACTCTCTGTTTCTTCAGATTCATATAGACCAATCTTTGTTCCTGATGTCAGGAGCCCTAAAAATTGCTTCAAGGGGATAGTGCGACCCAGGCAAGACCTTGCTTGCTCGTTAGCTCGCCTTCCAGCGTTTATCACCAAACGAGGGGATTGATTTCACTAATTCAATTCTGAAGTAATAATCCTGAAGTAATGACAGTAATTTTAATACTAATCTATAAAAGAGTTCTTAAATTGCTAATTGAAGAAAAGTTAGAAAATAGGACGCCTGCACGGTTGAAAACAGGCGTCCACCAATTTATGGTTCTCGACAAAGGGGGACTTTGTCGTAGAACCTGGGCTCACCTCAGAACGCAAAAAAAAGAATTTTTTGCTTGCTTGTTTAGAGACAGATGGGCGTGGATTTCGTACAAAAATTTTTGCTCTAGCAGGAAATTTTTTCCTACACGGCTTGGCTGAACAGAGTTCATTTCCGCCCAAGCTTCTGTTATAAGTTAATTTAGTCCTACAAGGAGTATAAATTATGTATGATAACTCAGTTCCACAACGACTACCGGTAGAGATTAATGCTGCGAAGAGCTCACCAGTAGTCGAAATTGTTTGGGACGATGGGCATCGGAGCCAATATTCGGTTAATACACTGCGCCAAATCTGTCCTTGTGCCACCTGTCGGGAAGGCTCAGGTCAAACCACACACCAGGCAGCTAAATCTGCTAATGTGCCTAAACCTCGCTTAAGCTTGCCAATATTTAAAGAAGAGAAATATAAGTTAGCAGATATGCATTATGTGGGGAGTTACGCGTTAGGTATTACCTGGCAGGACCGCCATCAGAGTATTTATCCCTGGGTTCTACTTAGTGAGGAGTGTCCCTGTAGAGAGTGCACAATACGACGCCAAACCGCCGTTCAGGACCAGGACCGTTAAATTGTGCTGGTGGGCTAAAGATTTAACCTGCCGCAGCAGCTTCTTCGTCTTCGATACGGATCTCGATACCTTCCTCTTCACCCAGTGCCTTTTGAAGCATTGCCAACAGTTCTTCGTCAACACCATTCTGCTCTAGGTAATCAAGCGTGGCGGTATCAATATAGTAATTATCATCGTCTTCGGACTCTTCTTCCAATAGTTCCATTAAGATTTCCAACTGCTCTTCGTTAATCTCGCCAAGCACTTCACTGGTATCATGATTGTAAATCTTGGGCATAATGAGTTCCCCCGATATCTATATAGATAACGCAAGGGATAACGCAACTTGCTAAAATTGTCAATGGTTGACTTCACTAGTAAAATATTTTCCTAATTTGCCAGCATAGTCGTCAACAGATAGCCGCTGAATAAGCACAGACCGCACAAGAGATCTACCTTGCAACAATAGCATTCTGCCTATTATTTTTTGGATCAATCTAATAATCTGGCAAGACCTGTGCCGAGTGTGTGGCAAGCCACGGTAATAACCTGAAGTCACTACTGCTTACATTTCTTTAATGGCAATTTAAGTTAACAGCTCTAGCTAATCGAATTAATAGATAGGAAGGATTTAGATAATGATTTTGTCTATAGAGAAGATCTTTATCAGTATTTTAATGTTACTGGTTTGCCTACAAGTCGGGTTGGCTAAAGGCAAATGGGAAGAGCGACCGGATTGGGAGAAGTATTTTTCTCATGCCAATGTTAACGGCTCTTTTCTCTTCTATGATTTGCAGACAGACAAATATCTTGGCTATAACCTCAAGCGTGCTAAAACAGGCTTCATTCCTGCCTCAACCTTTAAGATTCCCAATTCACTTATTGCCCTAGAGCTTGGCATAGTAAAAGATGCTGAAGAGATTCTATCCTGGGACGGCGTAGAACGTGGAATTGGCGAAAACAGAATTGCTGAATGGAATCGAGACCAGTCAATGCGCGAGGCAATTCGTTACTCAACCGTCTGGTTCTACCAAGAATTAGCACGACGTGCCGGTTATCAGAGGATGCAGCGCTTTATCAATCGTATCAATTATGGCAATAAAGATATTGCTGGCGGCATTGATCACTTTTGGCTAGATGGTAGATTAAGAATCTCCAGTGAAGAACAGATTCGCTTTCTCGTTAAGCTCTACCAGAATAAGCTACCCTTTTCACGTCGTAATATTGATATTGTCAAAGATATTCTTATCAATGAGCAGACTAACACCTATGTACTAAGAGCCAAAACCGGTTGGGGGATTCGTGTAAGTCCACAAATTGGCTGGTGGGTTGGCTATATTGAGCGCGAGGGTAAAGTATATTTCTTCGCCATTAATATTGATATTGTCAAAGTTGCTGATACAGAAGCGCGAAAGGCTGTTGCTAAGGAGATTCTACGTGAACTGAAAGTTATTGAGTAGTAATAGAGGTTGGCAATACTGTAACACAACTGACTATTTTCTCTGTTATTATTGGCTTACCTAAGGTTGCCGACTTGACTAGCTATGGCTAGAGTGGTTAAGCTAGGTACTCATAGTTTACAATCCCCAAATTCAGGAGACCATTTTATGAATACGACGTGGAAGTTTGTCGTTACAGGTCTAGCTATAACACTCTCACTATTGGCTGTTTTTCTTTTTGGGGGCGGCGCCAAAGTAGAGACAGCAGATTTGGTGCTAAAAAATGGGAAAATTGTCACTATTGATGCCGCCAAACCTGAAGTCCAGGCCATCGCCGTCGTAGGCAATACAATCAAGGCTATTGGTAGCAATAAAGAGATAGAGGCTTTTATTGGTCCCGCGACCAAGGTTATCGATCTGCAGGGACGGCTTGCTGTTCCTGGCTTTATTGAGGGGCATGGCCATTTTACCAGTTTGGGTCAGTCTCAGATGATTCTGGATCTAACCAAGGTAAAAAATTGGGATGAGATCGTTGCTATGGTTGCTGAGGCGGCAGGCAAGGCCAAACCAGGCGCCTGGATTCTAGGCAGAGGTTGGCATCAGGAGAAGTGGAATAAACCTCCAGAGCCTAATATTGAGGGACTACCAACACATCAGGAGTTAAGCAAAGTCTCGCCTAATAATCCGGTTTATCTAACCCATGCTAGTGGCCATGCATCATTTGCTAATGCACTGGCTT
The DNA here is from genome assembly GCA_040758525.1 of Acidobacteriota bacterium. Lineage (GTDB taxonomy): Bacteria > Acidobacteriota > Blastocatellia > Chloracidobacteriales > JADJPF01 > JBFLVQ01. The sequence continues at coordinate 18,854 of JBFLVQ010000031.1, forward strand.
TGCAACTGGCGGGCATTGGTGCAAACACCCCCAATCCATCTGGAGGTGAAATCGTTCGTGATCGTAGCAATCAACCCATTGGTATGCTTAGGGAGACGGCTCAGGGTATGGTCCGAGGCGCTATTGCCAAATATCAAGCACAGCGTGGCGCAGCAGAGATCCAGTCTGAGCAGATCGAACAGGTAAGACTAGCAGCAGAAAAAGCACTCTCCAATGGTGTAACAACCTTTCATGATGCTGGAGCGCCATTTAGCACTATTGATCTATTAAAGCAACTGGCTAGTGAAGGAAAGCTACCATTGCGGCTTTATGTGATGATTCGAGGCGAATCAAACGAAATTCTGGCCGAGAAGCTACCACATTATAGATTAATTAACTATGCAGATGGTCACCTAACCGTGCGCTCGATCAAACGACAAATTGATGGTGCGCTTGGTCCCCATGGCGCTTGGTTATTAGAGCCTTATACCGATAAACCAGAGAGTACTGGACTGGTTTTAGAACCGGTTGAAGATATTACACGAACATCAGAATTAGCGATTCAATATGGATTTCAAGTCAATACCCATGCCATTGGTGATCGCGCCAATAGGGAAGTGCTAAACATTTATGAGAAGGTCTTCCGGGCACACCAAGATAAAAAAGATCTGCGCTGGCGGATTGAGCATGCTCAGCATCTAAATCCTGATGATATCTCACGCTTTGCAGCATTAGGTGTTATCGCTTCTATGCAAGGTATTCATGCAACCTCTGACGGTGCTTGGGTGCCCAAACGACTTGGTGAACAACGCACCCAGAAAGGCGCATATCTATGGCGTACACTCTGGGATTCAAAGGTTGTGGTAACCAATGGTACTGATACTCCTGTCGAGGATATCAGTCCACTTGAGAGCTTTTATGCCACGGTTGCGCGCCGTCTACCAGATGGCACGCCTTTTTTCCCAGAACAACGGCTTACTCGTGAAGAAGCGCTAAAATCTTATACAATTAACAATGCCTATGCTGCTTTTGAGGAGGCTGTCAAAGGATCACTAACACCAGGTAAATGGGCAGATATTGTTGTACTCTCAAACGACATTATGACCGTTCCTGAGGAACAGATCCATAAGACAGAGGTTCTCTATACAATTGTTGGTGGCAAGATCGTCTATCAACGTAGTGGTAAGCCTAACTAGAGATGATTGGCAGAGCTTTTCTCCGGATCGCACAGCGTATATTAGCGCGATCCGGAGAGTTTGCTGCAGACTAAGTAACTATTTGCCTTACCTAAATAGATATTCTTTCATAAACATTATTGTCGCATAGAGGAGGAAGTCTTCATTGTCCTTCTTTGAGAAACCATGACCTTCATCTTGAGCAAGTAGATACCAGACCGTCCCACCATTCTTGCGCACAGTTGCTACCATCTGCTCCGATTCATTGCGAGGAACACGCGGATCATTCTTTCCTTGTACTACAAACAGTGGCTTGGTGATTTTATGCGCATTATTAGCCGGGGCAGTTTTAAGCATAAATTCACGCATCTTGGCGTCACGTTCATCGCCATACTCAACACGGCGCAAATCACGACGATATCCTTCGGTCTTTTCCAAAAAGGTAGCAAAATTTGAGATTCCTACGATATCTATGGCGCCACGTATACGCGCACTATAATGGGTCGATACGGCAAGGCTCATATAACCACCATAACTTCCCCCAGAGACCATAATGCGATCGGTGTCAAGATCAGGTTGTGTAGCGATCCAATCAAATAGTGCGCCAATGTCTTTGACGGAATCTTCTCTGAGAAAGCCATTATCAAGCTTTAGAAAAGTTTTGCCAAAGCCAGACGAGCCGCGCACATTGGGGAAGATTACGGTAACACCCAACTCTTCGATAAAATAGTTGTACTGTTCTAAGAAACGTGGTCGCGCTTGACCTTCTGGTCCACCATGTATCACGATAAAAACGGGCCGTTTACCAGTGTAACGAGCCGGTGGACGATATAAAAATCCTGAGATCATACGGCCATCGAAGCTTGACCAGCGAATCAGCGATGGTTCAGCAAAATCAGTGGTGTTTAATCCTCCTGTTTCGCTCTCGGTCCAACGCTGAACTTTTCCTGTCGTGATATCCACTGAGTAGGCGTCTGCAGGTGAGCGTGCAGAAGTGAGTGTAAAGCCAAGATCCTTACCATTTGAATGCCAATTTAGATTTAGGATCACACCAACAGGTAACTGCGGAGTCGGCAATTCCTTATTTGTAGTAGTGTCAAACAGATGTAATACACCGATACCATTCTCATTAGTGACATAAGCAAGCGACTTTTTATCGTTCGAAAGCGCGAATGATTCAACATCCCAGTTAACCTGATTGTTTAAGTAAGAGAGGCGTTTGGTAGCAAGTTCAAGATAAGCAAGGCGAAGGAACTCGGAGTCCTTATCGGTAATAAGGTAGATACCTTTGCCTTCACGATCGAATTGTGCGAATGAATAAGCAACTTTTTCTGTTCCACCCTTGGGTGTGATTAGTGTCTTATTGCCAGATGCGACATCAAAGAGCCATAAGTAGGTTTCGTTTATCGATATATACTCCCGCACTAGTAGTTGTTGTTCATCTGGTGTCCAATCGAGTATTGACCAACCACCTCCTTCCACCTCAGCGATCTTGCGGTCAGTGGTTGGGTCGGTTGGGTCCATAATGTATAGATCAACATCCTTACCATTGCGGCGTGTTGATGTATAAGCCAGCCAATGGCCAGAATCAGAGAAAACACCATTACTATTGCGTGACTTACCATCAGTAAGTAATGTCACTTTGCCACTGGCAATATCATAGCGATAGTTCTGGGCAAATTCATTTCCTCCCACATCTTTATTGAAGATGAAATAGTTATCCCGTTTAGGTCCATAATAAGCCGAAGAGATCGGTTCTTTGAAAAAGGTAAGTTGTCGGCGATCACCAATAGGAGCCTTTACCTGATGTACCTGATCAGTGTTACCAAATCTGGTAAGAATTAACAGTTCACGCTTAAAGGGATGCCAACTAAGAAAACGCGCTGAACGTATCTCTGTATAACGTCCTGCCTCTTCAGCCAGTGTAATAGGAATTTTGGGTAGACCCTCTGCAATTAAGTTCTCATTTGGAGTTACCTCGCCATTCTGGGCGTAGATAGTTGCTGTGGTAACGATAATCGCCATGATAATTCTCAGGCAGAGTTTCATAGATATATTTCCTTTCTGGGATGTAGATCGATGGGTTGAGACTAAGAGGATATCAGCTTAAGTGAGTAATAAGCAATCAGAAGGCGAGAGTGGTTAGAAGTATTATGATTGTGAGAAAGTTTGCCGTGTGTGCTCACTTTACCAACTAGATCTTGATCGAAATCGACTGTCTAGAGGATATATAATCTAGCTATGGAGCAAACATACCTTAGGTCAAGCGCATTAACAGTGGCCGCCTGGGTGAATGTCATTCTACATCTGATCGGGATGGTATTTGCCCTAATAGGAATGCGTCCTGGCACACCCTTGATTGCATTATCAGAGCGGCAGGCCTATCTGGCTAGTTATCCACTGGGTTGGTCGTTGGGATGGGGTATATGGATAGTCTGCGCGCTTACGCTGGTAGTCTTCAGTATGTTATTAGCAGCAAGGTTACCAACTCGACAGCCACTTGCAAATCTTGCTGTGATATTGTGTTGTGCCGGTGCAGCAATTGATATTAGTTGTGATGCCATCTACATTACGGTTTTGCCTATGATAGCTGGTTGGGGTGAGGCTAATGTACCACTCTTCTTGACGGTCGAGCGTATTGCTGGAGTAGGTGGGATAATTGTTGCTAATGGTTTCTATTCCTTAGCGGTACTTATATTTGCGCTCTGTATGCGAGATTTAGGCAACCGTTTTGTTAAGGAACTCGGTTATTTGGTCTGTTGCTTTGGTATGTTAATGGTAGTAGCGGGTTTTACTGGGGTGCCTCGCCATTTAGAATTAGCCACTGGACCGACTATTCTCTCTTTCTGTCTATGGACTATTTTGGTGGAACGTGCTTTCCGTTCTGGGAGTAAGACTTGGGCGCAACAGCAGTAGTATTTGGAGGTTATGGCACATTTGGCCAGTTAGTGTCAAAAGGTCTGGCAAGCTTAGGAGTAACAGTTATTATAGCAGGACGCAATCTTGCTCAAGCAGAAGCGCTAGCTCATCAACTGGGCAGACCACATCAAGGAGTAGTTGCTGATATAACTGTCCCGGCAAGCTGTCGAGTGATATTAAAAGAGGGGATAGTAGCAGTAAACTGCACAGGACCGTTTACCTTACTCGATCATACCCTGCTCGATTTATGCCTGGAAATTGGTTGCCATTATGTTGATATTGCCGAGGAACGTGCCTATGCAGCGATGGTGCGCAGTTATGGGGCACGCTTTTATCAGCAAGGATGTGCTGCCGTTTATGGTTGTTCTAGTCTCCCAGGTATTTCTGGCGCGCTTGGTCTGATTGCTGCTGCGAATACGATAGCTAGACCAGACTCTGCACGGGTGACCCTGTTTATTGGAAACAACAATCCAAAAGGGCAAGCCGCGATTCGTACTGCCGTAGCGCAGCTTGGCAAGCCAATAAAAGCTCCCCAGGGCGAGCTAAAAGGCTTTCGTGATGGTGAGATAGTAGCACTACCAGAGCCATTTGGCAGCCGCCGAGTCTTCAATTTTGAAAGTCCAGAATACGATCTTTTTCCTCAATTGCTAGGTGTACGTGCCGTGTTAGTAAAGGTTGGTTTTGAACTGAAGAGTGCAACCTTGACTTTTGCTCTGCTTGCTGCGCTATCTTCGAATTATGGAGAGATGACAGCAGCAGTGTTAGCAAAGCTGGGAGATTTAGGCCGTGGTCTAGGTAGATCAGGTGGAGTAGTAATGACGGAACTATTCTATCAGGATGGCACAATTAGTCGTGCGGCACTCTTTTGTGATCAGCAGGCTCAAGGTATGGTTGCATTGCCCTGTGTCTTCGCGGCGGAGATGCTATGTAAAGGTGATACTCGTTTACGAGGGGCTTTGACCGCTTATGAACTATTAGGCAGTCAGGAATTGATCGATCGTATTGTTGCGGCAGGTTTCCGCTTGATGGCTACACGAGTGTAGTACTCGTTTAATCCTCACTCAATTATTTGGCAATAAGTCGGCAATTGCCTTTTCTAATATGACAATATCAACAGCTTTGGGAATACAGATATCAGCGCCGGCTGCTAATGCTTCCTCGCATTTCTTCTGTTGTCCTACTGATGCCGAATGCACAATGATCTTCACAGTAGTAGACAGAATACGTAGCCGCTTGACAAATTCAATCCCTGTCATATTAGGCATATTCATATCAGTAATCACGATGTCAGGAAGATGCTTATTGAAGTGATATAGGCCTTCTTGTCCATCGCTGGCTTCAATGACAGTATGGGGGGGATCAAGTGCCATACAGATAAGGGAACGAATTGTTAGTTCATCATCCACTACCAGGATCTTGGCCATAGTCTTGGTCCTTTCGATGGGATTGTTTCGTTAAGGATTGTTTCATTGATTAGCTATGCAATTATTAGGCCAACGCTTTTTATGGTAGGTATCTGATTGTAAAGTAGGGACTTAGTTATTGGTAAGAAACTCTTACATGACCGCATATATACTATATGGATCAATATTATGTCTAATCGTGTCTCATCAACGTCTCAATAGAGACATTTTTGAGACACAACTGAGATAGTTTTGTGGCACCCTTAAGCAGTGTTGATTTTAAGTAAGGCAAGACGGCGATAAAGAGTGGCTCTACCTATACCAAGTAGGCGAGCAGCAACGGTGCGGCTGCCCTTGGCCTGTTCTAAGGCGGCCATTATTTGCGATTTCTCATCTACTTTGCTGTCGTTAAAGATCGGTTTCTGGTAGGCCGAATCGATGATTTCTGGGGGCAGGTCTTCTGGAGCTATCACAGAGCCTTTGCAACGTATTACAGAAAATTCTATTGCACTCTTCAACTCACGTACATTACCAGGCCAGTGATATTCCATTAGTATACGCATTGCTTCTATGCTCACCTCTGGCACCAGTTTGCCTGTGATAGCACGACATTGACCGAGAAATGATCCTACCAATAGTGGAATATCTTCTCGGCGATCACACAAAGGCGGGATCTGAATTCTGATTACTCTAATACGGTAGAGGAGATCAGCGCGGAAATTTCCTTTTGTGACCTCTTCACTCAAGTTACGATGAGTAGCGGCAAGCACACGTACATCGATCTTACGTGAGCGAGTTTCACCTAGACGGGTGATCTCTTTCTCTTGCAGCACACGCAGCAGACTAGTCTGTACATTCATAGGGATGTCGCCAATCTCATCTAAGAAGAGGGTGCCTCCATTGGCAGCTTCGAAGAAGCCTGCATGATCTTCAATGGCGCCCGTAAAAGCGCCACGTCGATGTCCAAAGAGTTGGCTGCCCAACAGCGAATCGGTAAGACCAGCACAATTCACAGCAATGAAGGGTTTATCTTGACGATGACTAGCATAATGTATTGCACGCGCGACTAACTCTTTCCCGGTGCCGGTTTCGCCTTCGATCAATACAGTAGAATCGACCTTTGAGATATCTTGAATAAGCTGGTAGATTGCCGACATAGGTTCGCTCTTACCAACTAGGTTCTGAAAATGGGCTTTAGCATGTAACTGACGGCGCAGGTCGTAGACTTCTGACATATCATAGAAGAAGAATATTTTTCTTTGTGGATCGCGTGGATCATCCTGTACTTCGACCTCTACCCAATAGTGTAGTTTGCCGGGTACTTCTACCCGCAGAGGCACTTTGGTACGCTGTTCAAGCGGACGTGTGAACATTGCTTGTAATTTGGTCTTGTCCTGTTCTTGTAGAGCGCAGATCTTCTCCCAAGGTTTTCCTAGTACCTCTGGTTGACGTTTACCAAACAGACGTTGAGCTGCCTGACTGAAGAATGTGATACAGCCATGCTGATCGGTAATAGCTGTTCCTATGCGTAGTTGATTAAGGATCGAAAGCAAGTCATCACGGCTCTTCTCAAGCTGTCGCAGCATTCCACTCAACCTAGCCTCTGCCTGCTTACGTACAGTAAGATTCTGTACCTGTTGTTCGGCAATGGCTAGTCTAATCTTAAGCAGTCCTATACTCACCGGTTTGGCGAGATAGTCATCGGCGCCGGCTTTAAGTACCTGTTGTAGATCCTCGGCTTTATTACAGGCAGTGATTGCCAGAATGACACTATGATCGCCACAAGGCAATGTACGTATCTGACGGCACAACTGCAGTCCGTTCATGCCTGGCAACATCCAGTCCAATAGCACAAGTTGGTAAGCATCGCGTTGATAGGCTTCCCAAGCGGTTTCTGCATCTCCACAGATTGTGACTTCGTGTCCGCGTATTTGCAGGATCTTGTCGAGCAGCCGTTGCATTACTGGGTCGTCTTCCACGATAAGCGTCTTCATTATGAATCCCAAATGGTTGATAATCGCGAGTATTCGCTGACTGTTTGCTCTTCTACAGATCTGTTAAATAGAGCAGAGATGATAAACAATCAAACGCAATCATGTGGCAATTACCGTTCCACCCTTCCTTGCATAATGATAGGCGCCCCATTCATGCTTAGTAACTATAGCAATTCAAGCATATTTATTACTAAATGCATTAACACACATTGCTAATAGTGTAAAAGAACAACACGCCCATCTTCGTGGCTGCCCCAATATACCGCAATTTTATCACATGCTGAGACAAGGTACCCCATTCTTTAATCATTAATTTAGCTGCTTTTTAAATCACTATACTGCTGTGTTAATAAAGAATAAGGCAGTCTGGTGTGGGTTGCTAATGATTGGCATTATTATTGCTCTAAAGAAAATATAAAGCTGCTGCGAATGGCAAGCAAGTTTAATTCAGTTAATCTGTGTTGTCATACGTGTAGCTGCAATTAACCTACAAGGGGTGAAGTATGGAACTAGCTCACCATTGCCTAGAAGATAAAGATATCAACCCAGAGCTTTCCAAAGTAGTTGCCAATGAAGAGATGATTGCTTACGTAGATGCAGATATTAGTGAGCTGATCCCATCATTTCTTGAGACTAGACATCAGGATATTCAAACCTTACTGAGCGCACTCGATCAAAATGATTATGGTACAGTACGCTTTCTAGGTCACCTGATGAAAGGTGATGGGGGAAGTTTTGGTTTTCCACCAATATCAGAGATAGGATGTTTGTTAGAGGAGGCTGCTAATAACAAGAATCGTGAAGAGATTCGTATTTTAGTGCAGACCTTGAACATTTATATTGCTCAGGTACAAGTAGTATATGTGCAAAGCTAATGCAGTTATGGAAGTAAGAGAGTAATTTTGCTACCGTGTTGATAGAGACTCAAGCAGAGACAACGATTCATGATAATCTTGCTAGAGTGCGGTAACAAAATTACTCTTTTATTTTTTATCAACTCGACAAAGAAGACCTCGGCCAAAATGTTTTACTTTGGCTGAGGATGAATTTGTCATCGCGTCACAAGGCGCGATAAATCCTCATAAACAGAGGTGGTTTTGTTGAACCATTGAACCATCAATGGTATAGTTACGGTATGCGCAGAGCCTACAAATACCGTATCTATCCAACTAAGAAACAAGCACGCGCGCTTGAACACAACCTTGACCTGTGCCGTGAATTGTACAACTCTGCTCTACGAGAACGCAATGAAGCCTACAAACTTGCTGGCAAGTCGATCAGCTATAAATCTCAAGCCAACCAACTGAAAGAGATAAAACAGATTCGCAGTGATCTTAATGGCATCCATTCTCAGGTTCTGCAAGACTGTTTGCGCCGTCTCGATAAGGCCTTCGAGGCTTTTTTTGATCGTTGCAAAAAGGGCGAAAACCCTGGTCATCCTCGTTATAAGAGTAAGCATAGATACCAAAGCATCACTTATCCTCAATCTGGTTATGAGAAAAATAGTCAACCGATATGGAATAATATTTCTTGAAGCCCTTGTCATCATCAATATGATGAAAAATAGTAAGCTTGCTAAGTCTATTGCCGATGCCGCTTGGAGGCAGTTCTTGCACTGCATATTCTACAAAGCTGAGAACGCTGGTAGATTCGCAGTAGATATCCCTCCACATCATACCTCTCAAGATTGTTGCATCTGTAATCATAGACAAAATATATCACTGAGCGACCGGATCTATTGTTGCTCCAATCCCAAATGTCTTATGAAACTCGATAGGGACTGGAACGCAGCTCTAAACATCCTCAGATTGGGATTACAATCTGTTGGCGTTGAAACCATAGAAGCCCAGGCTTAAGTTTTTTCTAGGCCGGGGAGTAGTCACTCAAGTATGTCATGGAGAATCGCCAGTAGCCGTTGTGCTGAATAAGGTTTAGTTAGAAATGCTTTCCCACCAGCTTTGACGGCTTCACTCTCTTTATGTTTGGTTACCATTCCGGTGCTTACAATAATTGGTGCAGTGCAATTAAGCTTCTTCAGCTCTTTTATTGTTGCTAGACCATCTAAGTTTGGCATCATCATATCTAGCAGCACTGCTTTTATACGATCTTGGTTGGCAGAGTAGAGTGTCAATGCTTCCAGACCATCTTTGGCTGTTATCACTTGGTAGCCTACTGATTCCATAACACTCTTGGTAACATCTCGTATTGTCTCCTCATCATCTACTACTAGAATTAATTGGCCTTGTCCAGCAGGTAGATTGAGCTGTTGTGGAGTAGTTTCTTTAGTCTGTTGTGCAACGAGGGCAGGTAAATAGACATTGAATGTAGTGCCTTGACCGAGCTGGCTGCTGACATCGATAAATCCACCATGACTTTTTGCGATTGTTAATACTGTTGATAGTCCCAGTCCTGTGCCTTTGCCTATCTCTTTGGTAGTGAAGAAAGGTTCAAAGATCTTATTCAAATTTTCTACTGGTATGCCTGTACCAGTATCCTCGACCTTTACTAGTAGGTAATGGCCAGGCTTTGCCTCTAAGTAGGCTCTTGCTTCCTCTTCGCTAAGAAGAATATTGTCGGCAGAAATGGCCAGTCTGCCTCCTGTTGGCATAGCTTGACTAGCATTTACAGAGAGATTCATTAGCAGTTGATATAGCTGTGTCGCATTCCCAGATACCAGCCATAAATCTTTTGCTATTGAGACTTCGATCTTGATCGACTTTGGCACTGTCTGATTAAGTATCTTCTCAAGGTCAGCAATAATATGTTGAAGTTGTAATACTACTCGCTCACCTTCGATGCCACGTTCGAATGAGAGTACTTGTTTAACTATATCTGCACCACGTTGAGCATTCACTCTCAACATATCTAGGATCTGCCGGCTCTGTGAGTCAGCAACACTTTTGGAGAGTAGTTGAATCGCCATTAGGATGGGCGATAATACATTGTTGAGATCATGGGCGATGCCACTTGCTAGTACACCTATACTCTCCAGTCGTTGTGCGCGCAGGAATTGTGTCGCCAGTCGCTTCTTTTCCGTAATATCGGTATTGACACAGAGTATTGAACGAGCCGTACCACTATTGTCATACATCAATGTCCAACGGCTATGTACAACGATCTCTTTACGCTCTTTGGTTACTTGAGTACACTCTTCTTCCCAGCGTCCTTGCTTTAGCACGGCTTGATAAGCAGTATTTAATTGAGCAGGATTCTTGTAGAGGAGTGTAGAAGCTTTTTCGCCAGTTGCTTCCGCTTTCTTCCAGCCATAGAGTTGTTCAGCGCCTCTATTCCAAAACAGAATAGTATTATCGAAACCACATACAATGATCGCATCCTGCACTTCATCAATCAATTCAGCCTGTTCTCTGATCCTCGATTCTGCGCGCTTACGTTCACTAATATCACGAACAAGCGCGAGTTTTAGTTGTTGATTATCGAACTGAAAAAGACGTACACGAATTTCGACAGGAAATGTTGAGCCATCCTTACGACGATGCACACCTTCTAGTGTGACCAGTTCCTCACGTTTAAGCTTATTGCGTAGCTCGACATTCTCCGGTGTATGGAATGCGATATCGATATCAGTAATAGACATAGACAACAGCTCTTCACGAGAGTAGCCTAGGCCATCACAAGCACATTGGTTTACATCAACGATCCGTCTGCTTGCATCAATTATAAAAATAGCGTCTGCCGCCTGTTCAACTAGACAGCGGAAGCGTGCTTCACTTCTCTTAAGCTCATTTTCTGCACGGTTACGCTCAGTAATATCATTAGCTAGTACTAACTTGGCTTGCCTGCCAGCAAAATCGATTGCATGCCAAATCACTTCTGTATCAATGATCGAACCATCTTTCTTGCGATGTCGCCATACACTGGAGCGACCAAAATCCCTATTGTTATGTGAAATATGATCCAGCAGAGTAGGGATATCCTCAGCCGGACGAATATCTTTGAGTGTCATAGCGAGAAACTCTTCGCGACTATATCCATACTGATGGATGGCGGCATTATTAGCAGCAAGAAAAGCAAGTGTTGTTTGATCAAAAACCCACATAGGCTGTGGGTTGTGCTCGAAAAGGTAGCGGTAGCGTTCTTCTGTATCCTGTGGGGTTAATGTCTCTACCTCACGAAAAACGGCAATAACACTGTGCAGATGGTCACCATCATCATAGAAAGGTACTGCCGATAGATAAATATGGAAAGCAGCACCATTCTTTTTGATCAGCTTGATCTTCTGTTCAGTGATGTGTCGATGCGGAGTCGTTTCACTATTGATCCCCTCCTCATTGCCAATAGATTCTGGAAAAGAGAAGAGATCTTGTTGTCTTAGTGCAGGATCGATCGGTAACTGACAACCGATCAACTCTTTTTCATCATAGCCGAACATTGTTGCTGCAATCATATTTACAGTCACGACTTCTCCTTCCGGATTGAGTATTACCACAGCTATAGGCAAGGAATGGATTAATGTCGCGAGAGAATGATCTAATATTCTCATCTGTAATAGATCGAGTCGAAAAAACAAGTTCGGCACCCTTCCTGGTTGCTTTTTCCTAACAGCTTTTGGCAAATTTGGTGCCGTTCTCTAATGGCCTTTATGGCGTCCAGATAATTTGCTGAAATCATAGAAAATGAAATAGATAGCAGACAACACAAAAGTCCTGATACGTCTAAAACTCAGACTCTTGATCCGTAATCTGGACATTATTGATATATCGGTAAAGTAGTTATGGACAGCTTCATGGATTTCTCACTATATTATTATTTAGTGATGCCGTAAAAATGATTTTGCCGAGATAACGCTCTTAACAGTTCTTTTACTGGACTTAAACAGGAGTAGGCTTTATGCGTTTACTATTAGGTCTGATGATAATACTACTTTTAAGCAATCTTTCTACCGGACTGGCTCAGGATAGACTACCGCCAACAAAAGAACCGGCCAAGAATGTCGCGCAACCGCAGGATGATAAAGGTCCCATCAAAGTCAGATCCGAATTGGTTGTGATCGATGTTGCCGCACTAGATAAGAATAATAGATTTGTTAAAGAGCTTGATCGTAGTAGATGTGAACCTCACCGGCCTAAAGGCCGGATGCTTCCTGGGTTCGAGATTCTGTCTCACGACAGTATCCTACAGAAGTACTACCAGGTTCGCGCTTCCTTCCTAGCGAAGTAGGTATTGCGGGCTGCA
>JBFLVQ010000032.1:0-31335 GCA_040758525.1 Acidobacteriota bacterium
CCTGCTTAGCATCAACGTAAATAGGCAGAGGTGTGATCGAATAGCCAATTCCCTGAAAACAGTCATAAGCCGAGTGTAGTTTGCGTGTCTCTTCCGCTACCCAACGAATAATCAGTTCTCGCTCACCATCTGTAAATCTTGCCGTATAACCTGGGAATCTATCATCAAACTTCTTCTCTCGTTGTGATAAAGGCAATTCTCTTAATGGCCGTCCTTCAAAATCGCTAGGCCAGCCAGGAAAAGCGGCTATTACTGTCTTTGCTGCCGGTAAGGGTAGCAAAAAAGGAATTATCGCCGCCAACAGACAGGAGATCAGGAAGACAATTTTGGCTCGCATTCTATTCTCCTGCCTAAAAATTGTACGATAAGAAAAATCATTATTGCTGTGCCAAAGAATACTACTACTCCCACACCTTCATGCATCCAGTCAGGAAAACGCATCATACCGATCTCAACATAGAAGAGCGCAACAGCACGTAAAATATTACCAACCAGAATTGCCAACAGAGATAGCCCTACTGCCCAACAAGTATGCTTTGCAGTCAATTCATAAAAGCAACAAAGTGTGAAAGTCAGATAACAACCAGTCCATAACATTCTAATCCCACTACAAGGTGCGTCGATCCAGATCAATTGTCCAGACCAGTTCAAGCAACTTCCTTCTGCTGCTACCATAAAACCAGTCATCTGTATTAATGGTGCAGAAACCAAGGCAACCAATAACCGCAATGGATACCCTAGATAAAACTGTAGAGAAGGAATTAATGGCAGAGATAGTAGCAGCAACCCCATCGTCGCAAGATGCAAAGGAGTGGCTAGATAATATGCGCTCAAGAGACTGCCTATTGCAGTAAAAGCTACTACCGCACGCAACAGAGGTGGAAAGAACGCATAACTTAGCGCATAGATACAAGTGATCAATGTTGGCAATAATAAAGGAAAACGAGGTTGCTCTTTTTGCTCTTTATTCTTTAAGAGAAAAATTACTACTGTGATCAGGGCTAACAGGCCATATAGTTCATCTGTACTGCTTGCCAAGCGTTGCCCATACCACCAGAAAACAGGCCAACCAGCTATTAATTGTGCCGTCAATAAAAGAGAACGTCTGCTCATACTGACCTGGCAGAGAATCTGTTTTTATACAATGCCCAAGCCAATACTATTGCTACCACACCAATCAATAACCAAGTCTCTGGTTCAGGTATTGTCGGCACACTATTAGCGTCCACTGGTCGTAAATCAGCCTGTCGGTATTGCTCTGCCGTTTCCAATACTACTGCACCACTAACTGAGGTTACTAAATGGTATTTAGACGCCAAGATTATCGATTCTTCTATATTACCAGGCTCACGCAGTTTTTTCGCGATCTCATCCTTAGCCCAAAGTCTTGCCAGATGTGATGATGTCTCTTTTGCATTTTCTAGCATTGGCTTATCAACTTTTGCTTTTCGTTCTCTAATAAACCCTATTGGTCTTATCTCACCTCGCCAAGTAGCAAAGAAACGCTCTAGATCCTGCCTTAAATTTCCTAATCTTGGTAGTGAGTATATTGCATTCAATTGATCCAACTTCTCCATAATTCGGTTTGGACCATTCTCTGTTTGTACCTCAATTAATCTCTGATTATCTTTTCTTCTCTCCAGGCTCTGATCTATATAATCGGGCGTGATCGAGTTATATGAGATCGGTCCATGTATCCAAACTACTGTACTATTTGGGCTGGTTAAGGCGATATCAAGAGCCTTATTTATTGCTCGCACATTATCGCGTCCGCCTTCACACTGCTCTCTCTTCAATTTTTCCGCTACGGTTTTATATAGATCAGATGTTCCTTGTTGCAGCGCTCCGGAAATTTCTACTGGTTGTTCTTCATCGGTTACAAAGAGCAGACTGAACTCGATCCCTTCAGGCAATTTTGTTATTGCTTCGGCAACTTCTGGTAGATATCTATTCATAGTTACCGAACCATCTACCACTAAAATAACTCTAGCCGGTTTAGCCAGTTCGTTTTCTGAAAGTTGTTGTTGTATTAAATACTCGGTAGGATTGTCTGGATCAGCGGTCCAAGCAGTCGTTATTTCGCTAGCTCTCGCAGCTCTTATTACTGTATTAATATCAACTAACTCTGTCTCCTTTAACAGTCCCTTTACAGTATTAACACCATTGGGGGCATTTTCGACCTTCAACTGTTTATTTGCTATTTCTAACGCTCTCTTAGATTCATACCAGACAGAATGGCGTAAGTCTTCTTTGATAGTAAAATTTCGCTCGGCAAACAATGGCATACCTAGTAACCCATTCTCCCTATTTTCCAGTATCAAGGGCGCGGTTATGCCAATACGAACCTTCATCTCACCGCCCGTCGGCGGTACTGGGAAACACTGCATTAACACTCGATCTGGACCAATGCAAGTAATCAATACAGGATCTCGCCGCTGATTTACAACACTCTCGTATGCTGCCCGCACCTTTCCACGACCAGCAAAAGCGGCTTCTCTCTCTTCACCGTTCACCCAAAGTGTAAGCCGTGAGACGACTCCCTCAGGTGGCAAAGTGATCTGCGCACGCGCCTCTTGCTGTAATTGTGAATCATTCTTAAACACCATTGTCCATTCTGTATAACTCAATGCTGCATCTGGATCGATTGTGCCATCAAGTCGGGAACTAGATAAATAGAGCCCTTTTACTCTTCCACCTACTTGCTCCCCACCTTGATCAGAATCGAAGTCTGCAAACATTTCCCAATCTCCTTCCCGACCATGAAGTTCTGGAGGTGGGACAGAATTGAAAGACTTGCCATATACTCGAAAGAAGATCTCGCGTGCTTTATCCGGCATTACTGGATCGCCTGCTAAAAATATAAAACCTATCAGATCGGTTGCCCGACCTGGTCGTTGATAACAAGCACGTAAGAGCGTCTCTTGTTGACCCAAGGTGCGCAACATCCTAATGCCACGTAAGCTGGCCTCAGCAGTCTCTGATGCTGCCAATTTCAATCCATATCTTGTTACTGTTACTGGTGCTTCTATGGCAATAAAGGCACTTAAGGAGAGAATTAAACCCAGCCATAATCCAGGTATGCGGGCTGGCTTTTCCCCTTCCAGCATCTTCTTTAAGCGTAAGCGTAGCAATATGGTTGAGATCAATGAATAGTAGGGTGCCAGTGGCAACATACCTAGACCGTAAACGATCAACCCTATAACCGCGAGTGGCAAAAGCGGTATAAATAGTAGACTGTAGAATACTGCCACTCCGATTGCTATTCCATTTATCAATTCCAATAACCAACCTTTGCTTCTGCTACCTTTTCTCATTCCATACCATACTAATATATTCGCTAATGGTAGCATTCCTACTAGCACTGTATGTCCTATGGTTGGTATTGGATCAAAGGCCGCTCCGGCACACATACGTGTGGTCAGTTCTACTATTATGGTAATGGTAGGAAAGACTACGCCAAATAACAGTAACCCTACACCCGGCGGTTTGCTGGTATTGATACGTAATATCGATCTCCACCTACTCTTTTGTTGATTAGGAATTCCTGGCACTGGCGTACTCATTGCGTTCCTCCTCTATTTACGACTCCATTACCAATGGATTTATCCTTTGTATTATAAAGTGCTTTATGTGCCTGTCAATGGTAAAAATGGTTAGTAAGATGGGACAATACTCCTACAAGGAGGCAATAGCCTCCTGCAGGAGCATATTGGCCGGTTCATAGAGTGGACGGCTTTACTGATTCATAGAGGCAAGAAACTCGGCATTGCTCTTGGTCTTCGAGAGGCGCTCAAGAATCAATTCCATCGACTCAACTGGTGAGAGTGGATTAAGCACACGACGTAGAATAAAGATACGGTTAAGATCTTCACGAGGAATCAGCAATTCCTCTTTACGTGTGCCTGACTTGTTGATATCAATGGCTGGGAAGATTCGCTTCTCGACCAGTTTCCGCTCTAGATGGATCTCCATATTACCAGTACCTTTGAACTCCTCGAAGATCACATCATCCATGCGTGAACCAGTATCGATAAGGGCAGTGGCGATAATTGTCAGTGAGCCGCCCTCTTCTAAGTTGCGTGCCGCACCAAAGAACCGCTTAGGACGTTGCAAGGCATTAGAGTCAACACCGCCTGAGAGGATCTTACCCGAGGGGGGCACGGTCGCATTATGTGCACGTGCTAAACGGGTAATCGAATCGAGCAGAATAACCACATCGCGGCCGTGCTCGACTAAGCGCTTAGCCTTC
Source organism: Acidobacteriota bacterium (assembly GCA_040758525.1). Taxonomy (GTDB): domain Bacteria; phylum Acidobacteriota; class Blastocatellia; order Chloracidobacteriales; family JADJPF01; genus JBFLVQ01. The sequence goes on from JBFLVQ010000032.1 coordinate 4,250, forward strand.
TCGATAACCATATCGGCAACCTGTACGTGGCGTGTAGCCGGCTCGTCAAAAGTCGAGCTGATCACTTCGCCTTGTACAGAACGTTGCATATCGGTCACCTCTTCTGGACGCTCATCAATGAGCAGTACGATTAGCGTCACTTCCGGGTGATTACGAGTAATCGAGTTAGCAATCGTCTGAAGTAGCATTGTCTTGCCGGTACGAGGTGGGGAAACGATCAGGCCACGCTGCCCCTTACCAATCGGCGTAATAAGATCGATCACACGTGCTGAAAGGTTATCCAGCGTTGTCTCCATCTTCAGCCGTTCGGATGGATATAGAGGAGTGAGATTATCAAAGAAGACCTTGTCGCGTCGCGATTCTGGTGGCTCGAAATTGATCGCTTCGACTTTGATCAGAGCAAAGTATCGTTCACCCTCTTTAGGCGGCCTTATCTGCCCAGAAATAGTATCGCCCGTACGCAGATCAAATTTGCGGATCTGAGAAGGGGAGACATAGATATCATCCGGGCCTGGCAAGTAGTTATAATCGGGTGCGCGTAAAAAGCCGAACCCATCTGGTAAACACTCTAGTACCCCTTCGGAGAAGATTAAACCTGATTTCTCTGTCTGCGCCTGTAGGATCTTAAAGATCAACTCCTGCTTGCGCATTCCCGTCGCGCCTGGAACGTCCAGTTCTTTGGCGATCTGGGTCAACTTTGAAATATTCATCTCCTTGAGAGCCGAAATATCCAATAGTCCGTTATGTTGGGTTTCAATCTGTTCATCCATAGACATATTTGTACCCTTTGCTGACTTATTTCCCTTATGAGTCCGCTTGGGCGGATTATCTGAATTCACTGGATCAGTATCTGTCCCGTCTTCTCTTCCGATCTGTTGCTGTCAACAGCACGACTCGGAAGATACTCGTACTCGTTTGTTTGGGATTATTTAATAAAGTTTAGAGTTTAATTGTCAGCGGTACTTGTGTACCGCTCATCCTCGGCGGATCGGCGTAGAAACACCTCGTGGCATTCTATCAATCGAAATACCAAAGCTGCCTCACACAACCACCAGCGACAGCCTTTTGCTCAGCCTCTTATACAGCAAGTTGGGCGAGAATCGCGTTCCAGAGCGCGTCCCTACCTAACCCTGTTACTGCCGAGTAAGGTATCACTTGCTCTGTACCCAGTACCGCCTTGCTTCTGTTTACCTGGGTCCGTAGCTCATTGTTCGATAGCTTGTCAGACTTAGTCAAAACCACTAGGAACGGCCTGGCACGCTGATCGAGCCACGACTTTGTCTGCAGGTCTAATTCAGTAGGCAGGTGTCGTGAGTCGATTAACAATATACTTAACACAAGCTCGTCACGTTGCGCAAGATAATTTCGTATCATGCGTTGGAGCTGTTCCCTAACCACTTTTGCTAGACGTGCATAACCATAACCAGGTAAATCAACAAAATACCATTGCTGGTTCACCAAAAAGAAATTTATCTGCTGTGTGCGACCTGGTGTACCACTCGTACGAGCAATCTTCTTACTACCCAGCAGCGAGTTTATTAGACTCGACTTACCAACATTTGAGCGACCTATAAAGGCAATTTCAGGGCGGCCGTCGCGCGGGAAACCCTCCGCTACGACCGCACCACGCACAAATTGTACGTCCTTTATCTTCATTTAAACCATTTCACTACTAGCTATCACCATTGCTAGCTGTGAAATGTTCGCTCTTTAATCAACCGTGGAATTCGAAGTAGGCGCATTAGCCGTTCCTTGAGAATTCCAGAGCGGCGAGAGTGCCTCAGGTGAAGTCTCCCGTACACCAGTATCATCTAGCGCTACCGGTAAGACATCGTCAATATAGTCCACTAAATGGATCTCAAAACTGCCTAACACTTCTTGCGGTACTTCGATAAGATCCTTTTCATTATCCTTGGGCAGTATCACCACTTTGATACCGGCTCGATGTGCGGCAAGTAATTTCTCTTTCACTCCACCAATCGCCAATACTTTACCACGCAAGGTGATCTCACCCGTCATTGCTACATCTTTGCGTATCGGTACATTGGTAAATAGTGAAACAATCGCGGTCGCAATTGTGATACCAGCAGAAGGTCCGTCCTTAGGAATTGCTCCTTCTGGCACGTGTATATGCAGATCATACTTCTTAAAGAAGGCTGGCACGATCCCTAACTTCTTAGCGCGTGAGCGCACACAACTGATCGCAGCACGCATTGATTCCTGCATAACTTCGCCCAGTTTACCAGTTAAGGTAAGATGGCCACGCCCTGGCATTAGAGTAGTTTCGATTTGTAAGACATCGCCACCCACTTCGGTCCAGGCTAATCCGGTTGCCATTCCAATCTCACTACGATCATTGGCCATCTGTGGGCGAAATCTTATTGGACCTAAGTAATTACGTACATCTTCATCACTTACTGTCTCACGGAAAGACTCCTTCTCAGGCTCTTCCAAAACTACATACTTGCGCGCCACTTTGCGACATACAGAAGAGATCTCTCGCTCCAGATTACGTACTCCTGCCTCACGAGTGTAATACTGGATTATTGTTGTGATAGCATCTTCTAAATAACTAACCTTGTCTGCTTTCAGTCCCGTAGCCTCAAGCTGTTTTGGCACTAGATAACGCTTAGCAATCTCTATCTTTTCGCGCTCGGTATAGCCTGACAACCTGATAATTTCAAGCCGATCCTGCAAAGCAGGGGGTATTGTATGTAACACATTAGCAGTAGCAATAAACATTACTCGGGAGAGATCATATTCAACATCCAAGTAATGATCCTGGAAAGTATGATTCTGTTCAGGATCAAGTACCTCTAACAAGGCCGCAGATGGATCACCACGGAAGTCCATACCAAGTTTATCGATCTCATCAAGCAGCATAAGTGGATTTACTGTGCCTGCCTTCTTCATCATCTGAATGATCTGACCTGGCAGTGCGCCAATATAGGTACGACGATGGCCACGTATCTCTGCCTCATCACGCACGCCTCCCAAACTGAGGCGTACAAACTTTCGCCCTGTAGCGCGAGCAATAGAACGACCTAGCGAGGTCTTACCTACTCCAGGAGGACCAACAAAACAGAGAATAGAGCCTTTAGGATTCTCTACCAATTGGCGTACGGCAAGAAACTCTAATATACGCTCCTTAACCTTCTCTAAGCCGTAGTGATCAGCTTCTAGCACCTCTTCTGCATGTTTAAGATCACGTACCTCAGGAGAGGATTCTTTCCAAGGCACAGCCAGCAACCAGTCTAGATAGTTGCGTGATACCGCTGATTCAGCCGACATTGGCGGCATCTGCTCAAGCCGACGCAATTCTGACATTGCCTTATTATAGGCGTCCTGCGTCATACCAGAAGCTTCAATCTTACGCTTTAGCTCTTCCAGTTCTGCCTTCTCATCCTTACGCCCTAACTCTTTATTGATCGCCTTGATCTTCTCATTGAGGTAATACTCTTTTTGCGCCTTCTCCATCTGCTTCTTAACACGACCCTGGATAGCGCGGTCAACCTGCAATTTGTCAAGTTCGATCTCAACAATCTCAATCAACCGCATCAGACGCTCATGCAACAGGAAAATTTCTAGTACGCCCTGCTTATCCTCAATGCTGATCTTTAGATGGCTAGTAATAGAATCGGCTAATCGAGAGGGATCATCTATTTGTAAGTCGCTATGTAAAACATCAACATTTTCTGGGTTCTGACGCACATATTGATCAACCAGTGAAGTGAGTCGTCCCACTAGTGCATTGATACGTGGACTACGCTCGCTTGACTGTGGCAAGCGACGTACGGTTGCCACCCAATAGTTCTCCTGCTCATCGATGCGCATCGCTTTAGCACGTTCTACGCCCTCGACTTGAACTTTGATATTGCCATCTGCCAAATAGAGATGATGCGCAATACGTGCTAACGTGCCTACCCGATAAACTTGATCAGGGGTTGGCTCCTCCAATGTGGCATCGTGCTGAGTGGCAAGAAAAATAATACGGTCACCAGCCAACGCCTTCTGTAAAGCTTGTACTGAGGGTTGGCGGCCTATCTTGAATCGCACTACTGTATATGGAAAGACTACCACATCACGGATAGGAACCATTGGATAGTGTGCGACATCGTCGGGAGTGCCATCGTGAAATTCCTGCATACGTTCTCTCTTCTTGTTATCTACCCAGTTTTTCTTGGAGACCAACCGGCGCTGGCCTCCCTTCGGCAAAAAGCCTGCCGATAGCTTTTTCCTTAACCCGCTTTCTCTAACACTGGGAAGGTGGCACGGCGATTCTCCACCATCTCACGGGTCACCAGAAACTCTTTTACCTTCTTCTGTGAAGGAAGTGTATACATCGCCTCTAGCATCAACTCTTCCAAGATCATCCGTAACCCACGTGCACCAACTTTGCGTTCACAAGCTTGTCGAGCAATTGCCTGTAGCGCATCATCAGTAAAGCGCAGTTTTACATTATCCCATTCAAACTGCTTCTGATACTGTTTAACAAGGGCATTCTTAGGCTTGGTTAAAATATCGACCATAGCTGCTTCATCAAGCTCATGGAGTGTGCCAAGTACTGGCAGACGTCCGACAAACTCTGGTATTAGGCCGTATTTGATCAAGTCTTCTGGCTGTACAAACTCAAGTATATTGGAAGTGCGCGAGAAACGCGAGTGCTCAATTTTGGCCTGGAAGCCCAGTGCCTTTTTGCCTACACGTCGTTCAATCACCTTCTCTAATCCAACAAAGGCGCCTCCACAGACAAAGAGAATATTGGTGGTATCAACAGGGAAGAACTCTTGATGAGGATGTTTACGCCCACCCTGTGGGGGCACATTTGCTACTGTCCCCTCTAATATCTTAAGCAATGCCTGTTGTACGCCTTCACCAGAGACATCACGGGTAATTGAGGGATTCTCATCTTTACGACAGATCTTATCAACCTCATCGATATAGATAATGCCCTGCTGTGCCCGTTCAATATCCCCATTGGCATTCTGTAGTAATTTTAGAATGATATTCTCGACATCTTCTCCAACATAGCCAGCTTCAGTAAGGGTTGTCGCATCAACGATACAGAATGGTACGTTGAGCATACGTGCCAGCGTCTGAGCAAGTAGTGTCTTGCCTGTGCCGGTCGGCCCTACCAAAAGAATGTTGCTCTTCTGGATCTCTACCTCTGCCTGGGTGCGCCGTCTTATCATTTCTATACGCTTGTAATGCTGATAAACGGCCACCGCCAACTTCTTCTTAGTCTCATCTTGACCAATTACATAGTCATCTAGAAAGGCTTTGATCTCGATCGGCTTAGGCAATGGTGGACGGTGGGATTGAGCTTCTTGATTAGCATCATCTGTAATGATCTCATTGCAAATATCGATACATTCATTACAGATATACACGGTTGGACCCGCGATCAATTTTTTTACTTCATTTTGTGTTTTGCCACAAAAAGAACAGCGTAATGTTTCGTCTCGTCTCAATTTGTACCCCGCAAGATTTTAGCTTTACGATTACTCGTTTCCGCCTCAAGATGGCTGCCAGTGACTTTTCCTCAGCCAACTATGGCCACTTAAGGCGCTACTACTCACGATGAGTAATAACCTGATCAATGAGGCCATACTCTTTAGCCTGGTACGCGTCCATAATGCGGTCGCGCTCAACATCCTGCTCAATTATTTCAAACGGTTGCCCGGTATGTTTAGCCAAAATCTCGCTCGTCAGCTTGCGCATACGCATCAATTCTTCTGCATGGATACGCACATCACTGGCTTGGCCAGAAATACCACCCACAGAGGGTTGATGGATTAATATGCGCGAATTGGGCAATGCGAACCGTTTGCCCTTCGTGCCCGCAGTGAGCAATAGCGCTCCCATAGAAGCACATTGCCCCACACAGATCGTGGTCACGTCGGGGCGAATAAACTGCATAGTATCATATATCGCCATCCCAGCCGTGATCGATCCCCCAGGGCTGTTAATATAAAGAGAGATATCTTTATCTGGATCTTCTGCTTCCAGAAAGAGCAGTTGCGCAACCACAAGGTTAGCAATCACGTCATCAATTGGCGTGCCTATAAAAATTATACTGTCTTTAAGCAAACGAGAATAAATATCGTAAGCACGCTCACCCCGACTGGTCTGTTCTACAACCATCGGCACCAATGCTGAATAGGGAATGTTCATAACTCTTAAGCTCTTGTCGAGTACTTGATTGTCTCTGGTTTATTTGATTGAATTGAAAGTTTTGGCCTTATCCCCGCCGTCGATGGGGAGGATGTGTGTGCGTTATTCGTGATGTTCGCCATGTTCACAACCCTCATGGTGATGGTGCTCATGCTGCTCGTCTTTCACATATTCCTGCCCATGATCATGGCGATCTAGTTCCTCGGCGGAAACCCGCTCTTCGACGATCTCAGCGCTATTAATTACAAGATCAAGCGCTTTTTTATTGCGCAGTCTACCTTTGATACTATCGATCCCCCCCTCCTTTGTCAAGCGGCTCCTGGTGGTATCGATAGGCATATTGAGAGATTGGGCTATGCGCGCAATCTCTTCTTCCACTTCCTCTTCCGAGACGTCTATATGTTCCTGCTCAACGATCTTTTCTACAATCAGGGCACGCCTTACATCACCTGCTGCGGCCTCTCGCTGAGTATCACGTAGCGATCCCCAATCGAGATTAGTTTGAGTTGGATTGACGCCTTGTTGGATCAGTGTGCGGAAGAAGCTCTGTAAACGCTCCTTGGTCTGCCCATCAACCAGTGTTTCTGGTACATCAATAGGATGCTCTTGTGCTAGTTTGTTAAGCAACTCCTCGCGTAATCGCTCATCCGCTTCACGAATTGCAGCATCTTCCAGACGTTGGCGTATCTTGGCGCGGAAATCGGCAAGATTCTCATATTCGCCTAACCCAGCAACAAATTCATCATCCAGTTCTGGCAACTCTTTTATCTTGATCGATTGAAGCTTAACTGTATACTCAATCTCATGGCCTGCCATTTGTGGATTATGAAAATCCTCTTGATAACGAACCGTGAAAGTGCGCTCATCACCTACTCTCATTCCTCGCAAGTTCTCAGTAAATTCTGGTTGTAGTTCTGGCGAGGCAATCTGCACGGTCATGCCTTCAGCATTAATATCTTCTGCCTCATGATTAAGATGTTTTCCTCGCAGATCAACGGTAACAAAATCCTGATCGCGTGCCTCTCGGTCCTCAATCGGCACCAGTGTAGCATGCTGCTCACGCATCTGTTCAATCTGCTCTGCTACCATCTCCTCTGTGATAATGCGTAGCTTCTTAGTTACTGACAGGCCACGATACTGTTTTAGATCAAACTTGGGCAGTACCTCTACCTTCGCCTTAAAGACCAGTGGCTGGCCATCATTAAGTGTTAACTCATCAATATCCGGCTCACCTATCATTGCCAATTGGTTCTCGGTAATGGCGTCATGCAATGCATTGGGTAGTAGCTCTCGCATTACTTGGTCACGTATCTCTTTACGGAATCGAGTCTTGATTACAGAAAGGGGCGCCCGCCCACGCCGGAAGCCTGGCACATTTACACTCTGCGCAAGCATCGTCGAAACACGATTAAACTGCTCGCCAACCTTATCGGCTGGCACCTCTATGAGAATCTGCTTCTTGCAATTGGACAGATCAGTAATTTCAACTCTCACGATGTACTATCCTCGAATATTAAATATCTGGCTGGTTTCGGAGCGGGAGCAATTGCGGCAGGCAGCCACGTGTAACATCAAATGGACACGCACTGCCGGGCGCGGGACCGGTCAGGAAGGCTTACCCATAAACCATGCGAAAGGGGGGACTCGAACCCCCACAGGTTGCCCTACCAGATCCTAAGTCTGGCGCGTCTGCCAATTCCGCCACTTTCGCGCGACCACCCCCGACTTTTCTACCACAGAGCAGAGAGTGCTCAGAGAGGAAAAATCTTTCTGCTAACTCGATTTACTTTGTGGCTATCAGCATTCAGATTCTAACGGCGAGACCTGAATTGTCAAGCTAATGCCGCCGAAGATACTATCTCTACGGCGGCAATATTATTAATCGGCTTTCTTGCGCATAAAAGCAGGTATTTCCAGATCATCTCGGCGTACATTGCCTAGCGTTGGGTCTGCCAGTGGTTTGTTGATCTGCGTATGTACAACCGGTGGCACCTGAGTAGGATTAGCATAATTGCGCAGTGTAGCAGGCGGTACAGCATTGATCACTTTGTCAAATCCGGTGGCAATTACCGTTATCTTCATATTGTTTTCCATACGCTCATCAATGACGGCGCCAAAGATTATATTGGCCTCGTCATCGGCGGCTTCACGTATAATTGAAGAAGCCTCATTGACCTCATGTAAAGCCAGATCTGGACCACCGGTAATATTGACTAGGATACCCTTAGCACCTTCTATCGATGCCTCTTCTAATAATGGACTGTTGATGGCACGCTGAGTAGCTTCAGTAGCACGATTCTCGCCCTCTGCTGTTCCTGTGCCCATTAGCGCAATACCCATCCCTTGCATAATCGTCTTTACATCGGCAAAATCGAGGTTGATCAAACCAGGCACCGTTATTAGATCTGAGATACCTTGAACGGCTTGGCGTAGAACATCATCTGCCACACGAAAAGCATCTTGTAATGAGGTATTGCGCTCCACCGTATGGAGCAACCGTTCATTTGGAATAGTGATCACCGCATCAACACACTCACGTAGTTCTGCCAGTCCCTTCTCAGCTTGCTGCATACGCTTGCGCCCTTCGAAAGCGAATGGCTTGGTGACGACGGCAACTGTCAAGGCGCCTAACTCGGTGGCTAGACTGGCTACAATGGGTGCTGCTCCTGTGCCTGTACCACCACCTAAGCCTGCGGTGATGAAGACCATATCCGCCCCCTCTAACAGCTCAATAATCTTTTCTGTATCGTCGATAGCAGCCTGTCGTCCAATGTCAGGATTTGCCCCAGCGCCCAAGCCCTTAGTAAGCTTTGCGCCAATCTGCAGCTTTACCGGCGACTGTGAACGTGAGAGTACTTGTAGGTCAGTATTTGCTACAAGAAACTCTACACCATGTATGCCAGCTTCAATCATACGATTTACTGCATTGCCACCACCTCCTCCAACACCTATCACTTTAATGCACGCTCCGCTGACGGGGGGATTGTCTGCGAAGGTGAGATTCAGACCGCTATCGGGTTTATCCGCTGCCATAACGGAGCCTCCATCCTCTTATATCAATCTATCTAAAAGTTAAAGTTGATCTACAAAAACTTCCCTCGCTGTGCGCCTACTACATTAGAAAATATTTGCGATCCATTCTCTCAGTTTCGACGCTTTGCGCCGCAAGGCACCGTTCGTCTTCAGATAGCTGCGTACACTGCCATACTTGGCCTTGTAACCAATCAGCATAAGCCCGAGTGCGGTCGCATATTCAGGACTAGCAATCTCTTCAGAAAGTCCACCAACACCATGTGGCGTACCACGCCGGGCAGGTAGATCCAAGATCTGTTCAGCAATCTCTGGTATGCCTGGCAGTAGTGAGCCACCACCAGTAATTACCACGCCGCTAGAAATCTGACGATCGAAACCTAACCGCTGTGTCTCTTCCTGTATCTGGGAAAAGATCTCTTCTGCGCGCGGCTGCAAAATCTCGCAAAGGGTGTAACGTGAGAGTGGACGGGCAGCATGCCCACCCACACTGGGAATCTCCAGCATGGATTGGCGCTGGTTCTCATCCAAGAGGTGGCTGAGTGCACAACCCGATTGGCGTTTGATACGCTCAGCCTCGGGAACGGGGGTACGCAGTCCCACAGCAATGTCATTGGTGAAATGGTTGCCGCCCAGCGGGAATACGGCGGTATGGCGGATCGCGCCGCGCTGAAAGATCGCCAATTTCGTCGTCTCTCCACCAATATCGATGAGCGCTGTGCCGTATTCGCGTTCGTCTTCGGTCAAGACGGCTTCTGCAGCAGCTAATGGCTCTAGGACTGTATCAAGAACTATCATACCCGAACGGTTCACACTTGTCACTACATTTTGCTTGGCAGTTATCGGAGAAGTCACAATATGTACGGCTACTTCAAGCCGCATACCCAACATACCGAGGGGATCCCCGATCCCATCCTGCTCATCCACAGTGAACTCTTGTGGTATTACATCAATAATTTCACGGTCCGAGGGCACCGATACAGCACTGGCTTGATCGATCACGCGCTTGATGTCGTCAACGCCTATCTCACGATTGCGGCGCGAGACCGCTACTACTCCACGACTGTTATATCCTTTAATATGTGCTCCTGCCATTCCTACATAGACTTGCTCAATGGTGAGGCCTGCCATCTGCTCAGCCATTTCTACGGCTCGTTTGATCGATTCCACAGCAGCATCAAGACTAACCACCACACCTTTGCGCAAACCCTTGGAATCAGTTGCACCTACACCAACCACTTCCAGACGCTCTGGACCTGCTACTTCCGCCAGCACCACCCGCACTCGGCTGGTGCCTACATCCAGGCCTACTATATGCGGATTCAGTTTCGGCATAATCGTTATCTCCCCTCTCCTGCGCGTGCGACATTGTCCGCCGGGGCGCGCGACTCGCCCGCCAGCAGCTTTGAGGTACGGATTGCTACCTGGTTTGGGTGGATTACACTAATAAAGCGTATCCGTTCGGGCTCAGTAAGAATTTGCGCATCAGAAAATTGATAATTTCTCAACTTCGCAACATCGCGTGCTTGTAAAGCATCAAGCACCTCAAGGGCACGCACTAGGCGTGCACGAAAATCTCTATCCCCTAGATCAACCTCAACCGGGCTACGTGATGGCTGCCAGCGTACATGCAGGCGTATGTCCTTGAGATTAGCGAGATCTACCTCTTCAACTTGCTGGGAATACTTCACAGGGCCACTATCAAGCGCCCACATTAATCGTTTATAGAGTTCAATCCGGTCTAGATTGTCATATTGTGCTGCCTCACCAGAGGAATAGGTAAAGCCAGAGACTGGTGGAGGCAGTTCTTTATCAAAATCACTATCGTATTCACCTAAATTAACAGCTTCCTCATCAAGCCATACTAATGGCCCTTGTGCCTCATAACGGGCCAATACCAACGGTTGCCGCTCCTCCACATATACACGCAAAGTATCGGGCAGTATACGGGTAATGCGTGCCCGCTTCACCCAAGTCAATGTCTGTAGTTGCTCTTGCAACTTATTAAGACTGGTGGTGAGCAGTGTCCCAGAAATGTTCTGTCGTACCAGCCGATCAATTTCTGCAGAATTAACTCGGTAGTTGCCACTCACATCAACGGTACGTAATTGAAATGAAGGTGATGTGACAATCGCCCGATAGAGCATTACTAGTAAGGCCAAGCCAATCAATAGGGCGGTTACTCGCGCTACCAATCGTACTCGTGCACGTAACCCTGACCATTCTATGGTTGGCTTCATGCGCCGTGTGCTTGCGGCGCGCCGTCGTGGCACGACTGTCTGTTTGGCAACCTTTTCGCTCACGCTCATCCTCTCTTCCTTGGCTATTGCCAAATATCGAGCAGTAATTCCAATTCGGCGCCGTACTGTAGTCTCGCTCTATCTCGCACCATTTCGATCAACTCCAACAGTTCACCGTATGTTGCGGCGCTTTCATTAACAATAAAATTGCTATCCCAGGTCGAGATCGCTGCACCACCACAACGCATGCCTTTAAGACCCAATCCGGTAAGCAATCGTGAGGGCAATGTTCCATCTGCCTTACGAAAGACTGGTCCAACAGCAGAGACTTTATGCTGTTGTCTGCGCAATCTATGTGTGACCGTCTTTTTCAAATTTGCCGTATCGCCTTCAACAAGCCGCAATACACAACCAAGTATTAAAGCATCGCGGTGCATATCGATCTCTTCACCAGCTATTTCGCTCACTCTGCCATCCATTGCTATTGCTACGCGTTCTAGTAACGAAGTGATCCGCCGACCCTGTACACGTAGATCAAAGTGTATTGCGCCTCCAATCGTACCTGGCAATGTGGCAAAATCTTCCAACCCTACCAATCCTCGCTCTACTGTTGCAGTTACTAATCGTGCAATGCGATAACCGCCATGTACTTGCACGCTTGTACCATTAAAGACCAATAACTCTTCCATCAACTTTAGACTGATCGCAACACGATGGATCGGCTTATCTATTGCAATCACATGGCTGCCTGTACCAAGTGCACTCCATTTAATCTTCTCTTCTTCTAATCGTGCTACCAACTGTGCAGCAACCTCACGTGTTTCTGGATAAGCGATCGCGTCAATCTCTCCACCTAAACCAAATGCAGTATGGTTGCTGAGACGCTGACCACGCCTTAATGTAATGCCCAAATCTCGGCAGATTGATTCTGTCTTCTCTATTGCACTCATCACTAAAGAATTTTCAAAAGCTCTTCACCTACTTGCCAGACGTTACCAGCGCCTAAGGTAATAACAATATCCTCCGGCTGAACAATCTCCTTAAGCGTGGCCGCTGCTTCACTGACCGGTCCTAAGTAACGTACATCTTTATGACCAAAGCGTTCGATCTCATTTGCCAATGATTGTGAGTTAATACCCTCAATGGGATCTTCACTAGCTGCGTAGATATCGACCAATCGCAACATATCTGCTTCGTAAAAAGCGCGCGCAAACTCATCAAAAAGTAGCTTAGTACGTGTGTAACGGTGGGGCTGAAAGACTACTACCAGCCGTCGTCCACTCACCTTGGCAGCAGAAAGCGTTGCTTTGATCTCAGATGGATGGTGACCATAGTCATCTATTACTGTGATCTCATTCTTTTCACCCTTGATTTGGAAGCGGCGATCAACACCACGATATTCTGTTAATGCTAATGCGATCTTCTCAAAATCAATTTCTAGGTCGAGTCCCACCGCAACCGCCGCAAGTGCATTGTAGATGTTATGCAATCCTGGCACTTGTAATGCTACTCGGCCAACCTCCTTACCACGTGCACGTATGGTAAACTCAGAGCCAAATCGATCCGTAAGCCGTACCTTCGATGAATAGATATCCGCTTGTGTAGATAAGCCATAAGTAATCAATCGCCGCTTCACCAGTGGGATGATCAGTTGCAGATTTGGATCATCTAAGCAGAGTACGATGCTGCCATAGAATGGTACTTTGTTAACAAAGTTCACAAAATGATGGCAGATCTCATTCAGATCTTTATAAAAATCTAAATGCTCACGATCAATATTGGTAACAACAGCAATCGTTGGGGAGATCTTGAGAAACGAACCATCACTCTCATCTGCTTCTACTACCATAAACTCGCCACGCCCCAATTTGGCATTGCTACCTAAAGCACCAACACGACCACCAACCACAATTGTGGGATCAAGGCCAGCCACATTGAGCATCAAGCCAATCATCGAAGTAGTTGAAGTCTTACCATGCGCACCCGCAACAGCAATGCCATATTTGAGTCGCATCAATTCTGCCAACATCTCTGCACGTGGAATGACAGGAACCTGACGACTACTGGCAGCTACCACCTCCGGATTATCAGGGCGTACTGCTGAAGAGACCACAACAACATCCGCATTCTCGCTATTTCCAGGCGAATGGCCTTCATATATCTGGCCACCTAGTGAAGCCAGCCGCTCCGTCACCGACGAGAGCTTCTGGTCTGAACCACTAACACGGTAACCAAGGTTGAGTAGCACTTCCGCAATGCCGCTCATCCCAATACCGCCGATGCCGACAAAATGGATATGCCGAATTCGTTTAAACATAGATCTCTAACTTAACTCCTTGGTTTGCTTGCTTTCTCTTTCATTACATTAATGGCAAGATCTACTGCCTCTGCCGCAGCATCTGCGCGCGCCAGTTTCCGACTTTCGATCTCCATTGCTGCTATCTCTTCTGGTGCTTTTATCAGTGCAATGATCTCCTGTGCTAATCTTGTGCCCGTCAACTCCTGTTGCAAGATCAGACGGCCAGCGCCAGCCGCTTGTAACGCTTCTGCATTCTTGCGCTGATGATCATCAGCAGCAAAAGGAAACGGTACCAATATCGCTGCCTTGCCCGCTGCAGTTAATTCTGCAACGGTGGTGGCACCAGCGCGACATATGATGAGATCTGTGCGGGCAAACTCATCTGCCATTTTGTCCAAAAACGGCCTTACATCTGCAGCGATCTCTGTCTGTGCATAGGCCGCACGTACAGACTCAAAATCTTTTTCCCCAGTCTGGTGTGTAATCGTAAGCTGCTCTTTGTATGCAGCCAATTCTGGTAGCGCCTCGATCATTGCTAAGTTGATCGCATGCGCGCCCTGTGATCCGCCAAAGATAAGAAGATGACACTGCTCACCTCGTTGCTTCTTCGGTACCCGCTGGAACTCTGGCCGCACCGGATTGCCAGTTACCACTGCCTTATTGGGAAAATAGGATTTTGATACTTCAAAGGTCACGGCGGCACGATCAATAAAGCGCGCCAGCACACGATTGGTAAAACCCGGCAAGGCATTTGGTTCTACTACCATTGTGGGAAATCGCTGTAATGCCGCAAGCAACAGTACTGGCCCCGAAGAGTATCCTCCTACTCCAATCACTATGTCTGGACGTATACGCCGCAACAGTCCCCAGACTTCGATAAAACTGCCCGGCAACATCAATAATGATCGCACGCGCTTGGCTAGTGAAACGTTCTTAAGACCAGCAACACGTATCAACTCCAATTTGAAACCCTCACGTGGTACGATCTTGGTTTCTAATCCATAAGATGTACCAATAAAAACGATCTCGTTGCCACTATCACGGCGTTGGAATTCGCGCGCGATCGCAATACCTGGATAGATATGACCGCCTGTACCACCGCCTGCAATGATCACTCTTAGCGCCAAGTCTCACTCCACATGCTGCGAAAGGTTGAGTAGTACCCCAACAGAAAGCAGGCTAATTAATAGCGAAGAGCCACCATAGCTAATAAATGGCAATGGGATACCTTTGGCAGGCACCAGGCTGAGCACTACACTAATATTAAAGAGTGCCTGTGTGGCCAGCATAGTTGTAAGCCCAATCGCAAGCAGATTGCCAAAACTATCTGGCGCACTACGTGCAGCACGCAACCCTCGCCAAAGAAAAATTACAAAGAATAACACTACGGTAGCTGCACCCACCAACCCCAATTCTTCTCCTACTACTGCATAGATAAAATCCGTATGCGCCTCTGGCAAGTAGAAGAACTTCTGCCTACCCTGTGCTAGCCCTAATCCATGTATGCCACCACTGCCCACTGCAATTAACGACTGCACGACTTGAAACCCTTCATCACGCGCATATCGCCAAGGATCTAAAAATGCCTTTAATCGTTCCAATCGATAGGGCACATGGAAGAGTTGCCAATAGAGCAGTGGCAATGCCGGCAGCGTGCAAGCTAGCAAATAACGCAATGGCACACCAGCTACTATCAACATAATGCCTACTACCAGTGCAAGTACAAAGGTTGTACCTAGATCTTTGCCTAGTAATATCAATCCCATCATAATGGCAGCGGCCACTGCACAAGGTACAAATGTGCGTTTGATACTCTTGATCTCTTCTACACGTTTCTCCAAGTAGTAAGCAAGAAACACAATCAGTGCAATCTTTGCTAGTTCCGAGGGCTGAAAAGAGAAACCTACTAAACGTATGAAGCGATGCGTCCCTTTTGTTACAGGCAGAAAGAGTACTAACACTAATAGAAATATACTCAAGCCTAGCAATCCATAAACTACTGCTGGCCGCTTCAGGTTCAGGTAGTCAAAGTTCATCAGCGCGATCATCGCAGCAATACCAAGTAGTGCCGCCATTGCCTGTTTGATCAGGAAATGAAACTGATCACCATAGAGTTGTTGTGCCATAATTGCCGACGAGCTATAGACCATTACCACGCCGAAGAGCACCAACCCTACAACTGTAGCTAGTAAAATTCTATCGCCCGTCTGCACTCTCACCATAACTACCCCTTCTGCACCTGTAACTGCTTCACTTCTTCCTTAAAGACACGCCCGCGGTGTTCAAAGTTATCGAACATATCAAAACTGGCACAGGCTGGCGCAAGCAATACAACATCACCTGGCAGTGCAGCAGCAAAACTCTCTACAACAGCATCATGCATCGTAGTAGCGCGCCGCAGTTGTGTTACACCATCAAGAGCAGCAGCAATCTTATCGCTGGCAGCGCCAATTAATATCACCTGCTTGACGCGTGTCCCTACCAGTGGCCGTAGCGGTGTATAATCACTCCCTTTATCTTTCCCCCCTAAAATCAAGATCAGGTTCTTCGGGAAGGCTTCTAACGCTTTGATCGCAGCATCAACATTGGTTGCTTTAGAGTCATTGAAGAATTGCACACCATTGATCTCTGCAACCCATTCTAGCCGGTGCTCAACACCTTGAAATTCTCTTATTGTGCGGCGCATAGATTCGAAATTAGCTTTTACCGCAATACCAGCGGCTAGTCCAGCCATTACATTCTCTAAATTGTGGGCGCCACGTAAACGTATATCCTGTTGCGCATTCAACAACTCATGCTCTTCTCCTGACTGGTTGCGATAGATAACCAGATCTCCACGTAGAAAGATCCCTTCAGATAAGGAGGTAAGGCGGCTAAAGAAGATCTTATTTGCTGGTGTTGTAGCTGCCATCGATTTCACCAATGCATCATCAGCATTAAGAATGGCAAAATCACTTGCCTGTTGTTTTAAGAAGATGCGTTGTTTTGCTGCCGCATAGTCATCAAAAGAGCGATAACGGTCCATATGATCTGGCGTGATATTGAGCAGTACTGCCACATTGATATGTAATTGCTCAGTAGCTTCAAGTTGAAAGCTGCTCAATTCGATCACTGTACAACCATCTGGCTGTGAAGCAGCGGCTAGGCTAATCAGCGGCGTACCAATATTTCCTCCTACCTGTGTATAAAACCCAGCATCAGCGAGCAATTTTCCGATCAATGTTGTGGTAGTAGTTTTGCCATTTGAGCCAGTGATGCCAACCAACGTCCCTTGTAAGAACGCTGCGGCTAGCTCGACTTCACCAATCAACTTCTTCCCTGCCGCGTGTGCTGTGCGTAGTGGTTCGATCTCAAGTGGCACACCTGGACTGACGACAATCAGATCAGCATTCATTAATGTATTGTGCGAATGGCCACCAGTTTCTACCTCAATACCAAGCGCGCGTAATGAAGCCATCTCGTGTTGCAAACTCTCAGCAGGCTTGACATCGCTTACCAACACACGTGCACCTCGCGCAGCCAAAAACTCAGCAGCGGCAAGCCCACTCTTGGCCATACCTATAATTGTGATCTGTTTGCCTGCTACTTCCATTAATCTTTCCTATCGCTCAACGTAGCTTCAAAGTTGCTAGGCTGAGTAGTGCAAAAAATATCGCCATAATAAGAAAACGGAAGACAATCTTCGACTCCTTCCAGCCTACCAACTCAAAATGGTGATGTAATGGCGACATTTTAAAGATGCGCCGACCATTGGTAAGTTTGTAGAAGCTTACCTGCATAATCACCGAGAGTGCTTCAATCACGAAAACTCCACCAATTAGCGCCAGTAATAACTCCTGTTTAATGATCACAACCACTGTACCAATACTGCCACCAATGCCTAGGCTGCCTACATCTCCCATAAAGACCTCCGCAGGCGGCGCATTAAACCAGAGAAAACCTAAACTTGCCCCAGCCAACGAAGCACAAAAGATTGTTACCTCTTCTACACTTGGATTTGGCACCAATCCTAAATATTGGGCGTGTGGCTCATGACCAGTAACATAGGTAAAGCCAGTGAGCGCGGCAGTAGTTACAAAAGTGATGCTAATCGCTAGACCATCTAATCCATCGGTAAGATTTACTGCATTCGAAGAGAAAGTAATCACTAGCCAGATGAAGATCGCATAGATTGGCCACCATAACTCTGGCTTGAAATTCTTGAAGAATGGTACGCTCAACACAGTAGGATAATCGGCGAAGAGAAAGAGCACGGCGATAATGATCACACAAGTAAGGAATTGGAAAGCCAGTTTCTGTTTACCAGTCAATCCCAGGTTGTGACGACGCGCTACTTTCAAATAATCGTCGGCAAAACCTATGGCACCAAAACTGAGCATAGCAAAGACAGCCAACCAAACACTTATGTTCTTTAGGTCTGCCCAGAGCAGTGTGGAGATCACAACAGATCCAATAATCAGTACTCCACCCATTGTAGGCGTACCACGTTTGGCCTGATGTGAGCGTGGCCCTTCTTCACGTATCTGCTGCCCGATCTGAAACTCTTTTAGCTTGTTGATCAGGTATGGTCCTGTTAATAAGCTGATCATAAGGGCGGTAAGTGCTGCGATCGATGTACGAAAGCTCACATATTGGAAGACATTCATCAATTTCGTCATAGACGGATGAACGTCTTTGAGAATGTGATAGAAAAGATAGTAGAGCACTACGCACCCTCCGATTCAAACTTATGCTTGAGCGCATCGATAATCAGTTCTGTCTTCACGCCCCTTGAGCCTTTCACAAGCACTAGAGCGCCTTTTTGCAATCTCTCTGATAACCATTCCGCAGCATCTTCACAGGTATCGAAATAACATGCCTGTTCTGCTGGCATACCTGCTGCTATTGCACCAGTAACGATCTCACGTGCCAACCCACGTACACCAATCAATAGATCTATATTGTTCAAAGCGATCTGCTGGCCACAACTTCTATGCAATTCCTTCCCTGTCGGTCCCAGTTCCAGCATCTCACCAGCAACAACAATACGTCTTGACACTCCTTGAACAGCAGCAAGCATTCGCACCATCTCATCAAGCGCGCGTGGGTTTGAATTGTACGAATCATCAACTACTGTAAACCCGGCGCGAAACTGTATTACCTCACCACGGTGTTTGGCAGCAGAGGCATCACGCAATGCTTCTGCTATCTGCGCTGGAGTAAGGCCATAGTGATCTCCTATAGCAGCAGCAATAAGAGCATTGTAGAGAATATGGCGACCTGCTAATGGTAATTCTGCTTCCACCTCACCCTGTGGAGTAACTAAATGAAACTTCGTACCAAGCAGACCATTCTCTGTTATTTTGACCGCACGTACATCAGCGGGACTCTCAATACCAATCATCTTTAACGGCCCATTATGCCGCTCGGCCATTGCCCGCACCAATTCATCATCGGCATTGAGTACGGCAAGAGCCTGCGGTTTTAATCCCTCGATCAACTCTGCTTTGGCATCGGCAATCGCCTGCAAACTAGCAAAGAATTCTAGATGTACTGCATTTACATTAACGACCGCACCAACATCTGGAGGAGCAATCTCACACAAACGACGAATTTCACCTGGCGTGCTCATGCCCATCTCCAGTACGGCAAAATCATAATCAGAAGGCGCGGCGCCATTGCTCACCATCTTTAACACAGAAAGTGGCAGACCATAAGTGTTGTTAAGATTACCTGTCGACTTGAGTACACGGCCAGCGCGACTCAACACCAATGAAGTCAACTCCTTTGTTGTTGTCTTACCGGCACTGCCAGTAATTCCTACTATTTGCTTACCCCACTTCTGTAGTACACCTTGTGCTAGCTGTTGTAATGCTACTAAAGGCTCCTCTACTTTTATCAAACGTACCAAGAGATCTTTATCAATAGGGAGGGTACGGGCAACAACCGCCGCCAGCGCCCCTCTACTCAGCGCATCAGCGACGAAGTCATGGCCATCGAATTTTTCTCCCTTGATGGCAAAGAAGAGATCTCCTTGCTGTACCGTACGCGAATCTATGCTATAGCCAGTCGGCTCTCTATTCGCGAGTTCGGCTGGGAGATCAGGAATCTGTATCAATTGTGCAATCTCTGATAGCTTCACGACCGACCTCCCGCAGTCGTGCGTCGCGCTTGCAACGCTTCGTAAGCAACCTCTTTATCATCAAAATGGATTGTGCGATCCCTCAATATCTGATAATTTTCATGCCCTTTGCCGGCGATTACGACTAGATCATTAGGTTGTGCCTGTGCAATAGCAAAATGTATTGCCTCCCGTCGATCAGAAATCTTATGGTAAGGTTTGCCAATACGCTGTAATCCTATCTCTGCTTCTGCAATTATCTGATCAGGATCCTCACTACGGGGATTATCTGAAGTAGCAATCACCAGATCGCTATAACGTGCTGCCGCTTCACCCATCAGCGGACGCTTGCTGCGATCTTTATCACCACCGCAACCAAAGACACAGATAACGCGTCCGCGTGTCACTTCGCGTGCTGTCTCAAGCACATTGCGTAGCGCATCGTCAGTGTGAGCATAATCGACGACAACGGCGAAATCCTCTTGGCAAGGAACACGATCAAATCGGCCTGGCACACATGACAAAGATGCTATACCGCGCGCGATGGTAGTCAGTTCAATATCAAGCGAAAGCGCTGCGGCAGTCGCAGCAAGAATATTATAGATATGTGGCTTACCCACTAATGATGAGCTGATATTGAGTCGGCCTGCCGGTGTCTGTACAGTTAGGTTCAGTCCATTTAGAGAAAGATGGTAATTCTCAACATATACAGATGCTTGAGAACTAAAACCATAAGTGATTACTAGACCAGCAAAACTCTTAATTAATTGACGACCATAAGGACAATCAATATTGATTGCTGCTGTTGCTCTCTCTGTACCTAAACTGCCATCGAAGAGTCGTCGCTTGACGGCAAAATAGTTCTCCATTGTTTTATGATAATCAAGATGATCTTGTGTCAAATTGGTAAACACAACCGTCGAGAAATCGAGTCCAGCGATACGCTGCAGATCAATGGCATGCGAAGAGACCTCCATTACTGCGCCACGACAACCAGCATCAACAGCCGTACGTAACATACGCTGAATATCACTAGCTTCTGGGGTGGTACGTTCAGCTATTTGTTCAATATTATTGATGCGATTGCACACTGTAGTTAACATTGCAGAGTCGCCAAAGGCTGTCCGAATAATCGCATCGATCAGGTAAGCAGTGGTTGTTTTACCATTGGTACCAGTAATTCCAACCAGTTTCAGAGCACGACTAGGAAAGCCATAGAGCACAGCCGCTGCCTCTGCTAAGGCACGGCGCGCATCTGTGACCTGTAACCAGGATAGTGAGCAAGTATCAGGACGCGGCTGTTCAGAAATAATTGCGCTTGCGCCCTGTGCTATAGCCTGTGAGACAAAGTCATTGCCATTTACTTTGAAACCTTTAATCGCAACAAAGATATCACCAGAATGACAATTTTTTGTCGTATGTGTAAGCGTATAGGCTTCTATATCTAAATCGCCGATCACTTGCGCATCTATGGCGGTTGCGATTTCTCTTATCTTCACCATAACCCACCCTAATGAAGCTTTTTCAAGATCACGTGGCAATTGCTTCCCACCGCCACCGCAGTGCCGGCTGTGGGTTGCTGCTCCACAATTTCACCTACACCTTGAAAGGTGAGCCGCAATCCCAACTCTTTGCATCTATGCAGCGCGGTACGTATACCCTGTCCTTTAAGATCCGGCATCACCAATCCACCGTTGCCTGCAGTAAAACTCACTACTGTAACTGCCGGCTTGATATTAGCATCCCCTGCCTCTTTCAATCCTACTGTAGGCATATCGGTCTCTCTATTCGTATCTGTATACTGCCTTATGTCATACTCTTCTGGTATCTCACCCTCTACTACCCAAGGCTTATCAATCTGTGGCGCGTCAGGGTTAAGATCATCAGGAGGGATACCCAGGGCATGCAGTGCTGTTTCTGCAATCTGCTTGAAAGCAGGTGCTGCCGCTTGTCCGCCGTGATGTAAACCTAAACGTGGTTCGTCAATTACAACAATGATACCCACTTCAGGATGAGAGAGAGGCGCAAAACCACAGAAGGAAGCAAAATAGCGTGTCTCAGAGTAGCGACCAGTGGCGGTATCGTATTTGCGTGCTGTACCAGTCTTGCCTGCAGCAGTATAACCTTCTAACCGTGCATGTTTGGCTGTACCTCGCAATATCACTCCTTCTAACATATTTTTCATCGCTTCAGCATTAGCTTGGCTAATTACACGCCGTGTCTGTACGGGCGGCTGATAGATGACATCGCCGGTCGTTGAGACAATATGCTTAAGAATATGTGGTTGTACCCACTCTCCACCATTAGCAATCGCTGCTGTGGCAGCAAGCAGTTGCAAAGGTGTCACACTTACCTGATAACCCATAGGCAGTGAGCCAAAAGAGGCTTCACTCCAACGCGATGTACCACCAACAAAACCTGGTGACTCACCTGGTAGCCCTACTCCAGCGGACTGACCAAATCCGAACCGTGAGATTGCTTTCAGTAATAAATCCTTGCCAAGCTGACGACCAGTCTTGATTGCTGCAACATTACTGGAGACTTCTAGTGCTTCACTTATGGTAAGCAAGCCGTAATGGCCTCCATCACGCACAGTATGACCAGCAATAGTAATTGCGCCACCCTGGCAATCGACTTTGTCATCTGGCTTAATCAAGCCTGCTTCTAATGCTGCTGAATAAGTGACAATCTTGAAGACTGAACCTGGTTCATAAGCATCTTCTACGACACGATTGCGTCGCCGCTCACGTAGCTCTTCTGTGTTGGCAACCGGTTCATTAGGATTGAAACTTGGTAGCGTTGCCATTGCAAGGATCTCACCAGTCTTCGGCCGTATCACCACTGCGCAACCACCACGTGCGTTCAACTCTGTAATCCTTTCGCGCAATGCTTTCTCGGTACGGAACTGGATCTGTTCATCAATGGTAAGAACTAAGCTCTGACCAACCTCAGCCTCTTTCTCGTAACGACCAAATGGTTTGCCATGCGCGTCTGTCTCGATAAAGACATAACCAGAACGCCCTTGTATATGGCGATCATATTGACGTTCAACACCAGCAAACCCTTCCTCATCTACACCGACAAACCCTAGCACATTTGCAGCTAACTCATCTTTTGGATAAAACCGCTTTGTCTCACTAATAAAATGAATACCGCGCAGGTTCAGTGCCTTCACCTGTTGTGCTTCTTGTTCAGTCACTTTTCGCTTTAGGCTAACCATTACACGCCGCGAGTTGAGACGCGCACTTACTACATCTTCTGTTAGATCTAGAATCTTGGCCAAAGCTTTTGTCATCTCTGTGCGCATCTCTGGCGAAGTAATTTCGCTTGGGGCAACATAGATGGATTCAACCTCGACACTGCGTGCCAGTTCATTCCCATTGCGATCTAATACTGAACCACGTTTAGGACTGGTCTTTATCGTACGCTGTTGTTGCCGCTCGGCAAGCGCAGTCATCTGATCATGTTTGTAGACCTGGTAATGGACTAAACGTGTGCTAATCAAGGCTGCCCAGATAAGAAAAAATAGGCTCACCGCCAACGTTCGCCGCTTGGCGAGTTGTAGTTGCTGGATGGTTTGTGCCGTCTGGCCGATCATTCAGTTACAATTTCCATCTTTTTAGGTAACGGTTTTAACAAAGGGCAAGAGAAACAAACGCGTTGCCATCGCAGGGGCAGTATGTGGTGTCGCTTATCCACCTTTGAACTGTCAACAGCAGCAGCCCTGCATCAAGAACCAATTGCGCACCTCTTTTACTGTTGGTCGGCGTTTGCCGCTTTAGTGCGTCGTAACAGTAGGGTTTGGCGCCCACTTGGCAATTCCAACCCCTGCTGTCTGGCTCTCTTATCTAATCGCTGCGGCGCGGTGCGCCGTGCTAGTTCCAATTCGAGTTTGCGCTGGCATTGTTCCAGCTTCGCGCGCTGCCGCTTTAGCTCTTCGGTCTGATAGCCTAGCTCGACGGCATTGAAATGGTAACGTGCCGCCATAATAAATCCGTAAGCAATCGTAAATCCCAGCACGATCGATATGTAGAGCCACCAAGGCCGCGTCTGATTGTGCCGACGCCTTACCGGTGTATTCTTGATCTGCTTATGAAAATAGTTCATGTACTGGTTCGCCATCTTTCACCCATCTTAAAGTCGCTCACAAACCCGCAATTTCGCGCTACGTGCGCGGGCATTCTCGGCCACTTCTTGCGCAGCGGGAATAATCGGCTTTTTAGTCACGATCCATACCCGCGCTTGTGTACCGCAAATACAAAGGGGCAAACCTGGGGGGCAACGGCATTGCCCAGCTTCAAAGCGGAAGGCGTTTTTTATGATCCGATCTTCCAACGAATGGAAGGTAATTATTGCTAACCGCCCTCCGCTAACCAATGCTGTTACAGCATCGTGAACGAAGCTATCAAGCCCATTAAGTTCTTCGTTCACAGCTATGCGCAATGCCTGAAAGGTACGTGTGGCCGGATGTATACGCTCCCGACCGTGTTGTCCACGCCGACGTACCACTTGGGCAACAATATCCGCTAGCTCAGTAGTCGTTTCAATAGGTTCTCGGACACGTACCTGAACAATGCGACGTGCAATTGCGCGTGATGCTGGCTCTTCACCATACTGATAGATCAAATCTGCCAGTTCTGTTTCGCTCAGCGTGTTAACAAGTAGGGCTGCAGTGACAGTCTGGCGGCAATCCATACGCATATCGAGTGGGCCTGGCCGCTGAAAACTGAAGCCCCTCTCTCCGCTATCCAACTGCAAGGAAGAGACTCCTAAGTCTGCTAAGACACCCTGTACTGCCCCTGTTGCGATACCTAGTTGTGTGGTTATCTCAGCCAGTGCTTTGAAGTTTGCTTGCAGTGCTTGGAAACGTGGTCCAAACCCTGCTAATCGCTGCTGCGCTTGGGCCAATGCCGCTTCGTCACGATCTATACCGAGTACACTTACTTTATGACTAGCAGCTAACAACGCCTCGCTATGTCCACCTAAACCTAAAGTGCAATCAATGAACATTCCGCCCGCGCTAGGATCGAGTGCCTGCACTACAGCTTCGAGTAGTACCGGGCGATGCGTATATTTTTCTGCGGCTTCGGATCTTTTTGCCGGCGACACTATACAACCTCTACAAAAACAGAATGCCAACAATCACCTGCAATTACTGTGCACAGGCTTTAGATGCCGAGTCGCGCAATCGCGGCCGCATCCTCATCGCTGTAAGGATCGGCTGTCAGATGCGCTTGGAACCGCTCCAAACTCCAGATCTCCAAATAGATAAGATACCCAAGCACGGCTACTTCACCCATTATTTCCGCGCTTGAACGTAGCAGCGGATGAATTAGCAGACGTCCTTGTGTATCTATGGTCTGTGTCTGGCCATAATAGTTTGTGCGATCTAGGAAACGGCGCTTGGCCGGATCCATTGAAGGCAATATCGCCAGTCTTGCTTCTAAGGCTTCCCACTCCGCCATTGGATAGATACGCGCATACTCCCCGGTGAGGCTGGTTACATAGAACTCCTCACTGTAATGCTCTGACAAGTAACGGCGAAAGGCAGTCGGCACCTTCAACCGCCCTTTTTCGTCCATGCGGGTAATGTAATTGCCCCGAAGCATTGTCTTTGCTTCCCTTTACCATGGTGCTGCAGAGCTCAAGTAGAACTTCAAGTCAATTGTGCCAACACACTACAAAAAGCCACTTTAGTCCACTTTTTTCCACCTTCGGGTATACTACGCCACCTGAGATTGGCTGTCAAGGAAAAAGCTCGCCTAAAAGCTGCTCTGCTAAAAAGAGTAGTTATTTAGATGCTGTGATTTAGGACGTCTGAGCTGCAGTGTTGCTTGAACTTTGACAGGTTGATTGGTTATAACAAAGAGGTTATTGAGAACTCCTTATAATCTCTATTAATAGTTTTAAGCTTATTGTTAATAAGAGGTTATTGGCACAAACAGGTTCGTCTAGAGCGATTTTGAAAATAGTCTTACAAAGTAGCCACATCCCACGAATCTCCTTCCGCCGAAAGGAGTTCAAGACAATATTAGGTTACTATGCTATCATCTCAGCCTGGGACTTGCTGAAGCGGATAAGTTCTTATTGTAGAAGAGGAGCCTTATGAGTTGGTCACCAGTTTTAGTATATGGGGTGCTTGCTGCATTGGCGAACATCCTTGGTGGCCTGTGGGTCTCTTCACAACAAAAGCCAAGCGACCGTACGCTTAAGTATCTAATTGCAATTGGCGCCGGTTTTATGCTTGCAGCCGTCTTTTTGAAAGTGATCCCTGCCAGTCTTAATTTAAAAGCTTGGCAAGGAGAGGTCCCTACAGTAATGTCTTTAGTACTGCTTGGCTATTTGGCCATACAGTTCTTCGAACATACACTGGCTTCACACTTTCATTTTGGTGAGGAGACACATTCGGATGCTATGCTTTCACGCCATGCCGCAATTACCGCTGTAGGCGGGCTAGCGATCCATACGTTCTTTGACGGGGTTTCCATTGCTTCCGGCTTTGCCATCGATACGCGGCTGGGCCTGCTTATATTTATTGCCATCCTACTGCACAAACTGCCAGAGGGTTTTACAGTGGCGTCAATAATGCTTGCGGCAGGGCGTAGTCGCAAAGTGGCACAGCGCGCCAGTGTCTTTGTAGGACTAGTGACATTGCTCGGTGTGATCTCAATCTCTCTATTGGAGCGTGCCGTAGTCTACGCATTGCCTATCTCTGCTGGTGTCACTCTTTATGTAGCTGCCTCCGATTTAATCCCGGAAGTAAACACAAACGCAGAACGTGATAAGGTATCACTAGCGGTCTTCGGCGGAGTCGCGCTCTATTACGGTACAGAAACTGTGCTGGATCTTCTACATATTGGTTGACACAATTTTCGTTCTGTATCAACAGCCGACCTAGTCGGCTATCAAGGAGAGAGGATGCAATTCCAAGTCATCTTCGAGAGTGCTGGATCAAACACTCAGGAAGAGAAAGCCCTTATTAAGGAGAAATTGATAGAGAAGTTTAAGGTTGCGCCTGAGAAAGCCGAGCGTATGGTCAACTCTACTCCTATCGTAGTAAAGAAAGGGTTGACACAGGAACAGGCAGAAAAATATAAGGCTGCTCTCGAATCGATTGGCGCACAAGCTAGCATCTCTGTACTAGAAGAGGGAAAAAGCGAAATTGAGCAAAGGCAAGACATCACTCCGCAAGATAACCGAGAGAATGTTTATACTACCGCCACCAAATTGGTTAATCAGTCTC